>CAZFMS010000001.1:0-54695 GCA_964520125.1 uncultured Planctomycetaceae bacterium
CGGAACACGAACACGCCTCTGATAGAGAGAATGACGAGGAGACCACATGCTAGAGATGCTGACCATCATCGCCCAAGATGCTCCGCCGCCCGGGGGGGGAGGGCAATCGGTTTCTCCCTGCGGCCAGCCCGGGTTCTTGCTCCCGTTCGCCATGATGGCGGCGGTGTTTTACTTCCTGCTCATCCGCCCCCAGAGCAAAGAGAAGAAACGCCGCGCCGAGATGATCGCCGCCGTCAAGAAGAACGACCGCGTCGTCACCATCGGAGGCATCATGGGCACGGTGGTCTCCGTCAAGGACGACGACATCACCCTCAAGGTTGACGAGTCCAGCAACACCAAGATCACCTTCACCCGCTCCGCCATCCAGCGGGTGACCTCCGCCGAGGGAGCCGATTCTGCCGCAGGCGACACCAAGTAGGCCGCTCCCGGTTCATCCAGCCCCGCGGTCCGGCCATATCGCCGACTCGCCCGGTGGGCGCAGGCGACCGTGAGACTTCTGGACCGAATGCCCCAGCCGCGAGAGCCAATAGCCGAGAGCGGGCCCTCTCGGTTTCAGGCTCGACGACTCCCCCACACCTCCCCGGCGAAAGACGCTCCGCCGGAGAAACCCCTGAACAACCCTAAGCTCACCCTCACCAGGGCATTACGAGGACAACCGATAGATTTTCTTGCGTAATCCCGTGTGGCGCGAGGAGGACAGCGCGGGGCTCGGGATACAGGGGCACTGAGGTCTCCCGGCCCCAAGACCATTGCTAACCCCCTAGCCCTGCAGTGACCGATACTTACGTTCGCCGGCACCCTCGGTCGGGCGGACCAACGTCTGTCCCCCGGCCTACCCATCGCCACCGACCATGACCGGCGTGGTATAATCATCGGGGAGGAACATCGGCGGCCCCACCGCCGCGAAGAGCATCGGCGGCCCCACCGCCCGGAGGACACTATGAGCCCGGCAGCAGAGCGACGAGCATACGGACCAGCGGTACTGCTAGCCCTGGTAGCGGCGGCGACGGTTCTCTTGACCGGCCACCCGGCGGTCGCCCAGGATGAGGGTGGAGGCCCGGTTAGCGGACGACAGACCTTGATCACCAGCGAGACTCAGTTTACTGCCGCCACCGGCGGGGTGATCGGATCCCGTCGGCCCGGACTCTGGATCCAGCAGGCCATCGCCCTTCACAACGGCCAACTCGATATCCCCGGCGACGTGCCCGAGCACCTGCCCAGTTTCTTACGCTCCACCTTCGATTTGATCATCGAGGATATCTTGGTGTTCTTCAGCGACATTCTCAGCGGGCTCGACCTTCTAATCGGCTCCTTGGCCAACATCGGCGGAGCAACCGGACCGGCGGCCTTCGTTCCCATCTCCAACGCCGCCACCACCGGACAAGGAACCAGCGTCCCCATCCAATAGGTGCCTACCCGGAGCTGGGTAGCACCCTTGTAGCCCGGTCTTGTAGCCCAGTCTTGTGCTACGGTCTTGTGGCACCGGCGTCTCGCCGGTGATAGTCGCAGTGCCGGCGCAGCACCCCAAAGACCTGGCGACTCATTCTTGATCGAACGGAGCCCCGCCGTCATCGGGCAGGTCGGTGCTGACCGCAGCCCCCACTCCCGGTGAGCAAGCGGTCGACCATTCACCCCCAACCCGATCGATCAACCGGCCGGGCTGCTTTCGCCAGGACACGAGAAGGATCGTTTCCCGCCCACCGCCACCAGGATGAACCCGACGATGAAGACCAGCAAGAACATCCCCGTCCTGGTATCAAGCTGGATGGGAGGCAGATCCGCCTGGGCATCCGGCAGGCCGAAGAACTGCCACAAGCCATCAATCCGGGTCGCCGCCAGGGCCAGGCCGTTGTTGGCAATATGAACGAGTATCGCCGGGAAGATCGAACCGGCCCGCAGGCAGACGAAGGTCAGCAGCATTCCCATCAGACTCACAATGGGTATCTGCTCACCACCCATGTGGTGCAGCCCGAAGATCAGCCCCACGATCATCACCATGAGCACCGTGGAGAGCTTCTGCCGCAGACCGGACAGGAGAAACCCGCGGAACAGGAGTTCCTCGCAAACGCCCGGCAAGACCGCCAACACCAGGAGCATGCCGACCAGCGAGCCGCCCGTCATCCATTCCTCCTGCAGCCCGGGGAATTGACTGCCCGCCGAGGCCGCCGAGAAATAGGTGTACTGAATCTGTTGCAGCAGGCTGGTCATCGGCACCACCGAGATGGCCAGCAGGACCGCCCCGATCGACGGCCACGCCGCCGGCACGTGCAACGAAAACGTCCGCCGCAGGTCCAGCCTCAGATACCAGGAGAACAGCACCGCCGGCGCCGCTACGATGAACACCAGGGCCAAGGCGATCACGATGCGAAACCGGGCCGTGCTGGAATCCACCTCCAGCAGATAGGATTGCCAGTAGAAATTCACCGGAAAGAGCACCGCCACGGTCAGCAGGGCAAAGGCCGCCGACGGGAAGACCCCCGGCTTGATGAACCGCCGCCGCAGCAAGGTCTTGTAGCTGCCCACGTCACTGAAGAGCACCGCTTCGTTGCCGTACAACTTGGCGGCCAGGGTCACTGCAGCCGCCGCGTAAAAACAGGTCGACAGCAGGCAGAGGCTCATCGCGGGTACGTCGTAATGGCCCAGAAACAACTCCCGCATCAAGACGACCACGTTGGCCACCGGCATCACCAGCAGCACTCCTTCCAGTTTGACCGTGGGCATGTAGGAGACCACCATGGCCGGGACGATGGCCGCCATCATCACCGGCATCATGTAGTTCTGGGCCTCCTTGAAAGTCCGGGCGAAGCTGCACGCCGCCAGCATCACCCCGCTGAATAACACCGCGAAGGGAATCATGGCCAGCATCACGATCGGTGCCGCCTTGGTCAGGAAGCCCGGCTTCTGACCGGCCTGTTCCTCCAGACGGCGGCTGCGCTCCAGGTACTCCTGCTGGGCGGAGAATGTAGTGGCCCCGTCCAGGCGGTTGGCCCCCATCGCCCCGGGACCGGCGGACGGATGGTCGGCGACGCCTCGGGCGGCCCGATCGATCATCCCCTCCACCACCAGGGCTTCGGCCTGCCGGGTCCGCTGCATGGATGCAGCCAGTTGATCCAGCTTGGTGAAGTGCAACACCGCGGTCATCGAGGTCAGATTCAGAAACGTGCTGATCATCGCTATGGTCACGATCACGATGAACTTGCCGGCCACGATCTGCCCCACCGGCGCCGGCGAAACCGCCAAGGTCTCCAGGGTGCCCCGCTCGCGCTCCCCCGCGGTCAGGTCGATCGCCGGATACATCGCCCCGGTAACCGTCATGGTGACCAGCAGAAACGGAACCACCATGGCCAGGATCCGGGCGAATTGCTCATCCGAACTGGCCGTCGTCAAGGCGTTAAAAACCAGGGGACGCAAGGGCTCCTTGCCTCCGGCAAGCCTGGTGATCTGCTCGTTGAAGATCCGCGCGGATTCGTGGGTCAGTATCCGCTCCAGTTCATGGAAGACGAACTCCGACCGCGGATCGGTATCGCAGTGGATCAACTGAACGACGTGGGTGCCGGCCTGGATGGGCTCCTCCACATCCGGAGGTGGGGCCACGATGATCCCGGCGTGATAGGTCTGCTCCGCTACCAGGTCCCACAGAGAAGTGCTCGGCCCGACCACGTCGATGGTCACTTGCTCGCCGCGCAAGTAGGCAAACAGGCTGTCGCCGACATCTTCGACCGCTTTCCCCGCGGCCTGGGCGGCTTCTTCATAGGCGGTCAGGGCGGCGGCTCGGTCATTGTTCTCCCGCTCCAACACCGCCTGAAGCCACGAGCGGTGATTCTCGGTGGGCACACAGATGAAATAGTGCTCCGCCTGGCGACGGCTGGTCTCCGTCTTCAGGGCCTCGATCAAGACCAGAAACAGAGCCGGATAGAGCAAGATCGGCACCACCACCATGGCCAGCAGCGTCCGCCGATCGCGCAGGGTCTCGATCAACTCCTTGCAATATACGATCCATACCCGTCGGTACCGGCTCACCTCGGGCCCCCTTGGGATTGCGGGTCATCGATTGCCGAACTCCCCTCCTCCGTGCCCCGGCGTGGACCGGGGCCATCCCCTGATCCCAAACCATCAATCCCCGTCTCGCATTTCAGCACGTGCTGCTCCAAGCCGCAAAGTTGGAGGAAAATCTCGCTCAGCCGCTCCCGACCCGTCTGGGCCCGAAGCGCCGCCAAATCGCCTTCCCCCATCAGCTTGCCCTGGTGTATCAGGCCGAAGCAGTCGCACAGCGCCTCCGCCTCGTCCAGATAGTGGGTCGAGAGAATGATCGCCTTGCCCCGGGCCCCCTCCGCCCGAATGAAGTCCAGAACCACCCGATTGGTCAACACGTCCAGCCCCAGGGTGGGTTCGTCCATTACCAGAATCGGAGGATCACCCATCAGGGCCCGGGCGATGTTGGTCCTCTGCTTCTGCCCGGAGGAAAGCCCCCCGCAGCGAAGATCGGCAAAAGACGAGATGTCGAGCCAGTCAATCAGGACATCCATCCGCTGCTCGATCGCCGGCCGCTCCATCCCGATCAGTCCCCCGAAGTAGCGCAGCAGCTCCCGGGGGCTCAGCCGTTGGTACAAACCGGTGTTGGCCGTCAGGTATCCCAGCGAGCGACGGGAGGCCTCCCGCTCGGTCCGAACGTCGTGCCCCATCAGCCGGGCCCACCCGGAGGTCGGCGTCAGCAGCCCACTCAGCATCCTCAGCGTGGTGGTCTTCCCGGCGCCGTTGGGACCCAGCAGGCCGTAAATTCCACCGGGCCGGACGCAGAACGATACCCCGTCTACGGCCCTCTTCTCTCCGCCTTCGGTAGTGGGAAAGACCTTGACCAGTTCGTGAACTTCAATCATCCAGCGGGCTACTCTACGCATCTCTCCGCCGAACGCAACCAGGAGGGGCCTCGCCACAGGCCAACCCCCGAGTGTCCCCGACAATCGCCAACCCCGTATAATATGTGCCGCAAACGACAATCAGGCTGACGCGACCATGTCCAAGGCAAACACCCGGCACCTGACTCCCTCCCTGATCGACCAGCCCCAAGTCCGCAACGCCACCGTCGTCACCGTCGCCATGCTGGCCCCGATCGACAAGTACTACAGCTACCGCGTCCCCGCGGAATTGGAAGGCGCCGCCGCGCCCGGCATGCGGGTCACCGTCCCCTTCGGCCGAAACGACCGACCCACGCCGGCCTTCTGCCTGTCGGTCAGTCAGCAGCCCTGGGATTCGACCCTCAAGCCGATCCTGGCCGTCGTGGACCAAACACCCCTGCTGAATGACAAGCTGCTGGAGTTGGGTCGATGGATCGCCCGCTACTACGCCGCCCCCCTGGGCCGGACCCTGGACATGATGGTCCCCGCGGCCGCCAAGTCCCACGCGGGCTGGCGGAAGGTAGACTACGCGACCCTTTCCGCCGACGTCTCCACCGCCGACCAGAAGCTCCCCCCCAAGCAGGCCGCCGTGCTGGCCTTCTTGGCCGACGCCGACGGGGCTTGCCCGGTGGAGGCCTGCTGCCGGGCCGCCGCCTGCGGACCGGGGGTTATCAAGACCCTGCAGGCCAAAGGCCGCATTACCATCGAGACCCGCCGCCTACCCGTCGCCCCCGAGCAGAGTCTCGTTGACCATCAGGAGCCCGTCTTCGAACTCAACGCCGACCAGCTCGCCGCCGTCAACCACCTGTCCACCGCCGTCGACGCCCACCAGTTCTCCGTGCAGGTGCTCTTCGGCGTCACCGGCAGCGGCAAGACCGAATGCTACATCGCCGCCATGCGCCGGGCCCTCGCCGAAGGACGACAGGCCATCCTCCTGGTCCCCGAAATCGCCCTCACCACCCAGACCGTCCAACGCCTGCAGGCCCGCTTCGACCGCGTCGCCAACATTCACAGCGGCCTGACCGGTGTCCAGCGCTCCCGAACCTGGGCCGCCGTCGCCTCCGGCGATATCCCCGTGGTCATCGGCACCCGCAGCGCCGTCTTCGCCCCCTGCCCCAACCTCGGCGTAATCGTCGTGGACGAAGAGGCCGAGCCCAGCTACAAGAACCTCGCCGCCCCCCGCTACCACACACGCGACATCGCCATCAAGCGGGCCCACCTCGAGGGCATCCCGGCAGTCCTCGGCTCGGCCACCCCGTCGCTCGAGACCTGGAGAAACGTCCAGCGGCGCAAGAGCTACCACCTGCTCCGTCTGCCCCATCGCGTACGGGGCCTGGACATGCCCACCGTGCACCTGGTGGACATGCGCGCCGAGCACAAGGTCCGCCGCGGCATTCACCTGCTCTCTCGGGCCATGGAGCAGCACCTCGGGCAGACCCTGGACCGCGGCGAACAGGCCGTCCTGCTGCTCAACCGCCGGGGCTACGCCAACTTCCTACACTGCCCGCGCTGCCAGACCGCCGTCGTCTGCCCCCACTGCTCGGTGCAGATGGTCTTCCACGCCACCACCGAACTGGCCCACTGCCACTACTGCCGGGCCCGCCTCGCCGTGCCCAACCGCTGTCAGATGGCCGGCTGCGACGGCACCCTGGTGCGCTTCGGCGTCGGCACCCAGCGTGTCGAGGCCGAGATCCGCCGGAAGTTCCCCCAAGCCAGGCTCCGCCGGGTCGATTCCGACATCATGCAGCGGGCCGCCGACTACGCTGACGTGCTCGGGGCCTTCGAGCGCCGGGAATGCGACATTCTGGTCGGCACCCAGATGATCGCCAAGGGACTGGACTTCCCCTTCGTATCCTTCGTCGGCATCGTCAGTGCCGACACCGCCTTGGCCCTGGACGACTTCCGTTCCGAGGAACGCACCTTCCAGCTCGTCCTCCAGGTCGCCGGCCGCAGCGGTCGCGGTGACGTCGGCGGCCACGTCATCGTCCAGACCTTCGACGCCCGCAACCCCATCATCGGGCACGCTGTAGCCGGCGACTACGAGAACTTCGCCCGATTGGAACTCGCCCGGCGCCAAGCTGCCGGCCAGCCGCCCCATACTCGACTGTTGAGGATAGTCCTGGCCGACCCCAAGATGAGCAAGCTGCAGGCCGCTGCCGAAGCCCTGTCAGAGAACATTCGCCAGACTCTCGCCCAAAAGGGCATTCGGGCCAAGCTTTCCGACCCCCGGCCCGCCCCCATCCCCCGGCTGAAAGACATGTACCGCTACGACCTCCAACTGTTCTTCAGCAGCTCCACGGCCATGCTCGCGGCCGTCGATCTGTTCAAGTCCGAAGGCACCTTGAAGACCAAGGCCAAGAGCCTGATCGTTGACGTGGACCCCGTCTCCCTGCAGTAGACCGCCGGCTGCTCATCGCTATATCGGCGAAGCACCCTATCACAACATGTCCACGTAGGCTCTGTCAATCAGGTCGTCCGCCCCGATGCCCAACGACTCCATCAGCCCCCGAGCGATCCGGCCGCCCTCGCCCTGGTCCTGCCCCGCGGCGAGCACCACCTCCAGCTCGATGAACCGACCCAGCCCTTCGACCTCATCGAAATGTATCCGCGTCTGCCCGCAATGCAGGACCGTCCTCGCTTTGCGCACCGTCCGAGTGGGGCCCATCTCCTCCGCCAACAACTCGCGCAACATGCCCGCCGCCTCGACCGGCCAGATATGGTAGTCCGACACCTTCGGGTCATTCTGTTTGGCCCGCCGATAGAAGATCAGTTCCCCCGAGCCGTCCCCGAACTCCCGCATCTTGAGATATCCCCGCCCGCAGGTGAAGAACGTGTCCTCCTGCCGGAGTTCCTCCCGCGATGAGGCCAGCGCCCGGGCCCGCTCGATCTGCCCCTCCCAATCCCGCACCCGGGCCTTGATCTCGATGTTCTTGGCCATCCCGCTCCTTCCCTCTCCGACGGCGTGCCGACCACGCAGCCCCGACACGCGACCATCACACATTACACCCGAAGAGCGAGCCGATTGAACCGAGGATATCCGGCGCCGTTATCCCCAGCAGGCTCCAGAACCCGAACAACACATCGATGATGAATTGCATGATGCCAAACGACAGACTGATAACATCGCAGAACATGCCGGGTATCTCCAGGCCGCCTCACGGACCTGTGGCACCGGCGTCTCGCCGGTGTAGTCGCAGATCTGTGGCTCCGCCGTCTCGCCGGTGGGGTCCCAGGCTCCGGCGCCGTGCCACAGATTGGTTGCGGCCAGTGGCCGCGCTCTGCCACCCCCCAATCGCCAACTGCCCTAGCCGGAGAAGACCGCCCGCACCGTATCGTTGAAACGATCTACCAATGCACCCAGGTCGATCCCCACGACCTGACCCTCCTTTACCACTGTCTGACCGTTCACCAGCACCCGGTCCGCCCGGCCCACGTGGCCCAGGATCAAAGCGCCCAACGGGTCGTGCTCCACCGCACCCGCCAAGGCGACGTCGTCCCGCCGGAACATGGCGATATCGGCGGCGCAGCCTTCCTCGATGTTGCCCAACTCCCGGCGACTCAACACCGCCGCCCCGCCCAAGGTGGCCATCCTGAACGCCTCGGCCACCGACAGCGCCCCGGCACCATGCGCGGCCCGCTGCAACAACAGGGCCTGCCGGGCCTCGGCCAGCAGATGCCCGCCGTCGTTGCTCGAACTGCCGTCCACCCCCAGCCCCACCTTGGCCCCGGCCTTCAGCAGCCGAGCCACCGGGGCGATCCCGCTGCCCAGCCGCATATTCGAGCACGGACAGTGAACGATCCCCGTCTGCGTCGCCGCCAGGTGAGTGATGTCCGCGTCGGTGAGGTGGACGCAGTGCGCCAGGTAGACATCCGGCCCCAGCCAGCCGATCGTCTCCAGCCATTCGATCGGCCGCATGCCGAACCGTTGCCGGCAATACTCCTCCTCGTCTTGCGTCTCCGCTGCATGTGTGTGCAGCAGCACGCAACGCTCTCGGGCCAACGCCGCCGTGTCCCGCAACAGCTCGACGCTTACCGAGAACGGCGAACACGGGGCCAGGTCGATCCGCCGCATCGACCCCAGCCGATCGTCGTGAAACCGCTCCAGCACCCGCCGGCAGTCTTTCAGAATCTCGTCCTCGCCCTCCACGCAGTCGTCCGGCGGCAAGCCGCCCTTGCTCGCCCCGACGCTCATGCTCCCCCGGCAGGCGTGCAGCCGAATGCCCAACGACTCCGCCGCCTCTAGCACCGCCTCGAGCCGCACGTCGCTGCCCCGAGGAAACAAATAGTGATGATCGCTCGTCGTCGTGCAGCCGGACAGCAGCAGTTCGGCGATGCTGACCTGGGCGGCCATCTTCACTGCCTGGTAGTCGATCCGCCCCCATCGCGGATACAACGCCCCCAGCCAATCAAACAGCCCCGCATCCTGAACGCCCTTCAGCCCGCGGGTCAGCGATTGATAGAGATGATGATGCGTGTTGACCAACCCCGGGATGACTAGATGCTCCGAGGCATCAATTACCTGATCGACCGCCCCGCTCCCGGCATCTTGCGACGGACAAACCTCGACGATCATCCCCCCATCGATCAACACCGAATGATCGTCCAGAACCACCGGTGCCTCGCCCCGATGGGCAATCATTGTCCCGTGCTCGATCCTGATCTTCATTTCGATATCCCTGCCAATGCCCAACAGCCTAACACGGAATCACCTGCCGCACAGCGCGGCCTCTGGCCGCAACCGAAGGGTCCGGGGCCCGGGGCTGGGTCGCGGGAGTTGGGGTCCGGAGGCCGGGGTTCGGGAACTAGGGTTCGGGGGCTGGCGTTCGGGACCAAGGGTCGGCTTCAGCCGACCGGTCTTTGCCCCCAACTTCAGTTGGGGGTTCTGAGTTCGCCTTCTAACCTCCGGCTTCTCGCCGCAGTAGCCGGCTTCAGCCGGGCTTCTCGACTTTGCCACGCCCCGGCCACCGTTCCGACATTGCCTGGTCCTGCTTAGACCTCCGGTGCTGCCGATCACTTCACCATCCTGGCATGCGGCGGAGCCGTCGCCAAGCGGGCGTCCGGCGGAACCTTCGCCTCCTCCGGGTGAAGCAGCTCCCAGATCCGCTGAGGATTGCACGGCAAGGTGTGCGGGGCCACCCCGATCGCGTCCCCGATCGCCGACAGCACCGCCGGCGTCGCGGCGATCAGCGGCGGCTCACCGATCCCCCGGGCCCCGAACGGCCCGCCCGGATCGTCGTTCTCCAATATCACGCACTCGATCTGGGGCACGTCCCGTATCGTCGGCAGGATATAATCGGTGAAGCTGGCGTTCATCATCCGCCCGCCATCCATCACCACCTCCTCCATCAGGGCCATGCCGATGCCCTGAGCCGCCCCGCCGGCCATCTGCCCCTCGACCGACTGCGGGTTGATCGCCCGGCCCACGTCGTGACAGGCCACGTGCCGCTCGACCCGAACCTCTCCTGTCTCCACGTCCACCACCACCTGGGCGACGTGGGCGGCAAACAAGTACGTGACGAACGCCTGCGGCGACTGCCCGGTGTCGAAATCCTCGCATACCGTCCGCGGTTTGAAAATGCCCTTCCCCTCCAGCGAATAGCCCCGCTGCCGCCCCGCGGCGAGCACGTCGGCGATCGTCATCTCCAGACGAGCATCGAACCGCCCCGCCACCTTACCCCCGGCCAGATCCAGTTCGTGAGGGTGTATGCCCAATACCTTCCCGGCAACGTCCAGCAACTCCTCCTTCAACTCGCTGGCGGCGATCTTCACCGCATTGCCGGTGAAGTAAGTCTGTCGCGATGCCGACGTCGACCCGGACTCCAGCGTCCCCCCCGTGTCACCCCAGTTCACCACCACCTGGGAAACCGGCAGACCCAGCTCCTCTGCCGCAATCTGGGCCACCATATTGGGCAACCCCTGGCCGTACTCCACCCCGCCGGTATAGACCTCCAGCCGCCCTTCCCCGGAGAACTTGACCCGTGCCCGGCTGGCATCAGGAAACCCGTCACCGTAGCCCAGCCCGAAGCAGACCACACTCAGCCCCCATCCCCGCCGCTGGTGCGATGCCAACGCCGTGTCACTACCATCACCCGTCAGCACCCCCCGACCCAAGAGCCCCCGACCCAAGAGCCCCCGACCTTGGTCGGGGGGTTTCTTCGCACGGGTGCCACTGGCAGCTTGCCTGCCAGTGCCGAATCGCTCCAACGCCGCCTCCATGCACTCCACTGCCGTCGCCAGCGGGATCCGCTGCCCCGTGGTCACCGCATCCCCGGAGCGGATCAGGTTCTTGCGCCGCAGGGCCACCCGATCGATAGCCAGCCGTTCCGCCAGCCGGTCCATCATCCCCTCGTGAGCGATCGCCATCTGGCAGGCCCCGAAGCCTCGCATGGCCCCGGTCGGGTTGTTGTTGGTAAACACCCCATACACATCCACGTGCACATGCGGCACCCGATAGGGCCCCGTCGCATGGCTGGCCGCCTTGCGCAACACCGCCGGCCCGGTCGAGGCGTAGGCCCCCTCATCCGAATACACCGTCACCTTCGCCGCCGTAAGCGTCCCGTCCTGATCGGCCCCCAGAGTGTAGTGAATCCGCACAGCGTGCCGCTTGTGCCGGGCCCGCATCGACTCCGCCCGGCTGTAACGCATGGCGATGGTCTTGCCCGGATGCGCTAGCGCCGCCATGCCCAGATAGACTTGAATGCTAAGGTCTTCCCGCCCGCCAAAGGCCCCGCCTGTCTCCGGCGTGATGATCCGCACCGCCTCCATCGGCAGCCCCAGGGCCAACGCCACCAGCCGCCGCTCCTCGTGGGCCCATTGGCCGGACACCTCAACGGTCAGCAGCCCCCCGTCCCACCGGGCCATCCCCGCCTCCAGGTCCAGAAACGCGTGGTCTACCGTCTGCGTCTGGAAGGTGTCGCTGACGATGACCGCGCTGGCCGCCAGTGCCGCATCAGTGTCACCCTTGCGGATTCGTTTGCCGCCCATGATGTTGCCATCAGGGTGCAGCCGCGGGGCGCCTTCCGCCAACGCCTCGTCGATCCCCCCAATGACCGGCAGCGGCTCATAGGTGACTTGCACGGCGTCACGCCCCCGCCGGGCGGCGATCTCCGTCTCGGCGACGACCATCGCCACCGCGTCCCCCCGGTACAACACCTTGTCTTCCGCCAGCACCGGATGATCGCGATGAATCAAGCCCTGCCGATTGGTCCCCGGGGCGTCCGCCGCCGTATACACCGCCAACACGCCGGCCACCCTCAGCGCCGCGGCCTTGTCGATCTCGACAAGCTCCGCATGGGCCTCCTCCGAACGGACCACCTGGGCGAAGTAGTCCGCCCGATTCGGAAACAGATCCGCCCCGTACAGCGCCGTCCCCAGGACCTTCTCCACCCCGCCGATCCGCCGCTCACTCCGCCCCACCGCCCCGGTCGGCGATTCCTTAAACGGCGTCTCCGCAGGCTCCACCAAGAGCCCCCGATCTTGGTCGGGAGGTACCTGCTGATCTGGCGGTACACGCTGCATCAAGCACCCACGTCGGTCACTAAAGACGTCTCGTCTTCTTGACTATTGCTCTGTCAACCCCGACTTGAGGACTCGAGTGAGCCGGGCCGTCCTCGGCCCGGTCTCCGCCCAACACCCCAGAGGTCACTCACTGGCGGTCAACCCGCCAAACCAAGCCTGACCGACCACTGTTTCACTTTCGACTTCCAACCTGGCGCCCGGCGCCAACTACCCGCCCGGCAACGCCCTTCACTCATTCCACTCCTTCGCTGCCGCGACGATCGCCTCCCGGATCGCCCCATACCCCGTACACCGGCAGATATTTCCCTCCATGCCTTCCAGGAACTCCTCATCCGTCGGCTCCGGGTTGGCCTCCAGCAGGGCCTTGGCCGCCATGATCAGGCCGGGCGTGCAATACCCGCACTGCGCCGCCCCGCTGGCCAGAAACTTCTCCTGCAACACGTGCAGCTTCTCTCCGCAGGCCAGCCCCTCGATGGTCTCGACCCGCCGCCCCTGCATCTGCCCCGCCAACACCAGACAGCTATTTACCGCCTGCCCATCCACGATCACCGTGCAAGACCCACACTCCCCCTCCAAACACGACCCCTTGGTGCCCGTCAGACCCAGCCGATCGCGCAGCACGGCGAGCAACGTCTCATCCTGCCGAACCTCGATCTCCACCGCTTCCCCGTTGACCGTACACGACAGCATCCAGGATGTCCGGCGACTCTCCTCGTTCATAGTGTCAACGTCCCTGCGTTTCGACTTTTCGACTTTTTGACTTTTCGACTTTTCTAACGCCCTAGTCGCCGCAACAGCCGCCCAACCAACACCCCAACCATCGCCCGCCGGTAGGCCCCCGACGCTCGATGGTCGTCGATCGGCGAAACCTCCTGCATGGCCATTGACGCCGCCTCGTCAATCACCGCGTCGGTCAGCCCTCCGGCGACGACCATGGCCTCGGCCCGCTTCGCCCGCATCACCGTCGGCCCAACGCTGCCCAAGGCGATCCGCACCTTGCCGGGCGCCTCGCCGCGCGCCAGGGCGTCCGGCGGTGACCCGGCCACGGCACAACACACCACGCTGATATTCGTCGCCCCCCGCTTGCCGATCTTGTACCACCCCGTGGCCCATTCGCTGGGGAGCCGCACCCTGGTGATCAATTCGTCAGCCAGCAGCGCCGTCCGCCCATAGGCGATGAAGTACTCGTCGATCGGGATCATCCGCGGTCCCCGGGTCACATGGCTAAGCTCAACCTCGGCGTCAACGGCGAGCAGCGCCACGCAGCCGTCGCCCGCCGGTGACCCGGTGCCCAGATTCCCGGCAATAGTCCCCCGATTTCGGATCGCCACCCCCCCGACGGTCATGGCCGCCTCGGCCAACGCCCGAACCGGCAGCCCCGCGAGCCTGCTAAAGGTCGCCCCCCCCGAGAGCATCCAGTCCCCGTTGTGCTGCTCAACGTCCGAATAACCAGCGACATGTGTCAGATCGAGGAGATGCTTCGGCCCCTGCGTCTGGCGGTTCAACTCCACCACCACATCCGTCCCACCCCCGATCGGCGTCACCTCCGCCCCCATTTCCGCCCGGATCGCGAGGGCCTCCTCGATCTCATGTGGCTGGTAGAACATGGCGATACTCGAGCCGACTCCCCGGTGGATTCTATGGCCGCCGCCAGGGTTTCCCGGCGGGCAACGACCTCGACCGCCATGATAGGTCTGGCCACCAACCCCCACAACCCGGGCGGCTCGCCGGGCCGCCCGGGCCGGTGATTGATCCTCCCTCCGTTACCGGCTAGACTGCGCCAACCATGAAGAACACCATCTCTGCAAAACTCGACGCTACCGGCTTGCGGTTCGCCATTATCGTGAGCCGCTTCAACGAGTTCATCACCTCGCGCCTCCTGTCGGGGGCGCGCGACGCCCTGCTCCGGCACAACGCCGCGGAGCAGGACATCCACGAGGTCTGGGTGCCGGGCTCCTGGGAGATGCCCTTGACCGCCCAGGCCCTGGCCCAGGCGGGGCGTTACGACGCCCTCATCTGCCTGGGCTGCGTCATTCGGGGAGAAACCAGTCACCACGTGTACGTCGCCGGCGAGGCGGCCAAGGGGCTGACCCAGGTCACCCTGGAGACCGGCGTCCCGGTCGGCTTTGGCCTGCTGACCACCGACACCATCGAGCAGGCCATCGAGCGGGCCGGGGCCAAGTCGGGCAACAAGGGTGCCGACGCCGCCCTCAGCGCCGTGGAGACGGTCAATGTCCTGCGCGAGATCGGGGCGGCCGCCAAGGGGCCGAAGTAGCCCGTTGCCCAACACCCCTCTCCAATCAGGTGCGACCCCTCACCGAGCGCCGCCATGATCGACCGCCACCGAGCACGGATCCTCGCCATGCAGTCGCTCTGTCAGCTCGAGGTGCAGGCCGAGGACTTCCTGCCGCAGTTGGATGAATTCCTGGCCGACGAATCGCCCGACGCCGCGGTCCGCGACTACGCCCGAGGCCTGGTGTACGACACGTGGGAGAAGCGCAGCACATTCGACAAGTTGATCGGGCAAGTTGCCGAACACTGGGACCTGAAGCGCATGGCCACCGTAGATCGAAACGCCATCCGCGTGGCCATCTGCGAGATGCTCCACCGCTCCGAGGTCCCGCCCCGAGTAGCCCTCACCGAGGCCATGGAGATCGGCAAGACCTTCGGAACCAAAGAATCCAGCGCCTTCATCAACGGCATCCTCGACGCCATCATGACCAAGATGAAGGAGGAGAGCGAAGGGACGAATGACGAGAAAGAAGCAGCGAAGGATGAAGGTCGCCCGACAAAGGATGATGGATGAACGCAAAGCATAGCCCGGAGCACCAGGGCGTTTCGACCTTTTGACGTTTTGACTTTTCGACGTTTCGACGTTTCCTCTTCCCGGAGCATCCCATGGGGCTCTTCGACAGACTCAAGACGGCCTTGGGAAAGACTCGAGCCCGAGTGGCCGACAGCTTCAAGGCGGTCCTGCCCAGAGGCCGCCGGATCGACGAGGGCCTGCTGGAGGACGTCCACGACACCATGATCCAGGACGACTTCGGCCCGGCCACCACGGAAAAACTGGTCGCTGCCGTCCGGGTCGCCTGGAAGGCCGGGGAAATCACCCAATCCGAGGACATCCTCACCTTTCTGAAGCAACACATCATCGCCCAATGGCCCGCGGCCGATAGGGCCCTGGCCCGGGCCCCGTCGGGCCCGACCGTGATCCTGGTCGCGGGGATCAACGGCTCCGGCAAGACCACCAGCGTCGCCAAGCTGGCCAACTATCTCAAGCAGCAGGGCCACAAGGTGGTCCTCGCCGCCTGCGACACCTATCGGGCCGCCGCCGTCCTGCAGCTCACCGAGTGGTCCAAACGCTGCGGCGTGGAGATCGTCAAGCACGAGCAGGATGCCGACCCCGGGGCGGTGGCCTACGACGCCTGTGAGGCCGCGGTGGCCCGCGGGGCAGACATTCTCTTGGTCGACACCGCCGGCCGGCTGCACACCCAGGACCACCTGATGCGCGAGCTGAACAAGATCCAGCGGGTGGTCGAGAAGAAGATCCCCGGTGCCCCCCACGAGGTGTTGCTGGTGCTCGACGCCACCATCGGCCAGAACGCCGTCAATCAGGCCCGCAGCTTCAGCGACCACGTCGCGGTCAGCGGCATCATCCTGGCCAAGCTGGACGGCTCGGCCAAGGGCGGCATCGTCGTCGGCATCCGCGACCAACTCGAGGTCCCGGTCAAGTTCGTGGGCCTGGGCGAGACCCTCGACGACATCGAACCCTTCGACCCCGAAACCTTCGTCGAAGCCCTCTTCACCGAGTAAGCCCGCGCCGGCCAGACGGGGCCGCCCCGTAGGATGGGTTTTATCACCCACCTGCTGCCGGTGCGCCGTTTTCCGACGGGGGTCCGATTGACCCAGGCTGCGATGCTCCGCGAATAAGAAAAAGTGCAATTTGCCGGTATTTGACGGAGTTTGCAGCGTCTTCAGTGATCAGTTCTCAGTGTTCAGTGGTCGGTGACGGGTCATTTTTTCTCCTGCCGGGAAGCATTTTTTAACCCGGGTCCGGCGGGGGGTCGGTCGGCAATAAAAAAAAGTGCAAACGCCCGCAAACGCCCGCAAAGTCTCGGCCGTTGCGGCTGAGGGGCGCACAATCCCTGTCGATCGCCTGCTCTGGGAACGATGGCGACATCTGAGAGGCTCCTTTTCTCAAGACAGCCTATAGTCTTGCTCCCCGTTCCGGTTTGGGGATTGACGATCGGGGATTGGAGGACGGGGGCTCGGGGGACCGGGAGGGCCGGGGGAAGGCCCGGGAGGGCGTTTTGCGTTGGACTTGGCGCAGATATGGGCTCTCCGATAGGCTGCGGGCGGTTGGCCAGGAAGAGGACGGGAAAGGGGTCGGCAGGAGAATCGACTCCCGCTCCCTTTTGTTCACTCGCTCCTTCACACGACACGGGCCCAGGTTGCCCTTCGCCATGCCTTCCGCCTTCACGCTTGCGCCTTTCTTCCCTCGTCCTTCAGCGCGTCTTGTGCTTGACCTGGGGTCCTGACTGAAGCCAGGATCGATGCTCCTACCGCGAAGAAGACAAGCAGGGATGCCAATCCAAGTCTTTGACTGCCTGATGCGGAGGCGACGAGCCCGAAGACGATCGGACCGAGGACGGAGGATACCTTACCAGCGAATGTGCTGAATCCGAAGAACTCCGCAGACCGATCCTTAGGTATCATCTCGCTGTAGAGGCTTCGACATAAGGCCTGCGTAGAGCCAAGCACAAGGCTCATCAACCCGGCCATGACGTAGGGAACGTACGAGGCGCTGCCGAAGACCATCAGGAGAACAACGCCGACCCAGATGGCTAGCGTCGCGAAAATGGTCCTCCGCTTGCCCCACCGATCCCCTAGATACCCAAATGCCGCGGTCGCAGGAATCCCAATTGCCTGAATCACGACGGTAAGGCCGAGAATCTGAACAATGGTCATGTCGAAATTGACCTGCAAGTAAATGGCGGTGAAGTAAATCACGGTAACAATAGCATCGGAGATGAAGTAGAAGCTGAGGAGAAACTTGAAGGCCTCCCTATGTGAACGCCAACTCCGCACTGTCCGCCATAAATCCACGTACGCATCGCGGACGATAAGGAACATCCGACTTCTACCAGTGGATTCACCGCCCTGTCTGGGCAGAAAGAAGAACGCCGGAAGTGAGAAGACCAAGTAGAAGCCAGCAGTCACTACAAAGGCTGACCGGTACAGGAGCAGATTCTCGTCTGCAAAGCCTCCTCGAAGCAATGGGAAACAGATGGCAAGACAGGCGATTCCACCCAAGTAACCAAAGCCCCAGGCGGCGCCGGAGAGGCGCCCCAACAGCGCCTCATCCTTGACAAGCTCCCGAAGGTACGAGTCGTACAGCGAGATTGCCACGCCGTATGTGGTGTGCGCACAGAAGAAGATGATCGCCCCGAGCAGCACATCACCGGCATGCACCTGAAACAACATTGCCGATGCCAGACAACAGATCGTGGTCATAAAGATGAACAGAAGGCGGCGGAGCTTGGCGATATCAGCGATGGCGCCGATCAGCGGTGACAGAATCCCAGCCGCGCCAAGCGAGCAAGAAATGAGAATAGCCCACCGTACATCTGCCCGATCGTCACCTGCACAAACGACCGTGCGGTAGTACACTGCAAAGCTAACCGCCGGGATAATGAGAATGTACGAGGAGTTCGCAAAGTCATACATCGCCCAACTGATTGTTTGGCGGTTGAACAGACGAGACTTCCGTTCGCCCACTGTTCCACTCACGAGTTCCTCCCTTTCAGGCCAATCACAATAGAACACCGATTGACGACGCTCTGCGTGACACCACTCTGGCCCACAAAGCGCGACAGCTCTGCGAAGTTCTTGGAGAATGCCTGATCGGACATGAGCCGGTGAGCCGAGTAAGGCTTCTGCTGAATCCAGTCGAGCCAGTCACGGTCTGCCGGCGCGGCAGGTTCCTCGTGAACTGCAGTCCTGATTTCGCCAAAGCCAGCAGCTCTCATTACCTGCACGATCTGCGAGATTCGCGGAAATCGCTCCAGTTCTGCTGCGAGAGCCTCGGGGAAGAACCTCAAGTCCAGTTGCTCACCGAGTTGCTCATGCGATAAGCTTGTGATAGCTATACCGCCAGACCTTGGCAAAACGCGTGCAGCTTCCCGTAGCACATGCCCGGGCTCGCGAAAACGGTGGATGGCCAAGTTGATCTGTACGGCGGTAAAGGCGCCATCCGAGAACTGCAGGTTGTCAGCGTCCTGGCGGTCCCAGTTAACGAGAGGATTGGTTTGGCGGGCGTGAGCGATTCGGCCGGCGTCAACGTCAACGCCACAAGCGTGACAACCAGCCAGCGCCGAGACCATCGACGTGTGCTTGCCGGTCCCGCAGCCTATGTCCAGCAACCGATCCTCGGATGCCAGCCGGAGTTCCTGCACGAGACGCTGGCACAGCAGGGGGCTATAACCACGCAGTGCGTCGTATTCACACGGGCTAAGTTGAGCCTCACGGGAGAGACGACAAACGCGTTTGAGCATTGGGGCAAATCTCCAACTTCAAACCTCGTGCCATCGCACGCTTTTTAGTCTCAACTTCGTCAAAGGTAAATGGCTTGACGATCTGACGTCGCTTGTGAAAGTGCACAGCGGCCTCAGCATCACAGCGAAGTCGCAAGATTCGGCCTGCATCGTCGAAGAGGAAGGCTCTCCGATAAGGACCGCTACTCCCCGCCATCAAGACGAGCGTGAGGGGCAGTCCCCAAAGACGTTGGATGTCACCAAGATCACCGGCCGGTTCGAATAGCGTGACTGGACCTAGAACATCGTTGTATTCCTGACGCGAAACCTTAAGTTCCTCAGAGGATCCCTGCTCAAGCAGACGGATCGCATCGCGGCTCGCTGCAAAAATGGCCTCTTCTCGCTCTGCTTCATCGTTCTCGTCAACATTCCCGTTGTGGAGGTGGATTTTGAGTCGGATCTTGGTCAGGAGCAATAACAGGACCAGCAAGAACGCCTCCGCCAGAGGCCTCTCTTGTATTGGCGTATCATTGGCGTAGATTAGCAATGAGCTTTTAGGTTTCTGTTCGATCAGCATGTAAAGGACCCCGAGCAAGTCGGCGTTGGCTGCTGACAGAGGTCCCCGCTCAGGAGTATCGAAAGAAACCCGCACATCAGCAGGAGCCTTACCCAACACCTCGCGCGCAATTTGACGAACGGCCTTGGAGAGGTCGGTAGGCAGTCCCTCCGTGCCCGGCACGTCGGTGGCCAGAGCTTGCACTGGCAAAAAGCAGTAAGCACTTTCGTCGTCGCCGAGCGTGCGTGCGAGCCACTTGCGAACGGCTCTTGAAAGCGGCTTTCGGCGGCGATTCCTCTCCAAGTCGTGGATCAACGACTGCGTTGCCTTTTGCCGGCGGCCGCTGGCCAGCAACGGGCGCACGCTTGGAGGCTGATTGTTCAACGCGCTGGCCAGCTGTTGTTGAGTCCACCCTTGCCGCCTACGGTCAGCTCGCACGAGATCGCCGAGCGTCTTGAACTCCTGTTCGCCGGGCATCATCCAAACCTCGATCCAGCATGGTTTTATCGTCGTGAACGGTCCATTTTAGCCAAGCCGTCCGGACGCGGCAACAGCGAATGTGCAGCAGTCTGATATTGCGATAAAAACGTAGGTAGCCAGAAGAAAAAAGCCGGATACGTGGAAAACGGCGGGATGCGCGACTACAATCCCAAAGTCAGGATAACGGCCACGGGCTGGGCCTGCTGGAGCCCTGACCCTTGACCACGGAGTAACGCCATGACGACGAAACCAGTGTTGACATTGCTGATGGCCAGTGTCCTTGCTTGGCTGGACACGCGCTGGCTCCTTGGGGCTCTGATCGTGCTCAACGTTGCAGCGTTGCTGGCGATGTACTCGTACGTACGCTGGTACTTCGACAATCATCGCTAGCAGCCGCGTAGGGTACGTCCCGGACGCACCTTCTGCTGCTGCGCGCATGCACCCACGCGATTTCCGGCTCAACCCGGGCCGCCGGCGGTGGACCGCGAGTGCCATTCGGGACTGGCTACTTTTCGGCGCGGAAAGAGGGTCTGGCGAGCCCGTTTCCGGAGCAGCGATTCGGATGTGGAGAGGGGGGGCGGGGGTCGGATCAGTCTGGCTCCGGCAGGGTGACGGGACACTCCGGGCAGTGGGCGGGGCCTGCTCGGGGGATTGAGCGGTAGATCATTACGCCGCCCATCAGGACGACCAGGCAGGCGGCGGCGCGGAGGGTTTTGAGGCGGGTGGCGTGGGTTAGCAGGCGGCCGCCGCAGCCTATTGCGATCATTGCCGGGGCGGTGCCTAGGCCGAAGCAGGCCATTATACACATGCCGTGCAGGACATTGCCGGTGGCGATGGCCATGGCCAGGAAGGCGTAGACCAGGCCGCAGGGTAGGAAGCCGGTGGCCAGGCCGGCGAGGAAGTGGCCTGACCAGCCGCGGGCGTTTAGGAAGTGGGCGAAGAAGCCCGCGAACAACCCGCCTGCTTGGCCGGTTACCATTCGCTTAAAGGGAATCAACCCTAATAAGGACAGGCCGATGTAGATCATTACTGCTCCGGCCAGGATGGAGAACGCTCGTTGGGCGCTGACCAAGGACGATTGAAACTGGGAGAGATAGAGACCGGCGAAGCCCGCGACGGCGCCCAGGAAGGAGTAGGTGCAGATCCGGCCGAGAGTATAGATAACCTGACGGGCCAGGAGATCTCTGCCGTGGTTGGCGAAGCCCTGGACGAAGGAGCGGGCGGTGCCGGGAGAGGGTCGGGATCCTTCCTGGGCGCCTAGCGCTGCCGCCAGGGGGCCGCACATGCCGATGCAGTGGGCCGATCCGAGAAACGCCCCGACCAGGACGGCGATCAGCTCGGTCATTGGTCACCCTCCGGTGGGCCGCGCCCCAATCTCAGAGAATTGCCCACCACCAGCAGGCTGCTGACTACCATGGCCGCGGCGGCGAAGATCGGGCTCAGCTTGCCGGTCACCGCCAGCGACATCCCAACGACATTGTAAGCGAAGGCCCAGAACAGATTGACCTTGATGGTCCGCACCGTCCGGCGGGCCAGCCTGATCAGCCAGGGCAGGGCGGCCAGATCATTGCCCAGCAGGCACAGGCCTGCAGACTCGCGGGTCACCTCGGCCCCGCAGCCCATGGCTATCCCCACATCTGCTGCGGCCAGTGCCGGGGCGTCGTTCAGGCCGTCGCCGACCATGGCCGTCGAGCCGTACTGGTGTCGCCTTTCGGCGACCTTGCGGACCTTGTCCTCCGGCATCAATTCCGCGAGTACCTCGACGCCCAAAGCCTCGGCGATCGACCGACCTCGGGGCCCATGGTCGCCGGTCAACACGCTCACGTTGCAGCCCAGGGCCTGCAAGTCAGCGATGGCCTGGGGACCTTCCGGGCGCAGCGTCTCGGACAAGCCGAAGACGCCCTGCACCACGCCGCCCCAGCCGATACAGGCGATGCTTCGACCCTCGCTCATCAGGCCTCGACAGGCCCGCTCCGTTGCATCATCAAAGTCCAGCGAACGCTCCGCCATCATGGTGACGCTGCCCAGGATGATCAGCTCACCGTCGCCGCCGCCGATCAGCCCCCGGCCCGCGACGGTCTTGACATTGGCAACTTCCGCAACGGTCACTCCTCGTTGCTCAACGTATGCCACAATGGCGCGAGAGGCCGCGTGATTTGACTTGCGGGCCAAGCCGGCGGCCAGGCTAAGCACGCGGTGCTCGTCTACTAACGGATGATCCTCAGGCGCTGCCGGTCGATCGAAGGCCCGGCCGACAAACGAGGTGACCGTGGGCCGGCCGGTGGTCAGGGTACCGGTCTTGTCGAGACAGACGGCGCGGATTCCGGCAAGGGCTTCGATCACTCGACCGTCTCGAAAGAGCATCCCCCCTGACGCGGCCCGGCCCAGCGCGACCCACAGGGCCGTCGGGGTGGCGATGCCCAAGGCACAGGGGCAGGCTATCAACATCACCGCCAGGCTGGACATGATGGCCTCGTCCCAGCCGCCGCGTCGGTGACCCAGCACCATCCCCAGGGCCGCCAGGGCCATGGTCAGGGGCAGGAAGACCGCCGCGACCCGGTCGGCCAGGCGCTGGAAGCGACCCTTGGACCGCTTGGCGGCCTCCAGCAGGGCGATCAGACGACCCAGCGTGGTCTCTGAACCGACCGCCGTCGCCCGGATGGTCAGGGCCCCGTCCAGGTTGACCGTTCCGGCCCGCACGGCGTCGCCGACATTTTTGGCCATGGGGGTGCTCTCGCCGGTGACCAACTGCTCATCGACCTGGGCCTGGCCCGATTCTATTACCCCGTCGAACGGTATCCGCTCGCCGGCGGGAACCAGCACGCGGTCGCCGGTGCGCACGTCTTCGGTGCGGGCGACTATGGTTTCACCCTCACGTTGGATCGACACCTCCGCGGGGATCATGGCCTCCAAGGCCTCGACCGCGGCGGAGGCTTTTAGCTTGCCGCTGGCCTCCAGCCATCGACCGAGGGTGACCAGCACCAGGATCATGCAGGCGGTTTCGTAGTAGGTGTCGCCCCGATCGGTCAGGGTCGAGATGTAGGAATAGACGAACGCCGCCCCCACGCCGAGCACCACCAGGGCGTCGGTGGAGACGATTCGTTGTCGCCACTGGGCGGCGGCGTTGGCCAGGATCGGCACCCCGAGGATGAAGAAGACGGGGGTAGCAAAGACCAGCGACGCGTAGCGCATGAACCCGGCCAGGCTGACGGCCAACGGCGAGGCCGTCGATTCGTTGGGCCCATAGATTTCCTGTCCGTAGAGGTACATGCTGAAGACCATCACGCCCATGGACAGGAAGACGGCCACGCCCAACCGGGTCAGCATCCAGACGGCCTGGCCCTGCTCGCCGCGGGCCTGGGTGATCCGGGCGGCCAGGCGGCATCCGTAGCAGCAATACACCGGCGAAGGGTCACCGGCCGGCCCGGCGCTCGCCGCCGTCGCCCTCATGGGCAGGTGGCAGTAATCGCACATCTGGTTTGTGGGCACGGGTCACCAGGTAAGTTTTTGCTCTCGTAGGGGCATCAACGAGGCCGGTCCATTCGGCCGCTGCCCCGTGCGTCGCCTGACGCGCAGCGGGCCAGCAGAGGAATGACCCGGCCGGCCATCTTGAAGTACTCGGCATTGACTTCCAGGCCGATGCTTTTCAGCCCGAGTCCGGCGGCCGCGGCGATCGTCGAGCCGGAACCCATGAAGGGATCCAGGATCGTGCCTCTGCCCAGGGGCAACGCCGCCCGGACGATCTGACGGAGGAAACCCTGGGGCTTCAAAGAGGGATGCGGGGCAATCTCCCGCTCGCGCCCGCGGGCCGGGGCGGAGTGAATCAAGTCCCTGAACGGCTCGCTGTCGGAGATACGCCGAAGTCCGCCCGTCTTCCATTTCCTGAGGTTGTCTTGCACCCGACCTTGGCAAGGCTTGCGGAACAGGCCCCACGGCTCCCAGCAGGACTTGGGCATCACGCTCACTTCCGAGAATTCCTGATGGGCGTTCTTGGGACGGTCGCCGCCGCGCAGGGTGTGCACTACCCGGATGATCTCCCCCCGCTTCTCGAAGCCTGCGGTGACAAAGGGCTCGTAGACCAGGTGCGACACCAGCGGATTGGTGGCGATGAACACATGGGCCCCGGGGACCAGGGCCGGCATCAACAACTCCGCCAGGCGGCCGAAGAAGAGCCCCAGACCGGCCCGCTGCTTGGGGGTCAGCACCGTGAAGCGCGGTAGGGGACGACGCCGACAGCCATCGAACGAAGGCGGGATCCGCCAGATGCCGCCGCGCCCCCGCTTCAATTTCTGCAGCTCGCCCGGCGAGTACTCCACCAGGCCGTAGGGGGGATCGGTTACTACCGCGTGGATCGATCGCGGCTTGGCCGTACGTAACCAGTCAAAGGCATCCGCATGGACGATTTCGTAGGCCGCCAAGGTGCGGGCATGTTTCGCAGGTAAGAGTTGAGTCCGGGAGGTTTCGCCTCTCTCGGGTTTCCGTCTGGCCGCGGCGTGAGCCATGTCCACCTTTCCTTGCTGTCCTCCGCCATCACCGCCCCGGCCCACGGGTCAGAAGTAGTTTCTGGTCATCGGGATCACGTACTTGATGACGTACCAGATGGCCCCGATCCAAAAGCAAACCCACATCGCCCGCACCCACCAGGGAATGCGGTGGGTGGTGTAGGTATGAAACCGGCCGTCTTCCTGCGAAGACGATCCTTGCTCTGCCTCCCCGGCGCTCCCCCGTACGGAGGGTGCCGGCTCGATGTCCCCGGCGTCCTTCCGCAGGGAAGATTGTTGCTCTGCCTCGGGGGACCCGTTGGGTGGCTTGGCCATGGGCTAGTCGCTCCACTCCCGACCGTCGCGGCGGTCGAGTTCGGCCTCGCGCTCCAGCATGGTGTACTTGGGGCCTTCTACGTTTCGGAACATGCCGTGGAGGATGGCCCAGATCAGCAGACAGGTCATCCCGGCGGCGACCAGCAGATAGTTCAGGATCGGGATGATGGTGAAGTGGCCGCCTTCTACCGTCCTCAGGGTCTTGAAGAATTGGACCAGCTTGTCGGTGAACCCGTAACACCCGGGCACGAGGACGAAGATCGCGATGATCCACAGGGCGATCCGCTTGCCCCGGGATTCGGTAGGCCTGATCATGATTCACCTCTGCCGGGACGGGCAACTGATCGGCCCGCACCGCCCGAGAGCCGGTCGGCCATCGGGCCCTGGGCCGGCGAGACTCCGATCACCTCGGCCGACTCGCGGTCCTCGGCCTGGGTTGGTTCGGCGATTTCATGCTTGACCGGCCCTTGACCGCGCCAATAGGGGTATTCCTCCAGCCAGCTTCCCAACCACTGCACATAAGTGATGATCGCCATGCCCTTCTTGTTCGGGTAACCCCCCTCATCGTAGAACCACCGGTAGGCCGGCATCACCGACACGGGCACCACGTTTCTGGGCTCATAGAAGTGGGCCAAATGCCAGTCGTTGCTTTTTCGGCCGGCCTCCCGGATCAGATCCGGGCCTACGCGGCGGGTGCCGAACAAGACCGGCCGCTGCAAGCGGTTCTGGTATTCGCGGGCGTGGGAGACGGGGCCCCAGCGGACGTCATCCTTGGTGTCCATGATGCGAATCTGCTGGCTATGGCAATGCCAGCAACCCTCGGCCACGTAGATGTCGTGGCCGAGCTGCAGGGCCTCGGCGAAGGAGTCGTAGCCTACCTCGCCGAAGTAGTCCTGGAACCGATCGGGGAACTTCTCCCGCAATTCGACGAACTCGGGGACGATCCCTTCACCGGCCAGCTCGGCGACGGTCTTCTCGGGCTCGTTCATGTAGATGGTCCAGGGCAGCAGGCCCATGACCACGAAAGACAGGGCGAAGAAGCCCACTCCGGCCACCAGGAATACACCCGATCTAGTCTCGAACATCCGCCGCTGACCCTCGTCTAATACTATCCTGCAGCCGGGGCGGGGCCCACAGATGCGTCTGCCGCCGCCGTCGGCCTACCCGCCCGCTGGTACTTCCAAGTCATGATGATGTTGCCCACGAAGATGACCTGGGCGACCATGATCACCGCCCCGCTGATGGTCCGCACCAGCCAGAACGGCTCGGACGCCACCAGCGACTCCTCCCAGGGGGCCATCGCCCGCCACTGGAAACCCTGGATCAACCCGGCGATCACCAGGTCCACGACCATGACGGCCGTGCCGACCGCGGTGAGCCAGAAGTGCCACTCATTCCAACCGGGGCGGTACCACTGGCGGGCCCCCATCAAACGCGGCAGCAGGTGGGTGGCCATGCCCAGGATCCAGAAACCGAAGACCCCGAACATCACCATGTGCGAATGGCCCACCACCCAGTCGGTGAAGTGGATGATCCGTTGAAAGGTGATGGTCACCTGAAACGCGCACTGCAGGCAGGTCAGGGTATAGAGCACCATGCCTACGTAGAACCAGCGGATTGGCAGACTGGTGCGGAGGGCGTCACCCCTTCCGCGGATGGTGGCGAAGAAGTTGATGATTACGGTGAGGACCACGAACTCCACCGCGATGGTGGCCACGATGGCCCCGTATTGCAGGAACATGGGGATCGGGCTGAGCAGGAAGTGGTGAATGCCGTTGAGCGGGTAGAAAAAGGCCAGCCCCCAGAACCCCACCAACGACAGCCCGTGGCTCCAGATCGGCTTCTTCAGCAGAATGGGCACGAAGTAGTACATCAGCCCCCAGCCGAGGGGAGTGACGAACAGACCGACCAAATCGTGAATGAACAAACCGGCGATCGCCCCCGCCGAGGCCCCGTTGAAGAAATACTCGGGGATGAAATTGCCCATGGCATAGACCAGCACCGTCCAGACCAGGGCGGCTATGAAATACCACAGCGAGACGTACATCGGACCGCTGGTCTTGAGGATCGGGGCCAGGAAATTGACCGCCACCAGGATCAGCCCGACCAGGGCCAGCGGGTCAATCCACACCGGGGTCTCGCCCCACTCCAGGGCCTGGGCCTCTCCGCCCAGGATGCCGATCACCGTGCCGATCACTACGACCTGCCAGGCGAAGAAGATGAACCAGGACAGCTTGTTACTGAGCACCGGCCGGAGGGCCAGCCGCGGCACCGCCCAGTGCAGAGCCCCGAGAAAGGCGTTGGCCAGAAACCCGTAGGCCACCCCCTGGGTGTGAACCATCCGCCAGCGCCCCGGCGACAACAGCTCGATGCCGGTCGAGGGGTACATCTGCATGAATTGCATCGAAAACAAGAACCCCGCGAACATCGCCACCAGCATGTAGCTGAGGCTGGCGATGAAGAACCAGAGCACCAGGCGTTCGTTGACCAGTTGGTCTGGCGCCAGGATTCCCCTGCCCAGGCTGCCGCCGTGGTCCTCTTCAGGTGCGGCCGTGCCGCTGGTTGCCGCTCGGGTCATCCGCGAGGCTCCCCGGCTGGGTGCCCCGGTGAGACTCCACCCAAGACACTGCTCGAGAGCGGGGCCCCATCACCACTAGTCCTCGAATTCATCGTCGAACTCGGCTTCATCAAGCTCGATTCCCTCCTCCTTGATATCCGGCCCAGGAACGGGGGCTGCCGGCGGCAAGCCGTCCAGGTAGATCTTCTTCGCCCGCCGACGGATCTCGATCTCACCTTCCCGCAGCTTGGCGGGCCGCTGGGCGATCAGGCTTTGTACGTAATAGGCCAGGGCCCACAGGTCCACGGGCTCCACCAACGGACCGTCACCCTCCGACCGGCCCGGCATCTCCATCGAATCCGCCCAGGTGGGCATGGCCGTCCCGGTTATCCCGGCGGCTATGGTGCGGTACAGGTCCTCGACCCTCGAACCCGAACGCATGAAATCGCGGCGGAAGTCCGGCGGATACATGACCACCCCCCGGGTGTTGGGCTTGGCCGCGGATTGATGGACGTTCTCACGGAATCCCTCGAAGACCATGGCTCCGACCGCCTCGCGGTACTCGTTTATGCTCTGGCCCGAGACATAGGCCGGATGACAGGTCCAGCAAGTGGCAAAACCGTGGTAGATGAATTCGCCCCGCGAGATGGCCTCCGACTTGTCCGGGTCCGGCCGGAAGGGATCTTCCCTGATGGGAATTGCCTTGGCCGGCGTCCGCTCCCGCCACTTCGGCGAGAAGGTCTTCAGGTAAGCGATTAGGGCTTCCACCGTCCGATCGGGCAGCAGGTCGAACGGCGGCATGGCGCTGCCCCGCAGGCCCTGCTTGATGGTGCGGCGAAGATCCGAATCCAGGGGCAACTGCCCGGAGCGGGTGGAGGAAAACTTGAAATCGGCCAATTGAAAGTCTCGCGGCAGCGGATCGAAGAACCCCGCCGCCGGTCCATTCCCATCGCCCTGCTCACCGTGGCACCCGGTGCAGTACCGCAGGTAGGCGGTCCGGCCCTCCTCCAACCGGGTCTCTTGAATGCTCTTCTGGAATCCGAACTCGGCCGGTGAAGCGGCGGAGTCTTCGCCCTCGGGTCCACACCCGCCGAGTAACGCCGCCACTACACCCACGACCATCGTCCGTCGAACGTCCATCGATATGCGTTCTTCTCCGCGGCCGACCGTACACGACGGATTGACGGCAGTGACTTATTACTCCGAGCGATGCATACTGAACATCTTTGGTGCCGCCGGCAGCTTGCGGCCGGTGCTTCCGTTCTGCAGGACACTGGCGGACAAGCCGCCAGTGGCACCCATCAGCACTTGTGGAGTTTACCCATCAGCAGTTGCGGTGTTCAACGTCTTCCGCTCTGAGTAGTAACCAGCACCACCGCCTCGCCGGATACCGTCAACGCCGCCCCGGCCCGAAGGTCACCATCGGCATATGATAGTGCCAATCCCCGCCCTCGCAATCAACTTCTGTATAGATTTGTTATCTTTGTAGATCGGTGAAGCCCGCCCCGGACCTCGGCCATGGGTCGGGCCGCCAGGGTGTGCGCCGCCGGAAACGCGGCAGCCCAGATCCGGCGACCTTCCTGCTCGGCGTTCTCCGCGGTGAATCCTCCGCGTCAAAGCAGACCGTACCGATCCATCCGGTATCTGAGCTGATCGCGCGAGAGGTGCAGCAGCTTGGCGGCCTTGGTCTGGTTGTTGCCGGCCTGGGTCAGGGCCTGGCGGACCAGTTGCTCCTCGACGGTCTGCAGGCTGATGCCTCCCATGGGCAACTCGACGGCAAAGGCCCGGCGGTGGGAATCACCCCGGCCGACGACCAAATCGTCGCAGTCAATCACGTCCCGTTTGACCAGCAGGACGGCCCGCTCGATCGTGTTGCGCAGCTCGCGGACGTTTCCCGGCCAGCCGTAGGCCGACAGCTTTTCGATCGCCTCCGAGGTCAGACCCCGGACCTCCCTCCGAAACTCCCGAGCGAACACGTCGATGTAGTATTCCGCCAAGAGCCGGACGTCGTCGCCTCGCTCCCGCAAGGGCGGCAGGTCGATGGGAATGATGTTCAGGCGGTAGTAGAGGTCCTCGCGGAACTTGCCCTCTTCGATCAGCTTGTGGACCTCCCGGTTGGTCGCGGCGATCACCCGGACATCTACCTCGATGTCCCGCACCCCGCCGACCCGCCGAAAGGTTCTCTCCTCCAGGAAGCGCAGCAACTTGGCCTGCAAGGACGGCGGCATGTCCCCTACTTCGTCGAGGAATACGGTGCCCCCATCCGACAATTCCAGCAGCCCCTTCTTGAGTTGCTTGGCGTCGGTAAAGGCCCCCCGCTCGTGGCCGAACAATTCGCTCTCCAGCAGCGATTCGGTGATCGCCGTGCAGGTGATGTTCATGAACGGACGGTTGGCCCGGTCCGAGTTGTAGTGGATCGCCTTGGCCACCAGGTCCTTACCCGTGCCGCTCTCCCCACACAAGAAGACCGTCGAGGCCCCGCTGCTGGACACATCGTGAATCAGCTCGAAGAGCTTGCCCATCGCCGGGCACTTGCCCAGGATACGCTCGAAACCGAACTTCTTGTGCATCTGGGCCCGCAGGTCTCGAACCTCGCGCTTCAGGTGGGTCGTCTCCAGGGCCTTGTTTACCGTCACCATCAAGGCGTCCATCTTGAACGGCTTGCTGACGTAGTCGAAAGCCCCCAGACGCATGGCCTCCACCGCGTTCTCGACGTTGCTGTAGGCGGTCATCATCAGGACTACCAGATCCTGATCGTCCTCCCGGATCTTCCGCAGCACGTCCAGACCGGTCATGTCCGGCAGCTTGTAGTCCAGCATTACCAAATCGAAGACGGCCCCGGCCAGTTGGGCCAGCCCCTCAGTCCCGGTCTCGGCACCGTCGACCGAATAGCCCTCCTCCTGGAAGCGCTGTTGCAGCGACCAACGGATCAGCTTCTCGTCCTCGACGATGAGAATTCTAGGCTTGCTCATGAATGGCTCGGGAAGTCGATGCTCACCCGGGTACCCTTGCCGACCTCACTGGCGATCTCGATGGTGCCCCCGTGGGCCTCTACGATCCGCTGGCAGATCGGCAGTCCCAGCCCCGTCCCCCGGGACTTGGTGGTGAAGAACGGCTCGAAGACCCGCGTGAACACCTCCGGCTTGATGCCCGTTCCGTTGTCCTCGATCACGATCCGAACGCTCGATTCCAACCGGCTGATCCGGCAAAAAACATCACCGCCCTGCTCGCAGGCGTGGGCGGCGTTGATCATCAGGTTGGATAATACTTGCTGGACCTGGACCTCGTCCACCAGGATTTCGTGTTCTCCGTTGAGACCCTCGCAGTGGACCCGCACCTCCTGGAAGGCCGGCTCCTGCCTGAACAGGATCAGCACCCGCTCGAGCAATTGGTTGAGGTCCACCCGCCGCGTGCTGGGTGGTTTTGGCCGGGCGTATACCAGCAGGTCCTTGACCGCCGCATCCAGCCGGTCGATCTGTCGTAAGGCCTCGGAGATGATCTCCTTGTGGGGATGCTTCGCCTCCAGGCCGGCACCCAGGATCTGAATCGCCCCGCTGATGCCCGCCAGAGGATTCTTGATCTCGTGGGCCAAGGAAGCGGCCAGCCGCCCCACGGTAGCCAAATGTTCCGATTCGCTGAGCCGCTGCTCGAACTTGGCGTGCTGCACCTCCTCGACCTGCCGCACCAGATCCTCCCGGTAGGTGTCATTCATGATCGCCAGCTCCAGGTCCAGGATCTTGTGCACCGAGGCGATCTTCTTCCGCCCCGCTTCCAACCCCAGGGCCTCGATCCGCTCTACCAACGCCAAGCGAACCACGTTCATGGCCGTAAACATGTACTGCTGGGGGAGACCCACCCGAATGTGGACCCGCCCAATCTCGCACCTCTGCTTGTAGTAACGCACGTCGTAGGTGCCGGAGAACATCTCGCCGAGCCACGCCAACAGGGTCTGCTTGAGCCGTCTGGACTGCTCCGGGCCCCCGCTCAAGGCGGTTTGAGCCTGGGGATGGCGCAGGATGGCCTCGAGAATCAAATCAACGACTTCCGGCAACTGGGGAGAGAGGGGCTCGAGAAGGCTGGCCAGGGCCTCGGCATCATCGGCGGTGAAGCCGACAAACCGCTTCACATCGTCGATCAACTCTCCGGCCATATTCCCATTATAGCGAGTGGGGCCCGCGGTTCGTATGGCCTTTTCGCCCAGCCGGGGACGAGCGCCCACCGTCGCCCGACCACCGTTCCGCACCACGCCGCTGACTGCCCGCTGGCTAGCACTGCCCAAGCCAGGGTGAATCGATGAGTTCGTTGGACAGGAGCCGGCAGCGTTGCCGCCAGCGGCAGTTGCTCGGGCAGCTCGGCCGGATTGAGCCGAAGCACTCACCGGTGCCCTCCTGCCTCTGCGTGTCCCACACGAACTCCAGGTCCGGAGCCAGCCCGGTGCGAACCGCAAGGCGTAGGGCCTTCTCACGTATGAGATTCTGGTCTTCCATGACCGCTCTCGCACTATATCAAACCGATCCTCCGCGGGCAATTCGGATGCCGCCGCCTTGACCCCGTATTTCTTTCCAAGGGAAACACACATTGGACGATGGCCCCCAACCGCCCAACCGCGCCCCGGACGGATTCGCACCATCCTCCCGTACCGCCCCGGCACCACCCGTCCGGTTTGCCGGCCCCGAGCCGAGGGTCGCCAAGCCACCCGGCGATACCCGGCAACCGAAGCCGACCGGCCTTCTCCGCGAGGCCCCAGGCGGCCGGTCCCCATCTGACCATGAATGAACATGTCGACATCCAAAGAAATCAAACCACCCTGCTCGCAGACTCCTCCGCCACCCCTTGCCCGACGGTAGGATCCTCCGCAAATCGTCACGCCTGGAGTCCGGCCTTCTCCGATCCGATTCGGCGGGTTCCTCCGCGGAGCTTCCCTCGCCGGCCAGGCCTCACCCCCGGTCTCGCCCTCGGCGATACTGCCGCCCGTCCCAAAACGGCTGCTTGATCCCGACCGGGACCATGCCGCCGGCCCGACGGGCGGTCTCCAGCCTAGCACACGATGTACCAAGGCCTGCGCCCCCGGTCTCCGACCTCTAGAGAAGCCTCAATTGGACTCGGCTGATCGCAAACAGCGGGTTTGTAGGCTCCCCGGACCTGCCATCATGAGGGTTTCTTCCGAATCCTGCGGGTTTTCGCGCAGCACGCATCCTCCGCGCGGTGCCTGACCTGTCTCTGCAGAGGAACGTCCGAGGCCGCTCCGCAAATTGGGTGATGAAGTGTCGCCAGGGGTGGCAGAGTAGATCGAGCCGTTAGGCCCTATAGCGAAGCCGTCTTTCCGCCGTCCACCGGGAGATTGATGCCGCTGATGTAGGCCGCCGCGGGAGAAGCGAGGAAACCCGCCGCCGCCGCGATGTCGTCGGGGCTGGCCAGCCGGCCGGCGGGAATCCGGGCGATCATCTCCCGTCGAATCTCGGCCGCCTCGACCCCGGCCGCTTCGGCGCGGGCGTCGATGAGTTCATCCAACCTCGCCGTCGCCGTGTAGCCGGGCAGGATGTTGTTCACCGTAATGCCAAAGGAGGTCAGCTCTCCCGCCAATGTCTTGGCCCAGGCGGCCACCGCCCAGCGGGTGGTGTTCGACACCCCCAGCCCCTTGATGGGTTCTTTCACCGAGGTCGAGATGATGTTGATGATCCGTCCGTAGCCGGCTTCTTTCATGCCCGGCAGCAACGTCTGAACGAGTAGTTGGTTGCAAACCAGGTGCATGGTGAACGCCTGTCGAAAGGCCTCCGGCGGGGCCTCGACAATCGACCCGTGTGGTGGGCCGCCGGTGTTGTTGAGCAGGATGTGCACCGGCCCGGCCTCTTGGAGATGGACCCTGACCTTCTCGACCAGGTCCTCCGGGTCCCGGAAATCGGCGCAGACCACGTCATGATTCTGGCCTTCGTCGGCCGGCAGATCGGCGCGGGCCTGTACCAGGGCCTCCTCCCGTCGGGCTACCAGGGTGACCGCGGCCCCCAGCCGGGCCAACTGCATGGCACAGGCCCGGCCGATGCCCTGCGTGCTGCCGCAGGCCAGGGCCCGCTTGCCGACCAGACTGTAAGGAATCGGGAAGTTCATCATCGTTTCTCGCATCGTGGTGGGTAGATTCTCCGCCGCATGGCGAATACTACCCGCCTGCCCGCCCGGTCGGCAAGCTGGCGGGCGTCGGCCAGAGGGTGGTCATAAGGCGTTGGCGCAGGTCCCCGCCCATAGCTCGTCGAGGGTCGGCTCGGTGCCACACTCCGGGCATCGGGTCCTGGTCAGGCCGTTTAAGAGATAGCCACACTTCAAACAGGCGGGTCCCTCGTCAGCGACGGGAATGACGCTCACCCGCAGCGGCCACAGCCACATCGTGGTCGCCATCCAGATCCCCCAGCCGATGACCGGACAGGCGCACAAGACCGTTTTCCAAGGCTCGCTGACCAGGTCGACCAGGACCGTAGCCACGCCCGGCAGGCCTACCAGGAGAAGGGCACTCGCCACCGTGCGCCACTTGACGGTGGCGGTCCAGGCTACTTTGCTCCGCCAGATAATGAGCCAGGCGAGAATAGCCAACGTCGCCGCGCTCAGGTAGGCCAGCGGCAACACGTACAGCGACGACACCCCGACGAGATCGTCGAATGCTACCCCCACGATGAAGAACATGCCCAACCCGAAGGGAAGCGTTCCGATGGAGGCCACCACCAGCTTGATGCTCCTAGTCATATGAAGTCTCCCTGCCACAGACCGGGCCGCGCCGCCGCCCGTCCCCAAGCGTTCCCAGCCCCACCAGACCCATATCATCAGCCATATCCACAGGGCGATGCCCACGTGCCCCTGACCGACCCGCAAGAGATCTGAAGTGACGCAGCCGGCGTCCCACAGCGGCCGCCCGAACAGCACCTGCAGGAAGGGCACCACCCCGACAGCGGCGGTCAACCATTTCCTCCCCAGCGTCCAGATGATCGCCGAACGCCAGATCAAGATAGAACACGAAACCGCCAGAAGCGGCACGAACAAGTGCATCCACCGGAGTTCATCAAAATCGGAATAGACCAAGTATTCCTGGCAACATGCCGCGGCTGCCGCTGCCGTCGCCAGAACGATCGGCACCAGGGTCAGGGCGCAGACCAAGCGGCGCACGATCCCGATCGGCGAGACGCTACTGGAGGGTTTATCTTGGCGTCGATCAAACACGGGTTATTGCCCGATTACCCGGACGGCCGGCAACTTGCCGACCCGCCAACAGCCTACCGGAGACAGGTCGGGACCGCGAATTCGAGGCTTTGAATACTGTTTCAGAGCTTTGGCCCCGTCTTCCGGCCGGGGGCGACCAACGAGAGAACGCCCAGTAATCCAGCTAATCCACCGGTCAGATAGCGATGCTCTGCAGGCTGCTGCAGGCGTATTGTGGAGTCCTGCGCCCGGAGTCTCCAGATAGCCGAGGGGGCCAGGGCCGCATTGGTGCGCCGGAGCGCCCCAACGGCGGCTTTCACGACGGGAGAGATCGTTTGTGATTGAATCGAGAGGTCTCATGCGGTAGGATGACGATCAAAAGTCCGGAAGACGAGTGATCCCGGTTGAACTGAAAGGCAATCTGGGCTGAAAGCCTGGCCCGTGACGGGCGTAGGCAAGGCGCGCATTGCACACGACCCGTCGCTGTGCAGTATGGCCGCGATCAAACGGACCATCACTGGACCGTACCACGATGCGCTCGCTGAGTTCTGGCGCCTCTCGCCCTTCGAGATAAGAGGGCATGATCTGATTGATTCCAATGCGGATGGTGTAGCGGGCGACCGGCGCACCGGCGAATGAACGGGAGCAGGGATGAACATACTTGACGAGATCTTCACGCATGAGGTGTATCCGGCTCTGGGATGCACGGAGCCCGTGGCTTGTGCCTATGCTGCCGCCGTAGCCGCTTCATACCTTGACGACGAGGTGGAGCAGCTCGTGGTAAGAGTCGATCCGGGGACATTCAAGAACGGCGCCGCAGTGACGGTGCCCTATACTCAGGGCCAGAAGGGAAACCTGATCGCCGCTGCGCTTGGGGCTTTGGTGGCATTGCCCGACGAGAAGCTGGAGTTGCTTCAGGAGGCTACACCCGAACAACTGCGCCGCGCCGAGGAATTGTGTCGCAGCGGACGATGTGAGCTGGTATGTCTGGAGGGCGAGCGGGGTTTTCGCGTTGAGGCCCAAGTCCGCAGCAGGGGGCATACGGTAGAGGCGATACTCGCCCGCGGTCATACCAACCTCGAGCAGGTGGTGAAGGACGGTAAGGTCGTTCTGGGCCGGGAGAAGAGTGATACGGACGGCAATGCTCTGGCCTATCGACGTGTCCTACGCGATACCGACCTTCACACTCTTCTTTCGCTGGCGGCTGGTCCCGACGCTAAACGCATGGCCTTCCTTCGGCGTGGAATTGAGATGAACCAGGCGATGTCCGATCGCGGGCTTGAAATGCGGCGTACTGCTCACCAGCTCTCGCGAATGAGGAAGAAAGGGTACCTGGCTGATGACATGTTCTTCCGAGTGAAGCTGCGGGTCGCTTCGGCCGTCGACGCCCGCATGGCCGGCGTCGACCAGCCGGCGATGACCTCCGGCGGTTCAGGCAATCAAGGCATTGTTGCCACCCTCACCTCCTATATCGTGGGGCAGGAGATGAACGTCGAGGCGGAGCGAATACTCGAGAGCATTCCCGTGGCGCATATGGTGAACTCCTATGTCAAGTGCTTCGTGGGCGAACTCTCGGTAGTGTGTGGCTGTGCGATGGGGGCGGGCATCTCCGCTGCAGTGGCGATTGTCTACCAACAAGCAGGGATAGACATGCCCAAGATCACGTTGGCGGTGAACAGTGTGATCGGGGATCTTGGCGGGCTCATCTGTGATGGTGCTAAACCCGGATGCGCAATGAAGAGCGTTACCGCCGTGGATGCCGCGATTAGATCGGGGCTGATGGCGCTCGAGGACTACGGCCTTGCTGATGATGGTCTTGCGGGGCGGACTGCAGAGGAGTCGATCCGTAATCTAGGACGCATCACACTCGAGGGCATGTTGCATGTTGACCCCACCCTTCTGAGAATCCTGCAGGCGAAACCAGCGATCGCCGCGGGGAGGGCCAATCCTAATCACGGTTGAAGCGTGATGCGACTTCCCGCACCGACTTAACCGCAAGGCGGCCCCGGTCGCTAACCCTCCGCCCTCACCTGGCGACCTGATCAGCGATGAAATACGCCCAGCGTGTTGCCGGCGGTCGGATGCGGAGATTGAAGGCCTGCTCCACCGGTCCAGCTCGGCTACGAGATGGGGGAGGCCGAAGTCGAAGTTTTGAGCGTCATGATAGAGGGGTGTGCACATGCGGGTGCCGGGGACAGTCAATGCCCGGCGGCGTGCAGGGGCTGCGTTTCGGCAGCCGCAGAAAGGGTCTGGCATGCCCCGTAACCCACCGAAGAACTTCCGTCCGGCAACGAGCGTCTGGTTGTTGATTCTCGGGGCCGCCCCGCCCTTTGCCGCTGGGGTAGATCGCCGAACCTGCCGGGATGACGAAGATCCCATCAAGACCGTCAGGCCGGACACCTGGGCCACAGATTCGACATTGTCCCTCGAGTGGTTGCTGATTCATTGACGGGTTGGCGTCTCAGGTCTACGCTCACCTCATGGCCGCTCCCCCGTCCGACGACGCCGTCGATCCCAAGCTGAGGGAACGCCGGGAACGCGTCTTTCTGGTTCTCGCCGGCCTGTTCCTCGGCACCCTGGCGATGCTCAACATCCTGGGCATCTCCCGATTCATCGACCTCTCCTTTCAACTCGGCGGCGTGAGGATCCCCTTCATGATTGCCGTGGGGGTTCTGCCCTATCCGATCACCTTTCTGTGCACCGACTTCATCAGCGAGCTGTACGGCCGGCGCCGGGCCAGCCTGGTTGTCTGGGTGGGCCTGCTGTTGAACATCTGGGTGGTCTTTGTCCTCTGGCTGGGCGGAGCCCTGCCGCCCCACCTGCCCCTGGACCCGGCGACTGGCCAGCCGGCCCTCGATGCCGCCGGGCGGCTGCCGGTCTACTTCGAGGTCCAGAGGCTGGCCTTCGGGGCGGTGACCGCGTCGATGATCGCCTACCTCGCCGCCCAGTTTTGCGACGTCTATCTGTTCCACTTCTGGAAGAAGCTTACCCACGGCCGACATCTCTGGCTGCGGAACAACGGCTCCACCCTGGTCAGCCAGCTTGTGGACACGGTTGCCGTGATCTGCATAACCCACTTCTATGCCCGGGCCTTGCCGGTGAATCCGGACCGCCCAATCTGGCCGCAGCTCTTGACCTTCATCGCCTCGGGATACGTGTTCAAGATGGTTGCCGCGGCCCTGGATACTATTCCCTTCTACCTCGGGGTGCGGTATCTATCAGCCTACCTGCGAATCGACCCCCGGCGAGAGTAGTCCCCGTAGCCGACGACTATACTGCCCTTGGCAATTGCGATGCGGTCTTGTACGGTGAAGTCTCACGGCTTGGCCTGCGTGAAACCGGCGTCTTTTCGCTGCGGTGGGCCCGCGTACTTTATCTGCTGCCGGGGTGGCATGCGGCATGGTCTTACTGCACGGCATCTGGTGGCAATCGCGCTTCCACCTGTGGGGGGAGCGGACTCCACACCTTGGCCCGACGGCATCTCCGGCCGGACCAGAGGAGTCGCCCGGAGGCCTCGGCCAGCCGATCCAACACCCGACCGCCCTCTCGGCCACCGAGTTGCACGCCCACGTCGGGGAAATCTCACCCGACGGGCTGCTGGCTTCCATCGCCGATGAATCCGCCATCGACCTGTGGCTTCCCTGTGTCGACCAGGTCCCCCTGCCTTCCTTCGGATTCGACGGCCAATCCGGCCCCGACGACGCCACCCTGCGGTGCGTCCGGGCGGCGACGCTGGCCTTCTCCGCGGCCGACACCATCGACTTGCTGGTCAGCCTGCCGGGCCGCTGGCTGGACACTTCCAGTGATTCGGTGCGCTATTGGCGTCGGCTGGCCGAGCTGGTCCTGTCCCTGCTGGCCCGGCAGCAGTTCGTGCCCGACATCGAAGAGTCGCCCGAGGGGAGTTTCTCCGCCAGGTGGCGCATCTTCATCCTCAGCCGCAAGGAGCTTGCCTGGCTGGAGCGTTACGCCACCGCCATGCCCCCGGTATGCCGCGCCGTGGTCACCGAGCACAGTGAGAAACTCGATCCCGCCCGCATCGTGGATGCCTTCCTGGTGCAGGCCGCCGACGCCGTCATTCGCCGCATCCTGGCCCATGATCCCTTCTTCGAGCAAATCCACGACCGGGCGGCAAGAGAAGGCAGCCGGGAGCTGTGCTGGCTCTCCGCTCTGGTGGGGGAACAGCCGGCGGTCCGCGGACCGGTGGAAGAGAATTCGGCGTTCACCGCCCAGGTCCGATCCTGGATCGGGCAACTCGAAGACGAGGCCGGAGACCTGCCCTCGGAGCTGAGCTTCATCCTGAACGAGCCGGAGGAACTCGCCCAAGAGGACGGCGGCACTGCACCGGTCCACGATGCCGACGCGTTGTGGTGCGTTCGATTTGGCTTGTGCACCCGAAGCGGCGGGCAACTGCTGGATCTCAGCACCGTCTGGGCCCAGGGTGAAGACCAGCCGACCGTCCTGGGCCGACACCTGATAAACCGCCGCCAACACCTCATGGCCGAGCTGAAGCGGGCTGCGGAGGTGTTCCCCGTGCTGACCACCGCCTTGGCCTCCGCGGCCCCCACCGAAGTCGAATTAACCACCAACCAGGCCCACTCCTTCCTGCACGAATGGGCCCCGCTGTTACGGGGGCAGGGTTTCGGCGTGACCCTGCCCGCCTGGGCCGAGCATCGAGAGCACCGCCTGGGATTGGAGCTGGTCGTTCGTCCCCAGCAGCCTTCTCCGGCCGGCGCCGACGTGGGCATTGCCTCCTTCGGCCTGAGCAGCATGTTGGAATTCGACTGGCAAGTGGCCATTGGCGGTCAGCCGCTGGCCACCGATGAGTTCGAGCGGATCGCCTCCCAGACCACGCCGCTGGTCAAGGTCCACGGGATTTGGGTCGACCTGGACCGCCAGGCGGCGGAAAAGGCCCTGTCCTTCCTGCGGAAACAACCCGGCGGAACCATGACCCTGGCCGAGGCCATTCGCTTCGGCAGCGGGGCCGGCGATCTGGACGCCGGACTGCCCATCGTGGCCCTCAAGGGCACCTCCTGGATCGAGCGCTTCCTGTCCGACTCCGCCGACGCCCGCATCGAAACCCTCGAACAGCCGCCGGAGTTCCGCGGCACCCTCCGCCCCTATCAACGCGCCGGCCTGAATTGGCTGGCCTTTCTGGACAGCCTGGGCATCGGGGCCTGCCTGGCCGACGACATGGGTCTGGGCAAGACCATCGAGCTGATCGCCCTCCTGCTGCACGAGCGGCGCGGCGAGGCGGTGGTCGGCCCCACCCTGCTGTTCGCCCCCATGTCGGTGGTGGGCAACTGGGAGCGAGAGATCCAGCGCTTCGGCCCCACCCTCCGCGTATTGGTGCATCACGGCCCGGATCGCCTGAGCGGCACGGCCTTCACCGACGCCGCCCGGGAACACGACGTGGTGATCACCACCTTCGGACTGGCCCAACGCGACCTGAAGGACCTCCGCCGGGTGCAGTGGCATCGGATCGCCCTGGACGAGGCTCAGAAGATCAAGAACCCCAGCGCCAACCAGACCATCGCCATCCGCTCCCTGCCCAGCAAACACCGCGCCGCCCTGACCGGGACGCCCATCGAAAACCACCTCTCCGAACTCTGGTCGATCATGGAGATGCTCAACCCCGGCATGCTGGGCAGCGCCGCCTCCTTCCGCAAGCACTTCGCCATCCCCATCGAGAAGCTGGGCGATCAGCAGCGCGCCACCCAGCTCCGCCGCATGATCCAACCCTTCATCCTCCGCCGGCTGAAGAGCGATCCGGACATCGCCTGCGATCTGCCCGAGAAGATGGAGATGCGCGTCTACTGCAACCTGACCCCCGAACAGGCCTCCCACTACGAGAGGACGGTAAACGCCCTGCTGGCCGAAGTGGACTCCACCAGCGGGATTCGCCGTCGAGGAATGATCCTGGCCACCCTGACCAGGCTCAAACAGGTCTGTAACCATCCCGCCCACCTCCTGCGCGACTCCGGGCCCCTGGATCGGCGCAGCGGCAAGTGTGAGCGGCTGGTCGAGATGCTCGAGGAAGTCCTGGCCGAAGGCGACGAGGCACTGGTGTTTACCCAGTTTCGCGAGATGGGGGCCCTGCTGGTGCGCCTACTCACCACCCGACTGCGGATCGAGGTCCCCTTCCTCCACGGCGGGACCTCCGCCAAAGAACGCAACCGCATGGTCATGGACTTCCAGGACCCCAACAGCACGGTCCGCGTCTTCCTGCTGTCCCTCAAGGCCGGGGGCTTCGGACTCAATCTGACCAAGGCCAACCACGTGTTCCACTTTGACCGCTGGTGGAATCCCGCGGTCGAAAACCAGGCTACCGACCGGGTCCATCGCATCGGCCAGACCCGCCGGGTTCAGGTCCACAAGTTCGTCTGCATCGGAACCATTGAGGATCGCATCGACCAGGTCCTCTCCGAAAAAGCCGCCCTGGCCGACCAAATCGTCGGCAGCGGCGACCAATGGCTGACCGGCCTCTCCAGCAACGAGCTGCGTGACTACCTGACCCTGTCGCGCGACGCGATCGCGGAGACGTAGGGCAAAAGTCAAAACGTCGAAAAGTCGAAAAGTCGAAACGTCGAAACGTCAAGAAGTCGAAACGTCAAGAAGTCGAAACGTCAAGAAGTCGAAACGTCGAAAAGTCGAAAAGTCGAAAAGTCGAAACGTCAAAACATCGAATCGTCGAGAGGCCAAGATCGAAAGTCGAAGAACGAAATGTCGAAGGCGCCCACGGGCGACGTTTAGCCGCGACCCGCAGGGGAGCGCGTTGTTCTTGCCAAGCCGGGGCTCCACTCTCGCCCTCGCAGCAGCAAAACACCTCAACCGCTCCCGTCGGCTGAGCAGCGACCTCGACCGTCCCTCGACGGCCTGGGAGGTAACATGACCGCCGGCAACAACCCCTCGATGCCCGATCCACACCGCGGCCCGCCCGCCGACCTGCCGCCCGACCCGGCCAGATTCTGGTCGGCCGGCGTGGATCTGGACGATCTGGCCTCGCCCGACGCCGCCGCCACCACCCCGGCCCTGAAGAAACTCGGCCCCCTGCCCGTCTCCCACAGCAGCTTCCCCCTATTGGGCTTCCTGGCCACCGTCTACGAGGAGATCGCCGCCCACGCCAAGCAGGCCGCCGCCGCCGATGCCGGCCCCACCGGCGAGAACCCCGGCCCCGCCGGCGAATGATAAGGGGGAATGCACCCTATACTCTCGAATCGCCTCTCGGAGCGACAATCGAGAAATAGCCCCACGTTTCATAAGACTTTGCACGAAGCCGCCCATCTGACCGCACGTCCCCGGTAGCGAGAGCCAATAGCCGGCGGCGGGAGCCGCCGGTTCCGAATTCGGTAACCTCCCGACACCTCCCCGGCGGCAGATGTTTCGGAAGAAAGAACCCGAAACGACCCCAAGCTCAAACTCACCGATGCGTTATGACTACGCCCGACAGAACTTCGTGCCAGACTTCGTTCAATGCGGAGTGGCGGGTTGACCCACAGTTGCTCGACTCCCGCAGGGGCGGATGATCTCCGACCCGTCCCCGCCAGTGCGGCGCCGCGGCGTCAATCCTTGGTCCCGATGTCGTCGGTGAAGGTGGTCAAGAGTAGCAGGTTTTCGTCCGCGTCGTGGTGTTCCACGTAGGACAGCAGGTCCTGGATCCGGCGGCAGATGTCGCGGATCAGGAGATGGTCTTCGCTGGTGAGCCGGTGTAGCTCCTGGTGGATCACGTCCAGGATGCGCTGCAGCTCTCCATGCTCATGGGCCAGGCGATAGACCTCGCCGGCCAGGGCCGGCTGATGATCGACCACCGGCACCATGTAGCCGTCGCGCTCTTCCAGGGCCATGTGTTTGATGTGGTGGGCCCGCAGATGCTCGAACGTCTCGCGTACTTCTTCGATCCACTTCTGCTGATTGGTCCGCGGGGCCGCCGCCACCTTGTCCTCCATCCGCGCGGAGATCTCCCGGACCTTCTCATGTTCCTCGCGCAGCCAGCGGGCTAAGTGGCGGGCGTCCATGTCCTTGCCCTGGTCCATTACTCTCTTCCGGCCTCTACAGGATGCCCCGCCCATCATCCACTGTCAATGATGGTCTCCCAGATTGTGGCTCCGCCCCGGCATTGCTCCTCAGACCACATTCTCGCCCCAATCGCCCCCCGCCTGACGCCCCAACGGGCCCCGAATAGCACAACCCCGCTCCTCCCCCAACCGATATGCCAACGCACCGTGATCGACTTGGAGACCTGGCCGTGCCCCGCCGGACGAAATCCAGATGGCTGTTTGCCGTGGGCCTGCTGCTGGGCTTCACCGGCGGCGTGGGGGCCATCTCGCTCTTGTGTTATGGGCACCGCGGCCGGCCGCCCTGGGGTCTCCAGGTCCCCGAGCATCCCAAGCGAGCCGCCTACCGCCGCCTGGGAGAGGCCCGCGATCGCTTCTACGCAGAGGTAGGACGACCACCAGCGGCCTACGCCGAGAACTCCCCAACATCTCCATAGGGCATATACCGGATTACCCCAGCCAGCACCGTCCCGGCCGCCTGGCTGGCCGCCCCAATCCCACCTGCCGCGTACCCATCCAGACCTCTGCCCCGCCCTGCGCACCACGTCCCCTCTGAACCGCTTGTAACGAAGGTAAGCCTCGATCCCTGCCGAAACGATAACAGCAGAGCGAGGCCAGCGACCTCTTGGCCACCTTCTCGGACCTCTGGAGCGCACTCATGAGTCTTCAACGCCGCAAGGGCAAGGGTCCGCCTCGAAGCGCCGCCGCCGACTACCAGGACGGTCTGGCGGCCTTTGAGCGCGGCCAATACCACGAGGCCGTCGAATACCTGTCGGCCATTGTCGATCAACCCAGCCTCCCCGGCACCCTGGCTCGCTTCTACCTGGGCCAGGCCCGCCTGCAACTGGGAGTCTCCGAGCTGAGGCTGGGGCGCCACGCCTCCGCGGCGGCCCATCTCACCGCCGCCCGCGAGATCAATCCCGGCTCGGTGGCCCTCTCCCGTTACCTGCTAGCCTGTCACGCCGGGCAGCGCCGTTTCGATCTGGCCATCCGGGAAATAGAACGCATCAAAGGCCGGGGGCAGGACGACGACGCCCTGCCGATCCGATTGGCCCACGCTCAGGCCCGCGACGGACAACACCAGGGCGCCGTCGAGACCCTGGAAGAAGCCATCCGTGAGTCTACCGGACGGGCCGATCTCCGCTTTCAACTGGGCCTCTTGCACGCCGCCGCCGAAGACTTCGAACCCGCCGTGAAGGTGCTCGAGGAGGCCGTCGAGTTGGCCCCCCTCGATGCCGAGATTCGCCAGAACCTGGCCCTGGCCCTGGCCGCCGACGGATGCGCCCATCAGGCCGTCGAGCACCTGGCCGTTGCCCAAAAGCTCCAACCCCACGACGCCTACGTCGCCCTGTTGTTTTCCCTGGCCGTCAAGGCCGACCACGCCGCCGATGGCCCGAAACTCCAACTGGTCGTCGATCCGGCCCCGGCCGAAACGGCCCCCGCCGACCAGGAGGCCCTGGAGTGCCTGGGTAATCTCATCACCAAAGACCCCGACTTCGTCGAGGCCTTCTTGAGCCTGCCGGATTCCGACGTCGACTCCGAGATCTTCGCCATGCTGGCCGCCATCCTCGAGCGGGCCCTGGAGAAGCATCCCGACTACGCCGACCTCCACCACCACTGTGCTCGGGTCTATACCCGTTTGGGCCGCATCGAATCGGCCATCACCGAGGAGAACCGGGCCCTGGAGATCAACCCGCGCTACGTGCAGGCCCTCATTCAGCTCGGCCGGTTGTATGTCCGGACCGACCGTTCCATCGAAGCCGTTCAACGCCTCCACACCGCCATCGACAACGGCGGCGACTACTCCGATGTGCATTTCATGCTCGGCGAACTGCATCGGGAAGACGGGCGCACTCCAGAGGCCCGTATCTCCTACCGCCGAGCCCTGGAATTGAACTCCGAATACACCAGCGCCCGACGCGCCCTGGAGGCCCTGGCCACCACCTAGGGGGGGAAGACCCGATGTCCTATCTTCTGGAAATCCTCGGCCGGGGTCTGATCGGCCAACTTGCCGGGGCCTTCGAGCCCATCCTCGGGAAAGACGGCGAGCAGCCCACCGAGGACCTCCGCCGGGCCGCCGAGGCGTGTCCCGACGATGTTGACGCCTGGATCTGCCTCGCCGGGCGCTACCTCCGCAGCGAAGACCCCGTCGCCGCCCGCGGGGCCCTGCTCCACGTCCTGGAGTTGGAGAGCAACAACCTGGCCGCTCGTCTGGGCCTGGCCTGTGCGTTCGACGAACTCGGGCAGATCGATGTCTCCCTCGAACAACTGCGCATCGCCCAGAAGTCCGGGCCGGCCAGTCCGCCCATTCTCTTCTGCCTGGGATACTGCCACGAGCGCCTCGGCCACCAGGAAGAGGCCATCACCTATTACCAGGATGCCATCTCCCTTTGCCCCACCCTCCGCAACGCCCATGAGCGCCTGGCGGCGATCTTCCTCCAGCAGGACGACATCGACATCTCCATCCACCACTACACCGAACTCTGTCGCCTGGACCCCCAACAGACCGACCTGCACCTGATGCTGGCCAATCTTCTCCTCCGGGCCGGCGACTACCAGGCGGCTATCGAACGATACGAGCACGCCCTCTCCCTGGAGCCCGACAACTGGACCGCCCACAACGATCTGGTCAGCACCTATGAGCAGTCCGGCCTCTACCGCGAAGCGATCGAGCATCTCCATGAGATGGTCGAGAAGGAGCCCGAGTTCGCCGACACCCGCATCCGCCTGGGCGACCTCTACGCCCGAATCGGCAACGAGGCCGCGGCCACCGCCCAGTACGAGCGGGCCATTGAAATCTGCCCCGACTATCTGGAAGCCAATGTCAAGCTCGGCACCCAGCACCTCCGGGCCGCCCGCCACCAGGAGGCCGCCCGGTGGTTCTCCTTCGCCCTGGAGATCAACGACCGCCTCCTGGCCGCCTACGTGGGCATCGGGGTCGCCCAACACGCCGACGGCCGGGAGAAAGAGGCCCTGGATTCTTTCGAGATGGCCCGAAACATCGAGCCCAACAGCACCCTGCTCTTCGGCGAAGTTGCCCGGATGCAGCTCAAAGCCGCCGCCAGCGAGCAAGCCGAACGCTTCCTTCCGTCCATGGTCCCGGATGACGAGCAGCCCGCCGATTCACCGGAGCATCCGGCCGACCTGCTCTCCCAGCAGATCCGCCACCTGCGGACGGCCCTTTCCCAAGACCCCAACCACGCCGATCTGCACTACCGCCTCGGACTGCTCTATCGCAACCGCGGTCAGATCGCCGACGCCATCACCGAATTCCAACACGCCGTGACCATCAATCCCAGTTACATGAAGGCCCTTATCAAGTTGGGCCTGGCCCTACAAGAAGACGGCCGGGTCGAAGAGGCCATCGACGTGCTCAAGCAGGCCACCGATCTCCACCCGGAGTACGCCGACCTGCACTATCAGCTCGGGCTCCTGTTCTCCCAGCGGCACCAGTTCGAAATCTCCGTCGAGCATCTCGAGCAGGCCGTCGAGGCCAATCCGAGAAACGTCAGCTTCCAGGCCAACCTGGCCCTGGCCCTCCAGAACATGGGGTTGATCGACCGAGCCAGAGCCACCTGGCAGATCGTTCAGGAACTGGCCCCCGAATCCGCCCAGGCCGATCAGGCCCGTTCGGCATTGGCCCGAAACCGCGAGATCAAATGACCGCCGGCCAGCACCCGAGAACGATCGGCCGTGGACCAGATTCCCGCGCCGTCCGCCGATCGCCGGCCCGCACTGGAATCATCCGCGGTCGACCGCGGACTCCTCGGTAAGATTGACCATGGAATCACCAAGCCTCGACATCCAGGTCGCCAAGCTGGACGCCAAGCTCCGGGCCGACGCCCTGCTCATCCCGGTCGCCGCTGCCGGTAAGAAGACCAACGTCCCCCGGGTGACGGGCCTGCCCGCCGCCGCCGCCAGGAGGCTCAAAGAACTTGCCCAGCGCCATCATCTAGCCAAGCGCCCCGGATCGATCGACGCCACCATTCTGCCGCCGGGTTCCAACCTCGGCCGCATCGTGCTGGTCAGCCTGGGCTCAGATCGACCCGCCAAGTCGTCCGACGTCCGCAATGCCGCGGGCCGGGCATCGGAATGGTGTGCCCGGCACGGCTGCCGACGCACGGCCGTGGTCGCCGACATCTTGCAGGACGCCGCCGCACCGGACTCCTTCGCCGCCTGGGTCGAAGGGGCTGCTCTGGCCGGCTTCCGCTTTCATCGACGGCGCTCGAGATTGCCGGATAACGGCCGGACCGCAGCCTCCCGCCTCTGTCTGGCAACGGCCTCGGCTCCCGGGGCAGCGCACCGAACCGCGGCCAACCGGGCCGGCATCCTGGCCCAGGCGGTCAACCTCACCAGGACCATCGGCCACGAGCCGCCCAACGTCATCAATCCGGTCACTCTGGCCAAACGCGCCGCCGTCATTGCCCGAAAGTACAAACTCCGCTGCCGGGTCATCGATCACCAGCGGCTGACGGCCTTGAAGATGGGGGCCATCCTCGCGGTAGGTCAGGGCTCGGCATCCAAACCGTGCATGATCATCCTCGAACACCGCGGCCGGCGGCCCGACTCCCGGCCCATCGTCCTGGTAGGTAAGGCCGTCACCCTCGATACGGGAGGCTATTCCATAAAATCCGCCGCCGGCATGGCCGAGATGAAGTACGACAAGTGCGGCGGGGCCGCGGTCATCGGGGCCCTGGTCGCCGCCTCGGCACTCCGGCTCCCCCAACGCATCGTAGGAATCATCGGCGCCGCCGAGAACATGATTTCCGGCGAGGCCTACCGTCCGGGCGACATCATCACCGCCGCCAACGGCTCGACCATCGAGGTCTGCAACACCGACGCCGAAGGTCGCCTGGTCCTGGCCGATTGCCTCCACTACGCCGAGAAGAAATACCGGCCCGCCGCCATCATCGACCTGGCCACCCTCACCGGGGCCTGCACCGTCGCCCTGGGCGATGCCTGCGCTGCAATCTTCAGCAACGACGATAAGCTGGCCGACGACCTGACCGAATCCGGCCGCCGAACCGACGAGCGCCTCTGGCGTTTACCACTCTGGCCGGTCTACCGAGAGCAGATCGAGGGCCGCGACGCAGATCTCAAGAACACCGGCGGCCGATCCGCAGGCTGCATCGTCGCGGCCATGTTTCTCAAGGAGTTCGTCAGCGACAAGACCCCCTGGGCCCACCTGGACATCGCCGGCGTGGCCAACACCACCAAGCCGCTGCCCACCTGCCCCGCCGGGGCGACCGGCTTCGGCGTCCGCCTGCTGATCGATTACCTCCAACACCGGAAGTGACCTCCCTACGGGAAACTACTGCTCAGTGCTGAAAACGTTGAACACCGCAAGTGCTGCTGGGTGAACACGGCAAGTGCTGATGGGTGCCACTGGCGGCTCGTCCGACAGTGTCTTGTTGGACAGAGGCACTGGCAGCAAGCTGCCAGTGGCACGTAGCGAATTGGTGAGGCCTCCAGCGGCGCCGAACCAGCGGCCGCAAGACGGTCCGCCAGCCAATCCATCGCGGAACACTGTGCAATACCAAGCGCTGGAAGATCGAGCCCCTCTTCTCTCAATAGAACAAGCAGATAAACAAGTGCGGTTCTTTCTTCTTGCTCTCAAACGTGCCGACCGACGAGGTCACCGACTTGATGTAAACCTCCGTATGACTGTCCAGCCAATCGTTGATGATGTCGTCCAAGTTGGCCAGGCCCGCGTCGGTCAGCTTGCAGTGGAAAGTGCGAACGCGCGTCGCTGCATCCTGAGGCCCGCCGATCGGCCGCTTCAGACTCTCGTCATGGTGGGCCCCGCCCAGAGTGCTGCCGGTGGAGAAGCTGCGGATCATCTGCGACTTGCTGCTGGGTATCTCATCATCGGTTACCAGCGAGATCAACTCGTCATCGTCGTTCTTGCTCGCCGGCGCCGCGGCAGCCGGCGCGGCGGGAGATTCGCCGGAAGACTGCGTTGACGTCGCCCGGGCCTGCATGGCCACTCGGCGCTTCAGCTCCACGCAGTTGGGACAGAGCAGTCTCCCCTGCATCAGCCCGGCCTTGCGCTGAATGATGGCCTCCGGGGCAATGTCATCGCCGCACTCCTCACAGGTCTTCTTTGCTGCATGCGTCATGGTGTCGAACTCCTGACCGGGCCAAAATCGTCCGCCTCCGTCCCCCGACAGTTGAACCTGTCTGACCTGGCAGCGCGGACTGAAAGGAACAGCCCACAGTATAATTGGAACCGCCCCCGCGATTCAATAACCGCCCCCCCTTGGCTTGGTGTTACCGGGCAGGAGATTCACGACCCCGGAGCAACGTCCGGATATGGCCGCCGCAAGAGCGGAGCGGCAATCGACCGCGCCATCCCGCGGCCCCGCCCGAGGCGCAACGCTCCGCACCAAGAAAAGACGATTCCTCACCCGTACCAGGACTGCCAATCTCCCCAGGCCTCGCTTTGCCTGCCGGAAATCTCTGCGTGGTCTCTTTGGGGGCGATTAACTGACCGTGCAGCGCGAAGCAAGGGGCCTTCTGCTCGAGAACCCTGAGTTTGCCCGGGGGGTGCGCTCCACGCTGGGGAGCCCTCGAGATTGCTCGGCGGGTACGCTCCCTGCGTGTTGCCGAGCCACCCCCCGACCAAGGTCGGGGGCTCTTGGGGTGCTATTGGTGTCGGGGGCTTCAGGGGAGGTCGGCCTACACCGGTCCCCTCAGCGGCTACGCCGTTGCCGACGCCACTCTGACGATGCTCTGAATCCCCAGTACCAGCATCGTCGCGACTGCCGTGAGGCCCAGCAGCCCGGCCACCATCGCCCAGGGATATGAAGGGACCTTGACGATCAGCATCGCCAGGCTGGCGGCCAACATCAACGAGGCGACCGCGGCCAGCGGCATGCCCCAGAATAAACACGTTACCGCGACCAGCCCCAACGCACCCAGGGAAGCGAACTTGAAATACCGATGATCCATCGTCACTCCACGTCCGCACCCCAACAAGACCGCCAGGACCACCAGGCCGGCCAGACACCCCTGCGCCGCGGACCAGCCATCGGCCCGATGAAGCGGCAGGAAGCAGGCATGATGGATCCCCGCCAGCCAGGCAAAAACCGTCAGCATGAGCCGTGAGACATAGAACCGATTGAGCACCAACCACTGAGTGGGTGATCTGAGAGGCCGCACCGGGGCCATGCTGGGAAGGACCTCTGCACCGCCCTCGACCGGCGCCGGTGGGGCAGTCGATTCGACGGCGCCCGCTGATTGGAGATCTATCCGAAAACAAAACTCCCCTATCCTGAACGATTGCCGGGGAGCCAATCGGCCGCGGAGTATTCGCTGGTCGGCTATCCAGGTCCCTGAGTCGCTGTCTTGATCCTCGACGGTGATCCGCCCCTCCTTGGTCAGGTGCAGCCGACAATGTCGCTGGGACAATCCGTCGTCTTCCAGCGAAAGCCAGTTGCCGACTCCCCTGCCGATCGGCAGGTCCACGCCGACCGGCATCACGAACTGCTCGCCGATCCAGTACGGCCCCTCCACCACCGAGAGCACCGCTCGGGCGGTCTTGTTCTCCCGGCCATCGAGTTCCAGCAGGATCTCGCGATCGCACTCGGGGCAGGCTAGGCCGACGATCAGCTCGAGGTTGTCGCAATCGAGCGGGTTACCACATGGACAACAGACGACCAAAGACATGATGACCTTTCCGGCAGGCAGCAGAAACGCCGAACCGCCAGGTCCATTATACGAATCTGCTGCTTGTCTTGCACTTGTTTATCGCTTCGATACCCAATCTCGGAGCCGCCTGCGGATTAGGTTACCGCCGGGCGATTAACTGACCGTACATCGCCAAGTAGGGGGCTCTTGGGGCGCTATCCGCGAAACCTCGCGCTGCGCTGCCGACTCCGGGATTCCTCACCACGGCGGCCATCCCGCCAGGCCTGCCCTCACTGGGAAAGGGCACTCGACCAAACTCCTCCATGTACTCTTAGAGTCGCGGTTCGTGGCCTGGCGCAACGCGCCGCACCCCAAGAAAATCGACAATTTCTCAACCTCGCCGGAAATGCCAATCTCCCCAGGCCTCACTATGCCTGCCGGAAACCTCCGTGTGGTCTCTTTGGGGGCGATTAACTGACCGTACAGCGCGGAGCAAGGGGTCTTCTGCTCGAGAGCCCTCGAGTTTGCCCCGGGGGGCTGTTGGGGCGCTGTTGGGGTGACCTCGCGCGGTATGCTAACTCCGGGACACGTCATCACGGCGGACAATCGAGTTCGCCAAGCGGCGATCGCCTGTCCTTCCTCTCTGAAAGACAACGGCCGAAGGCTGTCCTGCGGCGGAAACCCACCCCTGGCCAGCCTCCTTCAACCTCCGGCCGCGGGATTGCCGATGTTTTCCTGACCGCGCCGCATGTCCGCGGGCGCAAGTCTTGCGCGAGGAACTGACGTGATCTACGCGACGGCATCGCTCTGGCTGATGATCGCCGTCTTGGCGGCCTGGGCTGTTTACCACATTTGGAGCGGCATCGCCAAGCCCAGGTTGGTCAACGCCGTTCTGCTCCCCGGTACTCTGGTGGCCCAACTGGGACACGTCCTCGCTCTCCTGATCACCGGGGCTACGGTCAACAAGACGGCGCTGATGGAAGACAATGAGGATGGGGCTCCGGTCACCGAACCCAATCCCAAGCCCAAGATCCCCATTGTCGGGCCGGTCATCGTGGCCCTCCTTCCGTTGCTCGCCGTGGGGGCCGCTCTCTACCTCGCCGTCCTCAGGCTGGGCCTGCCGGTAATGGAGAAAATGCCCCAGAACCTCATCTCCACCGAACTGCCCGGCAGCGTCGCGGCCTTCTGGGAGCAGCTCCGGGCCTTGATCTCACTCGCCGAAGGCACCTTGAACGCCGTCCGCTACGCCGACGGTGTCCAATGGAAGATCGCCATATTCGTATATTTGTTGCTCTGCCTGACGGTGCGCATGGCCCCGCTGCCCGGCAACGTCCGCGGCCACGTCGGGGCCATCGTCACCGTGGGGATCGTGGGCTGCCTGGCCGGCACCGCGGTAGACAATCTGGCGGACATCATCCGCCAGGCCTGGCCGATCCTTTGCCTCACCGTGGGATGGCTGCTCTTGCTGTTGATGTTCACCCTGGTCGTGCGCGGCGCACTTTCATCAGCGCGTATGATCCTGCGCTTGGAACGCTGAGTTATCGGCCGTCGCCCCCTCTCCGGGCGGCGGGCCCCGATGGCCAACCACCCGACGTGGAAAGTTCATTCATGGCCGATTATCACCGCAAGATCCTCAGCGTCGAACAGCTCCGGTCGGTGATCGCCAAGGTCCGCTGCTCCCCGGACTCGACCGGACCCTCCCAGACCGTCGTCCAGGGCCACGGGTGCTTCGACATCGTCCATCCCGGACATATCCGCTATCTGGAATTCGCCCGCTCCAAAGGCGATCTCCTGATCGTCTCCATCACCGGCGACGCCGCCATCGACAAGGGCGTCCAACGACCCTACATCCCCGAAGAACTCCGGGCCGAGAACCTGGCCGCCCTGGAGTTCGTCGATTACGTCGTCGTCGACCCCAACCCCACCGCCAGCGAACTGCTCAACACCATTCGCCCGGACGTCTACGTCAAAGGCCACGAATACGCCACCAGCAAGGACCCCCGATTCCTCGCCGAGCGACAAGTGGTCGAATCCTATGGCGGCCGGGTAGTCTTCTCCAGCGGCCAGGTGGTCTTCAGCTCCAGCCGCCTGGTCGAGGAAATGCCCCAACCGGAAGAACTCACCGCTCATCGACTCCGGGCCCTCTGCCGGCGACACGGGGTCGACCATCGCGCCCTCTCCGCGTTGCTCGGCGAAATGCCCGGAAAGAGGATCCTGGTCCTCGGCGACATGGTCATCGAACGCTACGTCCTCTGCGACGCCACCGGCATCGCCGGCGAATCACCCATGATCTCCCTCAGCGAGCTGGACCAGAAAGATCACCTCGGCGGAGCGGCCACCGTCGCCGTCCAACTCGCCGCCCTCGGTGCCGAGCCGGTGCTCATCACCGGCCTGGGCCGAGAGCCCGATTCCGACCGGGCCATCCAGCAATTGCAGGAGGCCGGGGTTCAGGTGCGGGCCACCCGGAATCGCCGGGAAATGCCCGTCAAGACCCGCTTCCTGGTCGACGAACACAAGTTGTTCAAGGTCGATCGGGCTCCGGTCTGCCCCCTCGATTCGATTGGCGAGCGATCCGTCGCCGACGTCCTCGTCGAGCACGCCGCCCGGGCCGATGCCGCGATCATCTATGATTGCGGCTTGGGCATGATCACCCCGGGACTCCTTCAACACCTCGGGGCCACCTTCCGACATCGCGTTCCGGTCATCGCCGGGGGGGCCGCCGACCCCCGCGGAAACCTCACCGCCCTGAAGTACTTCGACCTGCTGTGTTGCTCGGAACGAACCCTGCGGACCGCCATGAACGACTTCGGCACCGGACTGTCCACCCTGGCCTATCGCCTGCTCCAGAAGACCCAGGCCAAACAGACCATCGTCACCCTCGGCAAGAGAGGACTGGTCACCTTCGATCGACGATCGCATGACCGCGATTCCGCCGCCTGGAACGAACGGCTGTACAGCGAGCATCTGCCCTCCTTCGCCGATCGCGTCGTCGACCGACTGGGCTGCAGCGAATCCGTCTTGGCCGTCGCCGCCCTGGCCCTGGCCGGCGGGGCCGGCCTCATGCAGGCCGCCTATCTCGGAGCCATCGCCGCCGCCGTCCAAATCGCCTCCCTCGGACTGGTCGCCGCCGACACCGATCGCGTCCTCCGTTGCGTCCGTCGCCGAGTCGAACTCGCCGGCGCGGACCATGCGGCAAACGACTCCCGGCCACCGGCGGCCGCCAAACCCGGAACAGCCCATGAACTCAGCGTCGTTTGACTGCAGCCTGGTCATCCCCACCCATAATCGACGCGCCGTCCTGGACGCCACCCTCTCACGAATCGAGGCCTTGCCCGATAGACGCTGCGAAATCATCGTCGTCGACAACGGATCCACCGACGGAACCGCCGACCTCGCCCGCCGACACCCCCGGGTGCGCTGGATCGAGCTGGGCGCCAATCTCGGCGCCGCCGCCCGAAACGTCGGCGCCGTCGCCGCCCGCGGCCGATTGCTCCTGATGCTGGACGACGACAGTTGGCCGGCCGAGACCACCGTCGAACGCCTGGTGGACCTCTTCGACTCCCGGCCCCGCCTCGGTGCCGTCGCCTGTCGGGTGCGGCTGGCTGACTATCCGCACCGGCACGATGCCGGCGGGGTGCCCGGCGTCTTCTTCAACTGCGGAGGGGCCATTCGACGATCCGCGTTCCTTCAAGCGGGCGGCTTCCCCATCGACTACGACTACTACGTCGAGGAGTACGACCTGTGTTGCCGCCTGTGGCAAAGGAACTGGTCCGTCCAGCCGCGGGGCGACATGCTCGTCTGGCACCAACGAGTCACCAAGAACCGCGACAACAACCGCATGTTGCGGCTCTTGGTTCGCAACAACCTCCGCCTCTGGCAGCGCTACGCCCCCGACCCCATGATCGACGACCTGATCGAGGCCACCATCGAGCGCTACCGACGCGTCGCCCTCCGGGAAAACGCCCTGGATGGCTTTCACGCCGGCCTGGAAGAGGGTCGCGCAGAAACTGCCGGTCGCAAGTCACGGCGCTGTCCGCTCTCCGTCGGCCAATTCGAAAACATCTTCGGATTGGCTGCCGCCCGCCGGACCCTGCGAACGTGGGCCGATAACCACCACGTCGACAACATCGCCGTCTGGACCCGCGGAAAAGGTTGTGAGCAATTGCTCTCCCTGCTGCCCTCGGTTAGCATCCGCGCCGACGCCGTCTATGACCGGTCGGGCGCCGACCAACCATGGCTCAGCCTGCCGGTACGAGGTGAAGATAGTTTTGACCCCGCCAGCGTCGACGGTATCGTCGTGGGCACCTTGTCTCCGGGCGTCGCGGAAGACCTACGCCAAGAGTTGGACTCGCGTTTCAACGGCCTCCCGGTCCTCTCCGCCGCCCCCTGGACCGAGCATCACCCCCACCGCCTGGTCGTGCCCGCCTTGTAGATCGACTTCAACCTCACGGCGGTCTGCCGGCCCGTCCGAAAAGGC
>CAZFMS010000002.1:0-43575 GCA_964520125.1 uncultured Planctomycetaceae bacterium
CGCTCGGGACCGACGTGGCGTTCGGGTGGGTCCGCGTCTCGACGAGGCTACGCTTGTTGTAGGTCCGCGTTTCGGTGTGACCGTCGGCGAGCGTGATCGTCGTCTGGCGGTTGAGCGAGTCGTAGCCGTAGACGGTTCGGAAATGGGCGGACCATCCGAGCGCCGCCATCTGGGAGCGACCACGGGCCTCGGCATCGTTTGTCGCCAGGACGACCGGGATGCCCCGCGCCGCGAGACCGGGCAGCACCCGGCCGGCGCCGGGCGCCGCGGTCGGTCGAGGCCGGGTTTTCGCTGACCCGTTGGGTCGCGTTGGCTGGGGATGCTGAGGATGGCCAAACGTCTGGAAAGCCTGATGTTCGTCCGGGACCTGGGCACCGGGGCCGGGACCAAGGTCTCGCTGATGCGCGACGTGAAGGACGGCAAGCAGTATTGCAAGAAATACGTCTCGGCGACCGCCCCGAACTGGCAGTCCCAGGTCCGGCAGCTCAAGAACGAGTTTGACGTCGGGGTGGGCAACAACCATCCGGCCCTGCGCAAGTCCTTCGAGTATGGCATCGTCAAGCGGAAGCTGCGGGCCATCGAGGCCTACAACCTGCTGGCCTACGTCGAGGGCCTTCCTCTGGACAAGTTCGCCGAGACCGCCCCGGTCTCCCTGTTGGTCAAGATCTTCTGGCACGTGGCCGACGGGCTGCAGGAGATGCACAACCGCGGGTTCGTCCACGCCGACATCAAGCCGCGCAACATCCTCTGTGCCAAGAGCGGCCGGCCCACCCTGATCGACTTCGGCCAGGCCTGCCTGATGTTGACCCGCAAGCAGCGGATCCAGGGGACCAAGGACTTCATCGCCCGGGAGCAGGTCGAGCGCAGGCCGCTGGATCAGCGGACCGACGTCTTCGGCCTGGGGGCGACCATGCACCGCATCTTTCTGGGCAAGTCGGCCGAGACCGAGCTGAACACCACCAGCGTCGGCAAGGCGGGCATCACCCTCGATCGCTGGGCCAACGCCAAGCTCGACCAGAGTCGGGAGCTGGACGCCATCGTCCTGAAGCTCATCGAGGACTGCTGCCAACCCGAGTCGTCCGACCGGCCAAGCAACATGCAGAACCTCAAGGACCGCCTGGAAGTCAGCTTCGACCGCTTCGCCAAGACCGGCTGACCGGCCACACCCCGCATACCAACCCCCATCCCCGAAGCGGCGACAGAGAATAGCCCAGGGCAAAGCCTTGGGTCTCGTTCGCGGTAGTCGATTTTTTTCTTACATAAGAGCATCCGCTCTTTTTTGTTGCGCCTTTTTAGTTTTTTCAAAGCGCAATTTGCCGCAACACCGCGCAACGCCGGGCTCGAAGAGGCGCCAAACCGGCCACCCGCCGGGAGCCTGCGTCATCCTTCTATTCTTGATCAGCGTTCTCTCTCGCAACGGGCGGCCCGGGCAAGCTCTGCTTGCCCGGGCCTGCAACGCGTGACCTATCTCGCCGATGCGCCATGAGCACCGCTCAGCGAGACGTAGGCTGACGGGACGTAGGGGCCAGGCTGGGGCCAAGCGTCGGACCCGGCTTGGCACTGAGGTAGACCGCCCGGGCGGTCAGGTCCTCGACGACGGTTATGTCGATGGTGGTTTCTCCCGCGTTCTGCAAGACGCCGTCGACCTGCCAGGCGTGGAACACCAGGCCCTCGGCTTGCGGCGGGGCGGTCAGGGTGATGAGCGTTCCGGGGTCGTAGACCCGCTGGAAGTTGGCGAAGCCGGAGTCGTCCACGTTGGTATCCGGCGGGCTGAGTTCGACGTAGAGCCCGGCGGTATTCGAGGTCACCGCGGCATTGGACGTCCCCTGCGGCACGATCAGGATGCAGTCGCCGGCGGTGGTAAACTCGGTGCCGTCGAGCAAGAGACCGGAGACGATCAACTCGACTTCGTCGCCGGAGTTGAGGTCGTTGAGCTGGAGAATCTCGACCACGTCATCGGTACGGAACTTCATGGACAGATCCATGATCCCGTCGCCCGAGGCGTCGTCACATTCGCACGCCTCACCCTCGAACGACGTAGCCACATCCTCAAACACCGAATGCGGTCCCGGCGGCCCTTCGTTCGGCGCCACCAGCCCACCGACCCCATCGGCCCGCGACAGCACCACAGACGAAACATCGATCTGCGTTGAGTCGAGTCTCTCCGAGCCGGCCACCGCAACCGGCACTACTCCGTGGCTATTGCGGTTCAACGGATTCGGGCATGAGCCGGGCTTGATGTCCAGTAACGGCAGGATCTCTGGGCATGCCCAGCGCGGGCTTTCGTCTGCGCCCGGGTCGAATGTCAGGCGGGTGAGGCAAGTGCCATCCTTGCGCGCGATGTAGATGTCTTGGTTGCCAGTGCCCGGGTCGTAGTCGAACACAAACCATTCTCCATCCGGAGACCAACTGACATTCTCGTACCGCACGGTTGGATAGCTCGGCGGCTCACCTCCGACAATGTCTATCGGGCGTTGATTGTCGCCATTTGCGTCCATCAACCAGATACCATGCCCACGGGTGAAGACGATCTCCGTCCCATCAGGGGAGTAGCCTCCACACCCACCGGTCGTACTCTCGCTTGGACTTCCGAAGGTAAGTTGACGCTCGGGACAGGCGTCGAAGATTTGGGTCGAGTAACTCGCTCCGCCTGTCCGCTTGTCGTAGACGATCTTCGAGCCGTCTGGATGCATAAACGGGTGACCGACATAACCTGAAATGGTGCAATCCAGAATCTGGTTTGTGAGGTTGCTGCCGTCTCTGTCCACCATGAAGAGCCCGCCGGTGCAGCAGCCCGCGACGGCTCGGAATAGGACGTGGGCGCTGTCTGGCGTCCACGACGATGCCCCCGCATATAGATCAGGGAAGCACGCGAGGGGTTGCTCATTAGCACCTTCCATGTCCACAACAAACAGGCAGCGAGGAAGGCCGTTCCTGTCTGATGCAAACGAGATTTGCGTGCAGTCGGGGGAGATAGCAGGATTGTAATCCGTCCCTGCAGAATCGGTAAGCCGCCTTCTGTTCTCCCCGTCCGAGTCCATGCGCCAGATGTCGTAGGTTCCAGTGCTGTTCGAGTGCCAGACGATCGTGCCACCAGGGATAGGACATGCGGTCACTGCCTCCCCAAGCATGCCGGCCACAGCCATCGCGATGATTGTGCATTGTTTTCTCTTCATGACATCCTCCAAAACGTTTTCTCGATTGCTTTACTTTCACGCCGAACGAATAATGCTCTCTCAGCCGAACGTTCCATCCGGATAGCGAAGTACGCTCGGGAACAACGAGCGGGAGAGGGGATTCTCGCACTAGCATCTGTGATTCGATCGCTACGCCGCGAACGAGTCCACGAACACAAGTTCGCTCATCGCCAGTTTCCTCCAATCCTGCCCTGAGCGGTTCTGAGTACGGCCTGTGGCGCCAGCGCCACGACCTGTGTCTTCACTGCTGGGACTGCGGTACCACAACACTTCTGTTTTCCTCCAAACGTGCAATTCTTTCTGACAAAACGAGGAGATTCTCGACTGTTGCGACGCAGGCTGCGCTGGCGATTGGTTTGCTTACGCGCGCAGCGGTCCCACACGAAGCATGGAAACCTGTCAGAATCCATTGATGATCGGGCCGTTATGAGTGCATGGCTGACTAGTTGCGGTGCGACGCCGGGGTAGAAGCTGGAAGGCGCGTAAGTCGCGCAATGCGGATAGGGTGAAACACTTCAATGCCGGCATCGTGATAACGAAGTTCCGCTTCCTGTGGCGTGAACTTCGACGTCCACGCTAGGTAGACCAATGCAGCCTCTTCTCCATGCTCCGCTTGCCAGGGAATCTCATCGAGCTGGATGGACCGCCCAAACCTCGCCTTGACACCGGGCTCGGCTCCCGGCTGGCCGTGGTACAGGCAGGCCATGGGCGCGTCGGGTCCCTCACCCGCAATCAGGTAGATTTGGTTGATCGCACCATCGTTGATGGTGATGTCGCCGGTGATCGGGTTGAGCTCGTTGTAGATCTGATAGGCCCCGTAGACCGCAAGCTTGCCCTCTATTAACCGCGTTTGAAGGTCGTAGATGCGAGTAATCGTATTAAGACCAGGAAGCGTATAGACCTGTTCTGGGCTGTGCCTTCGACTTAGAGAAAACCGTTCATTGCCAAACTTCTGCGACTGTGTGGACTCGGCGCCGCCGTTGTATGGGTCTTGGCCGAGTTTCTTCTTGGTGGGGTCGAAGCTATCAAACCACGACTTCATCCCCAGGCCGCCGGCGAAGATGCCTGCGATGGCGACGAGGCCTAGGAGTAGTCCAGCCACGCGGGGAGAGGTGCGGAAGCCGCGGGAGGTCGTGGCAAGGGTGGCTAAGCGGCGGCGGGTTTCGCGGGGGGTGGAGAGGCGCTTGGGGGGGTGGGGGTGGCAGAGGCGGTTGATCAGGTCGCGGAGGGGCCGTAAGTGGGGGTCGGCGGTGGGGTCGAGGTCGGCGGGCCAGTCGGGGTATTCTGCGGCCGCGAGGCCGGTGGTCATCTCGTAGATGACCTTGCCGAGGGCGTATAAGTCTTCCGGGGGGGCGAAGGCGCGGAGGTTGGCCGGGCCGTCGCTGGTTGAGGAGGCCGAATCGGCGGCGTGATGTTCGTGGTCCTGGTCCGGGGGCGGGGCCGGGGGGAGGTAGCCCGGGGTGCCGACGAATTCGTCGGCCTGGGCGGAGGCGGTCAGGCCCATGTCGGCCAGCTTCAACAGGCCGCCGACGAAGAGGCAGTTGGCGGGTTTTACGTCGCGGTGGCGGAGGCCGGCCTTGTGGAGGTGGTCGATGGCCTCGAGCAGGGCGATGGCGTGCTCGACGACGCGGGGCCCGGCCAGGCGGCCTTGGCGCTGGAGCAGGGTGGCCAGGGTCAGCGGCTGGTAGTCCGCCGGCTGGTGGGGCTGGGGGCCGGCGGCGTGGTCGGCGATCTCCATGACGTAGAAGACGGCCTGCCGGGGGGGGCGAGGAGGGGCCGGCGCACCGGTGGAGGAGCCCCCGGCCTTGGCCGGGGGGTGCGTGCCTGGCTGGTCAGGTCCACCGCGAGAGGGCATTTCCCCGCTGGCAATCGCTTCCCCCACCTCTGAAGAGGCGGGCCACCCATTCCGCTCCTTTACGGTCGCGGCGCTAGTCGATTCGGACGGACCGTTCACCGCTCCCTTACGGTCGCGGCTCTGATCAGGGCTCTGATCATGCGCGGCGGTTAGGGGGTCGGGTTCGGTCAGGGTGCAAAGGCCGGTGCGGAGGATGCGGACCAGATGGGGGTGATCCTTGGCCTGGACCTGGTAAGCATGGATGCCGTCGAGTTCGCGCTGGACCCGTTTGGCGGCGGCCTTCTTTGCGACCGCCTGTCCGGTCGGGCCGCCGGGGCGGAGGACTTTTACGGCCCTAAAGACGCCGGCCATGGTCTCTTCGGCCAGCCAGACCGTGCCAAAGGCCCCGCGGCCGATGGTCTTGACGAAGCGATAATCGGGTATGCGGGGGATCGGGTCAACGGGTCGCCGAGCGCGGGAGGGCAGCCCGAGGGTCTCGGTGATCTCGCTGGTAGAGGATGCGCCCTTTTCGGTCATGCTCTCCGCCTGGTCCTCCGGGCTCTTCTCCCTCTGCTGGGAAGGGGAGGTGCCCGCCTTCTCTCGCCAGTCAGTCCCCCACTCCTGGAAGGGATGGGGCACCCTTGCCACGGCTCCACCGGCGAGACGCCGGTGCCACAGTTCACGTGCCTGTGCCACAATCCCACTTGGGCTACCTAGACAGCCTCCCGGTCATCGTACCGGTTTGGGCGGCGGCGGGACAATGGAGCCGGTGCTCGCGGACATCTTCTCGAATAGCGGCTTGATCTTCTCGCGGTGTTCGCGGAGGTCGCGGATGTCGTCGATCAGGGCGGCGTCGGCGCGGGTTTGTTCGAGCTTCTGCCGGCAGGTAGCGCACTGGCGAAGATGGGTCTGCTGGGGAGCGGGGGCGGCATCGTCCGGGGCGGCGGCGAGGCGTTCGAGTTGTTGATCGGTCAGGCAGCGCACGATGTTTTCCTCGGGCCCGCGGATCAGAGCCCCGGGGCTGGGGGCAACTCCTCCTCGATCTGGATCTGGCGGATGATTTTGCGCAATCGTTTCAGCAATCGCGTCTTACTGATGTATACGGCGTTGGGCGTCATATCCAGGAACTTGGTCACTTTGGCGACCGGCCAGCCCTTGAGGGCATAGAGATCGAAGGCCTGGTAGGTGTTGGGGTCGCTCTCTCGGCGGAGGATGTCGAGCCCCTGACTGAGAAGCTCCAATTGCCATTCGCGCTCGAAGGCCTCGGCCTGATCGTCCGGGGCGACGGGTTCGATGGTTCGTCGGCCGTCCGCGGACTGCCCGGCGTCCAGCGAGACGGCCCGGCGGCGGGCGTAACTCTTGAGGACCTTCTTATAGACCATGCCCCCCAGCCAGGATTTCAGGCGTCCCCGGTCGCGCTGGTATCGGCCGGCCCAGTAGGCTTGGACAAAGGTTGCCAGGGTGTCGCCAACCACGTCCTGGGCGTCGGCGTCGGTCAGGCCGACGCGTTTGGCGTAGGAGAGGAGCATCGGCGTATAGCGGGCGAAGAACCGCTGCCAGGCCCGCTCGTTCCGGGGGTCGCGCAGGTCGATGAGCAAGGATGTACTGGTTTGACTCAACATGGCTCTACCGGTTGTTTCGGCCGGGGGAGCGTTTCTTTCCGGCCATGCCGGATATTTTGGCGGCCCCGTTTGCCGGGCGGTTCTTTTCGGCCGCTACGGGCCCGGGCCCTCAGCGGTGGGCGGCCTGCCAGGCGGCCAGTTCGGCCAGTTCGACGGCGAGTTGGTTGTATTCGTCGAAGGTCAGGGACTGCTGGCCGTCGGAGAGGGCTTGGCCGGGGTCGGGATGGACCTCGACCATGATGCCGTCGGCCCCGGTGACTACGGCGGCCTTGGCCAGGGGGGCGACGGCGAAGTTGAGACCCACGGCGTGGGAGGGGTCGGCGATGACCGGCAGGTGGGTGTGATGCTTGATCATGACGATGGCGGAGAGGTCCAGGGTGTTGCGGGTCATGGTCTCGAAGGTGCGGATGCCGCGCTCGCAGAGGACCACGTTGTAATTACCCAGGGCCAGGATGTACTCGGCGGCCATGAAGAGTTCCTGCAGGGTGGCGCTCATGCCGCGTTTGAGCAGGACGGGCATTTGGGAGCGGCCGGCGGCCTCGAGCAGCGAGAAATTCTGCATGTTGCGGGCCCCGATCTGGAGCACGTCGGCGGCCTGGGCGACGGCGTCGAGGGTCTCGGTGTCCTTGACCTCGGTGACGATGCGGAGGTCGAACTGCCGGCCGACCTCTTGCAATAGCTGCAGGCCCTCCTCCTTCAGGCCTTGAAAGGCGTAGGGGCTGGTGCGCGGCTTGAAGGCCCCACCGCGGAGGAACTTGGCCCCACTGGCGGCGACGACCTCGGCGGTGCGGAAGATCTGGTCGCGGGACTCGACCGAGCATGGGCCGGCGATAAGCGTCAGGGAGCCGTCGCCGATCCGCTCGCCGCGGACCTCGACCACGGTGGGCTCCGGTTTCACCTCGCGGCTGACCAGTTTGTAGGGTTTGGAGACCGGGACGCACTCGGCCACGCCCGGCAGGTTCTGAAAGGTCTCCGGGGGGATGGCCCCGCGGTTTCCGGTGATCCCGATGGCCATGCGAATCGAGCCGGGGATTTCGTGGGGGGCCAGGCCGATCTGGCGTATGCGCTGGCAGACCTGGGCGATTTGATCCGGGGTCGCTCCCTTTTCCATCAAGATCAGCATGATGTCTCTCTCGAGTAAAGCACCAGGAGGTCAGCCACACCGGGGCGAGGATCGGTGGACATTGCCTCGTTCACCGGCCCGGCGTCTTGGTCTGCCGCCCCGAAGCGGCCAGCCACTGGGCGTACTCCGCCAGGTGGTCGGCCAAGACCTTTTCCGCCTGGTGGTCGAAGTCGTGATACTCCTCTAATTCTTCCATCGCCTGATCGAGTGACCAGCCGAGGTTCCTCATGCGATAGGCCGCCAGCACGGCGTTGGAGCGCTGCTTTCCGGCGTTGCAGTGAAAGAAGGCCGGCCAATTGTCGGCGTTGGCCATGGCATCGGCAGCCATATCGAGCTTCTTGAATTCGCCGCAGCCGTTGCCGGGCATTCTGAAGCGGCAAATGCGGATGCCAAGCTCCTTGGCGACCCACTGTTCGTCGAGATACTTGGGCTGGTCCTTGGTGTCCGTCAGGCTGATGATGGTCTTGATGTTCAAGTCGCGCTCGAGATTGCGGATCTGCCGGGCGGAGGGGAAGCCGCCTCGATAAAGGCGGCCGGGGATGACCTCGGCGAAGCGCTTGGGGTAGCGCAGCGCTTTGGAAGTGATCGCCGTCGCCGCCGGAGGCACGAGCAGCAAGGCCACGAGCAGTATCGTTCGCGCCATTCGAAAGGACTCACCAAGCCGGTCTCCGGCCGATCAAAGATGACAATGTGACCCCCGCTCAACGGGTCGGGGCCTCGCCGGCCCGCGCGGGCACGGTCTGGTCGACGGCGTTGATATAGTCAATCATCTGCCGCAGGCGGCCGTGGGTCCGCCGGTTAAACTGAAGGACCAGCCGGGGCAATTCGGGGAAGTCGTCTCCCTCCTCTTCGAGGGCACCGCTGGTTTCGATGGTGCCGGCATCGACGATGTCGGCATACTCCCGTCGGATCAGAGAGACCGCCTCTTTGGGCAGCGGGCTCTTCAGGCGGATGACCAGGTTGTCCTGCACGTATCTGGAGGAATGGTACCGCCGATAGAACTGGTGGATTTCCTGGACGGCGACCTCGACGCTGTCGGTCAGCTTGAACAGGTTCATGTCTTCGGGGTCGATCATGCCGGTGCGGAGCAGTTCGGCCTTGACGTAGGTTCGCCAGTGTTGCCAGTAGGTGCCGCCGGGGGCGTCGATCAGGACGATGGGCAGGATGACGGTCTTGCCGGTCTGCACCAGGGTGATGACCTCGAAGCCCTCGTCCTGGGTGCCGAACCCGCCGGGGAAAAGGGCGACCGCCTTGGCCTCCTTCATGAAGACCAGTTTTCGGGTGAAGAAGTACTTGCAGTTGATGAGCTTCTTGTCGCCTTCGATGATGTCGTTGGTTTTCTGCTCGAAGGGCAAGCGGATGGCCACCCCGAAGCTGGCCTCCTTGCCCGCGCCGCCGTGGCCGGCCTTCATGATCCCGTCGCCCGCCCCGGTGATTACCATCCAGTTGGATTGTCTCATCAGCTCGGCGAACTTGACGGCCTGGAGGTACTCCGGATGGTCCTCCGGGGTGCGGCTGGAACCGAAGATGGTGACCTTGGGAATATCCTGGTACGGATCGAAGATCTTGAAGGCGTAACGAAGCTCCTGCAGGGCCTTGTCCACCAGCTTCACGTCCGCCGTGTTGGCCCCGTCCCGGGACATGCGGCAGATGGTTCGCAGCATGTTGGCATAGAAGTCGGCGTCTTGTCCGTCCCCGCAGTAACTCTGCACGAAGGCGGCGATGGCCGTGTCGCGTTCGGCTCTTTGTTCCGGGCTCAGCATGGTCGGTTTGGTCGGCACTCTTTGGTTCCCCTGCGCTACGGCGCAAACATCTAGTATACCACGTTTCCGACCGGAGCACCCGTTTCTCGGGAGATTCCACGTTCCTTCGAGCCATGGCCGAGCGGTGCCGGCGTTAGCGTCCAGTAATAACCGGCCTGGACGGCGTCTGGCGCGCTCTTACAGGGCGCTGGGGGCTCCAGGTCATGTTCTCATGATGCACCACTCCCTGAAGGTCGTGGCTCTGATCGTCCCCTGATGCGGAATCCGCTGAAGTGCTTGGTCATGCTCGATTTGTCGGGTGGCCCTCCCCCGGACTGATGAATGCCCGCTGTTTTCTGCAGGGACCGGGCCGAGGACGGCCCGGCTCACGCAAGCCCTCAAATCAACGATGCCAGAGCACTGGCCCCGCCGGCGGTGGTATTCAGCCGCGGCCCTTTCTGCGGCCCGGCGATGGGCATCACCTGCCGGCCAAGGCGGGGACCGGCGTCAGCCATTGAGGGACCGGGCGGCTGCCCCTATCATGGGCGCGGTTCAGATCAGGATAGACTACTGTGGGTAATGCGCTCCATCTGGGCTGGCCCAACAGAATCACCATCACCCGGTTGCTGCTGGTCTGGCCCTTCGCCCTGTGCCTTCTGTATATGAACGCGGCGGGAGGCGGGTGGCTGCGCTGGCTGGCGGTGGCCATCTTCGGGGCGATGGCGGCCAGTGACGCGCTGGACGGGTACCTGGCCAGGCGTCTGGGGGACGAGTCACCCCTGGGCAGGTTCCTGGATCCGCTGGCCGACAAACTGCTGATCACCGTGGCGGTGCTGATCCTCTGCGTGATCGGGATACGCGACCTATCGGACCCAACCGCGCCGCCGGCCATGCGACTTCCGACTTGGGTGGCGGTGGTCGCGGTGGGCAAGGATCTGGTAGTGAGTATTGGCTTTGCGGCCGTGTATTTCACGACGGGCCGGGTTCTGATTCGGCCCCGTCTGTTCGGCAAGTGTTGCACGGTGGTCCAGTTGCTCATGGTGCTGAGCGTCTTGTTGTGGATCGACCTGCCGGTTTGGCTTTCGGGCCTGCCCGAGGTATTCTGGTATCTGGCCACCGCGTTGGCGGTGGCGGCGGCGCTCGATTATGTGAGGCTGGGCAGTCAATTCGTGGCCGGGGTGGCGACGGAGAACTCCCCAGGAAGCAAAGGAGACCAGGCAGATGTCAGCGAGGGGCGATGACTCGGTGTTTTGTTCTGTCGCAGAGGTGCTGGCGGAGATCGAGGCCGGGCGGTTCGTGATCCTGGTCGATGATCAGGACCGGGAGAACGAGGGGGACTTGGTCTGCGCAGCGGAGAAGGTCACCCCGCAGATGATCAACTTCATGATCCGTCAGGCCGCGGGCAAGCTCTGCCTGACCCTGCCTCCGGATACCTGTGAGAAACTGCACCTGTATCCGCAGACCGCAGAGAACACCGCGGAACACGGCACGGCCTTTACCGTCTCCATAGACGCCGGGCCGGAATTCGGCATCACCACCGGGGTCAGCGCGTCCGATCGGTGCGCTACCATTCGCCGCTGCCTGGACAGCGCGGCCAAGCCGGCCGATTTTCGTCGGCCCGGGCATATTAGTCCATTGAAAGGCACCCGGGGGGGCGTTCTGGTGCGGGCGGGCCATACCGAAGCGAGCATCGACCTGGCCCGACTGGCGGGCCTGGAGCCGGCCGGGGTAATCATCGAGATCCTCCAGCCGGCCGGGGAGGTGGCTCGACTGGACGATCTCGTCGGATTCGCCAAGCAGCACGAACTGAAGATCTGCACCATCGCCAAGCTGGTGGAATACCGGCTGCAGCGGGAGCGTTCGGTGATGCGCATCGAGTCGGTCCCCCTGCAAAACCGGTGGGCCAAGTGGACCCTGCACGGCTACCGATCGATCCTGGATGCCGAGCCGCACGTGGCCCTGTGCCTGGGCGACATCGGCCGGGCGGACGACAACGGGGAACCGATCATGGTGGACCATGCGGTCCTGGTGCGGGTTCACTCGCAGTGCCTGACCGGGGACGTGTTTGGTTCCTACCGCTGCGACTGTGGAGAGCAACTCGAGCAGGCCATGAAACTGATCGGCGAGGCGGGCGAAGGAGTGATAGTCTACCTTCGCCAGGAGGGCCGGGGCATAGGGCTATTGAACAAGTTGCACGCCTACCGCCTGCAGGACGAGGGGTTGGATACGGTCGAGGCCAACGAGCGACTGGGCTTTCCGGCCGACAAGCGCGACTACGGGATCGGCGCCCAGATCCTCCGGGACCTGGGCCTGCGGAAGATCCGGGTGCTGACCAACAACCCCAAGAAGTTGAGCCGGCTGCGGGTCTATGGCCTGGATGTAGTTCAGCAGGAGCCGCTGAAGATAAAGCCGAACCACGTCAACCGCCGTTATCTGGAAACCAAGCGTAAAAAGCTCGGGCACCTGCTTGATTGAGAGCCCTGGAATGTGTCGGGGGCCCAGGCAGGGACGCCTGAACGACTCTGGTCGCTAGAGGGTCTGAGGCGCGTGGAGCGATGACACGGGAACCTAGGACAGTTGGCCCAGCGGACTGCATGTTGCCCACCGCCGGTCATGAGGCACGGGAACGGTCCTGCTTCTTGACGGCATTCACCCCATCGTATGCCTCGCTGATCGCTTCATGGGTGCGGTCCGATGAGGAATTGACCTGGCTGGCCCCCAGTACGGTGTGGCCCTTGACGGCCTCGAAGGTGGTGGCTTGGGGGAAGGATCGGGACCACTGCTTTCTTCTTTGGAACGGATCAGCTGACGGGCCGATCGGCTACACCGAGTTGAACTGCATGGCGGGCCGACCCCAGACGATGTGGATAGGTCATTTTGTGGTGGATCCCGCCCAGCGGGGGCAGTCGTACGGCTTCATGTTGGCCAAGGCGCTGCTGGCTGCGGCGTTCGGGCAATACGCGGCCACCGAGGTGCTGCTGGTGGTGTTCCCGGATAACAGCGGGGCGATTCGCTGTTATGAGCGGGTGGGCATGGTGGTCCTCGGTCGAGAAGAGAAGTATTTCGAGACCACCAACCGCAGACATCGCTTTCTGCGCATGGGGATCAACCGGGCCAAATACCTCGAGCTGGCCGCCGCCGGTCGGTTGACCATCGAACCCCTGCCCTTCCGTACCAATCTCCCGGCGGGCCGGCTGGTTGCCGGTGACCGGGCCCGCACATCTGATCGAACCTCAGCCGCAAGATGATGATTCGGGGGCCGGACCGCCGCTAGTCCGGATAGTTCACCGCGGAGCACGCAGAGATCGCAGAGCAAAGACGTGCAATGCACTTACAGGTATCAGCGTCCGCAGGGTGAGAAACACACTGTTGCAGCGCAAGGTCGTCCAATCCAGTCGTGGCCTCCTGCCGGACTGCACTCTGCGGTCTCCGCGATCTCAGCGGTGTGAAAGAAAAGGGCGGGCTCGATCAGTCGAAGCTGATGACCTGGTTGTGCTGCAGCGAACCGCCGATCTGCTGGGTGGTTATCCGGATGTGCCGGCCGGCCAGGAGTCGGGCATCATCGATTCGATACTCGCGCACGGCGGTTTGGCCGGCGGCCAGGTTGGCAATCAGCCGGGTTTCGAAGGAGTCCTGCGGAGCGACCATGAAAGTCCGCAAGTCGAGGCTCTCGTCGGTGCGGTTGGTTATGCGTTGGACGATATCCAGTCGGCGGCCGGTCAGGCTGGTCATGATGCTGACCTCCAGGCCGGGCGAGTGCACGTACAACGGAGCCCGCAACACCAGGTTTCCCATCTCCCGGTCCTCGGTGTCGAGCCGACCCAGCAGGGTGTAGTCTCCGGAGGACTGGTTGTTGGGAATGCGAAAGACGACCTCCAGCCGGGCGGTCTGTCCTGCGGCCACGTCGATCTCGATCTTCCGGGGCCGAACCCGCCATCCGGGCGGAGCCTCCAGCCGCAGAGTGCCCCGCAGCTTCACCGCCCGGGGATTCGCCAGGGTGATGACCCGCTCGTGCTCCGCCACCGCTACCTGAAACGCCGGCCGGTCGACCGCGAAGCCGGCCAGCATCATGGCCCGCCACACGGTTGCCGGGGCAATTACTCTGGGCATGGCCTCGACCTGGAACTCGCGTCCGTCGTCCGCCGGCAGGGTGTCGGACACGTTGGCCCACAGGTCGATCAGCCTGGCCTGCGGACCAACGTCGGCCATGACCGTTCGGGGGGTCGGGCCGTCGGCCTCGGTCCAGGTGACGATCGCCCCGGTGGCGGTGGCCTGGTCGGCGAACAGCCAGGCGTTCAGGCCATGATCGATCCAGACCGGCGTCACCGGCTCCAGGCCGCCCAGGGTCTGGGCCAAGGTCCGGAAGACGATGAGTTCCTCGTGAGGTGTCACGAGGGTGTCACTATCTCGGGCTTCCGCGGTCCAGGGCTGCTCGGCGAAGACCGTTTCGATTCCGCTGTATCGGGCCATGACCACTCGCCGGGCGAATTCGACCAGGCGCGAACGGCGGTCGTAACGGCCGGCGTCGGGCAGTCGGATGGTGGCCCACAAGCGGGGGAGGCCGGGTTGGGTGAAGGCCTCCAACTGCTGCAGAAAATGACCGGCGGAGATGTGGGCCGGCACTTCCAGGGCCAGGATGTCGGCGGGTACGTCCTGGGCGTTTGGCTGGATTTGAATCGAAAGCGGAACGACCAGATCCGGTGAGCCGATCAAGGGCTGCAGCTCCCTTCTGACGGCGGCGATGGCCGCGGGAAGCCGGCGATCGTCCAAGCCGTGTCTTCCGCGATCGGCCCCGACCTGCCAGGCCCAAATGTACGACCCATAGCGGGTGAGCATCAGGGCCAGATAGGGGCGCCATTGCTCAGGTGGCGAAGAAAGCAGGTCGAGCAGGGTGGGGCTGGTGCGGCCGGATCGTTTGCTGAACGAGAGGGGCGGGGCTTCCAGGGTCCCCACCACGGTTATGCCCAGCTCGCGCAGGGAGTGCAGCAGGGCACCGAGACGGGGGTCGCCGCGAACGATGGCCTCATCATCCGTGTCGCGGCTCCACAGAGGCAGCTTGACCATGTCGGGAGATACGGCGGCCAGCAGCTTCTTGCTGATCAGGCCTTGGGTATCGATCGACGGTTTCAGATTCAGGCCGAAGCCTCGTCGGCTGTGGGCCACATTGTCCACCTCGGGATTCAGCCGGATAAACACCTGCTCTTGGGAGAGGATCTCGCCCGGACCGAGTTTGACGGAGAGCCGGGCGGTATACGTGCCCGCCGGTAGTTCGCCGATGGGGATCAAAGCTCCGTCGGCGTCGACATCGACGACCGGCACGGGATGGGTCTGCAGAGTATGGCGATCCACATCGAGAATATCGAGGCTGGCGGCCAGGCCGGCGCCGTCCGGATCAGCCACCCGGGCCAGACATTCGAGGGGTTGATCGGCCAGGAAGACGTTTCCAACGGCGGCGAGTTTCACTTCGACCCGGGGCAGGCGCAAGACGGTGAGGTCGTCAAACCAGGCACCACCGTGAACGTCACGATAGTTGATCGGACGGGGTTGTCCCGGCGTGCCGGCGATGATCTCCGGTTGCTGGACCCGGCAGGCCAGGCCTATCCAGGCGGCCTTCTCGAACCCGGCGGGCAATTCGATGCTGACCATCGTCCAAGGTTCATCGGGTCCGGATCCTCGAACGACCCGGCTTTGTCGCTCGCTCGCTCTTATCTTCCGCAGGGCATGGTCCAGAAAACAGGCGGTAATATGGGCTTCGGCGTGCACCAGTCCCTCCGGCCGAATCCAAGCAGTGACTCGATAGTCATTGTTGGGGTGCACGGGGATGTCCTTGGCCAGGTACTCCGCGCCGAGACTGCCGCCCTTGATGGCCAACTTGAATGACGGCGGGGTCGGGTAACCGACCTGGTCGTCGAAACGCGCTTCCAAAAACCACGGGTGACCGGGGGCGGTGATCTTGTTCCAATTCATGGGCAAGTCTTCGTAATTGCCCAGCTTCCGCTCGTTGAAGTCGAAGGTCTTGACGACCCGATCTTCGATCCGGGCGGTGATCAGGCGCCCCTCCTCGGATCGAGCGCCGGAGTCTAATTGGCCGAACAGGCAGGCCGTGGTCAGTCCCAGGATGGTCAGGAGGCTGGGCAGCATGGATCCTCTCACTGTCGCACCCCGCAGCGGGCCGGACCGGCCGCAGAGTTGGATGGCACATTGGGCCGTCTCACTTATCGGGTTGGCGGGGTGGTCGGTTGACCATGGAGACGGGGGCGGAAGTCGACCCGGCTGCTGGCCCGTCCGATATCGAGGATCGTCCGGCGCGCAAGCACTGCGGGGTGGGCGAACAGTCCTTGGCCGCGGGGCGGCGACCTTCCGATACAACACCTGGCCCACCGCCATACGGCGTTCGCCCTCATCGGAGGTCAACAAGATGAGAAACTTGGCCCGCTGGAATCGGCGGATCAAACCGCTGCTGGCCGCCTGCCTGACTTCGGCGACCTTGTCTTTGGGTGGCTGCTGGGATTCCGACATCGCCAAGCGGTTCCGCGAAGGCTATATGCCGGGTTTCGTCACCGGCCTGTCCACGGCTCTGGGACAGGTGGGACAGGCCGAGACCGGCCTTCGTCAGATGGGCACGGCGCTGGCTCAAGGGCTGGGTAACGTGCTCCAGCCTCGAACCTCGGCGTCCTCCGGATCGTCGGGCTCCTCCAGTTCCAGCTCATCCTCGAGTTCCAGTTCCCGGGGCTCTACTTCTACAGGTTCAAGCTAGAGTTCCCGCCGGGCCGGCCATGAGTAAGGCGCGGGCGGTTTCAGGCTCAGCGGTCACGGGCCGCGTTTCGACCATATGCCGGCTGACGGGCCTGTGGTGGGCGCCGAGGCCGGCGGGTCGGGATCGATACATGTTGGAGCATGTCCCGCGGGCGGTCGGCGACCCAATCCTGACCGGCGGCAATCCAGAACCTGGTGGGCATTCCCGAAATACAATGAAAAGATGGTGAATTGCCCCCCGGCGAGGGCGACGCCGGGAGCGCGGGCGGTAGAGCCTCTCATTCGGCCTTTGGTCGCCGACGACAACTGTAACATACTGCGTTATAAGAAGTTACGATTACTGGGAAGTCCTTCGCGGCGACCTCTCCGGGCATCTAACTGCGCTGATACGAGGGGGCCCAAAAAAATAGCACTAAAAAAGTGCCCTTTCGCCCCGTTTTTCAGAACTAATTGGAGCGGAAGAGCGGTATACAAGGGTAGGAAGAATGGAGTGTTCTGATAATGGGCCGGAGTCCCAGTCTCAAACGCTATCTGGCAGCCCCGAGGTGGCGCCAGGGATCGGACGCTCGAGATGTTGCGAGTAACAACAAAGCTGTCGAAGAGGCCGGCCCTGAAGAAATGGCTGAGTCCTCCACCCTACATCATGAACGCCGAACTGCGGCGTCGCCACATCGAAGACCGGCTTTTTGTGGACTGGCCCGGCCCGGCGATTGGCTACGGGCGAGTCAACGCCGATGAAGAGCAGCTCCTGTTCAAGCAGCTCCACTATTGCGGCTACAAGCTGAGCCGGCTCTACAAGTCGGCCAACAGCGGCCCCACCTCCGGGATCAGGCGTCGCTACAACATTTGGGTCCAGCGCTACAACCAGATTCGCACCCGGTTGGTCGAGGGGAATCTGGGACTGGTCTATGACCTCCTGGGGCGCAGTCGCTTCGAGACCCTGGACCGGGATGAGAGCTGCAGTGAAGGCATGATGGCCCTGCTGAGGGCGGTGGACACCTTCGACCCCTGGCGAGGCTATCGGTTCAGCACCTACGCCTGCAATGCCATACTCCGGGCCTTCTCTCGGGCGGCCCTGCAGGACTCCAAGCGACGCAGCAAGATCGCCGGTCCCTACGACGTGGAGTTCGAAAAGAGCGACGCCACCGAGGCCCGTCACACCGATCAACGCATCCTGTTTGCCGAACGCTTGAAGCAAATCCTGCGACTTGACAACGCCGCGCTGAGCGAGGCCGAAAAGACGGTCCTGGCCCGTCGCTTTCCGCTGGAAGATGGGCGGCAGCGGCAGACGCTGGAAGACATCGGCAAGCAGATGCGGGTCAGCAAGGAGCGGGTCCGGCAGATTCAGCTCTCGGCTATCGCCAAGCTGCGACGGGCGATCGCCAACGACAAGGCCCTGCAATAAGACGCCAGCCCTTCCCTCTCATACATATCTCTGAACGACCGACCCCGCGATGCCATCGGTGCATCTCCGAACAGGTGCCATCAAGCTCCGGCCGGGGCTGCGAACGTACCCGCCGCGTGGCAGGAAGCGAGGGCGGCCGGGGACTTGGGCCCATCCGAAACCCGTGCCTTGGCCCGCTGGGATGATTTCCGCGAAATGCCGGCCGGCGCCCCCCCCTACCCATCGCCGGGAGAACTGTCGGCCGGCCGTTTCATCGACCACCCAGGTTCAGCAAAGTCGTGCATTGGCCGATGCCGATGAAGCGAGTCATGGCTGCCCCCCGCCCTTCCCCTGATTCGACCAGAGAGCCGATATGGCTGACCAACCTGGTCGGTGCCGAGCCCCGGGTGCCGCTGGTGGTGCCTTTCATGGCGTATCTGCTGCTGCTGCCCTTGCAGGGTCTCTTTCCCTCCTCCTGGCAGCCGGTATCGATCAGCCTGCACATCGGGCTGGCGGCTTGGGTCACCTGGTTGTTGCGGCATCACCTTCCGGCGTGGGGAAAGGCCCACCTGGCCCCGGCCGTGGTCGTTGGCCTGCTGGCGGCGTGGCTATGGGTGGCAGGGCAGCATCTGCTCGATGGAGTGGGAATCGGGGGCCACAACCTGGGGGAAACGCTGTCCGTGGGCCTGGGACCGCCATTCGTGACCTTGGTGCCGGCGGAATGGGCCGACCCTGGCCAGGTCTTCGGCAGTGGTCGTCTGTTCTGGGCCTACGTGGCCCTGAAGATCGGCCGGGCGGTGCTCATCGTACCGATCGTGGAGGAGCTGTTCTGGCGGGGCTTCATGCTGCGGTCCCTGGTCAATTGGGATCGGTATGACCGGGTGCCGTGGGGCCAGTTCACCTGGGTCGCGTTTCTGGGGACCTCCTTCTTGTCGGTACTGCAACACCCGGGCAACTGGGGAGTGAGCATTGCCTGCTGGATGTTGTACAACGCCCTGTTCTATTGGAAGAAGAGCCTGCTATGCCTGATGGTGACCCACGCGATCACCAATCTGGCACTCTACATCTACGTCGTCCAATCCGGCGACTGGCGATTCTGGTAGCCGATACCCCATGGGCGGCCACGCAGCGCCGGCGGGGCGACTTCTGTCGGCAGGTCAGGCCGCCCGCCACGAGGCAGCTCCTGACCGCCATTGGTCCCTGACCCGCCCCACCCGCGAAGCCCGGCCCGTTGGAAGGTCGCCTATCCCAGCTTGGCACACCGGCCTATAATGCCCCTGTGGACTCCCTTTGGGGGGTCCGTTTTCGGAAAGACCGCGCTCTGCACGCCGGCCCGTCGTTAACCAGACTGGGACGAACTGACCATGCTCATTGCCCGCAGCGGCCTGAGGGAGATTCTGATCGCGACCGGCACGATCGGCGCCGGGGCGGTCGTCGCCGCATGGGCGGCCCTGGACATCTCGTCCTGGTACTGGATCTTGGCCGGGCCTTTGCTGATCGCCTGGCTGTTTGTGGTGGCTTTCTTCAGAGATCCGCGGCGGAGGGTCCCCGATTCCACCGGCCTCTTGGTCTCCCCGGCCGACGGGCGGGTGACCGAAATAACGCGACTTGATGAATACCCGGGGATCGATGGTCCGGCCCTGCGGATCGGCGTTTTCTTGTCGATCTTCGACGTGCACATCAATCGGGCCCCTTGTGCCGGACGGGTGATCGACCGACATTATCGTCGGGGCCAATTCCTGGATGCCCGGCACCAGGAGAGCGGGGCCCGAAACGAGGCCAACACGTTCGTGATCGAGCCGCAGGACGGCATCCCGGGCCCGGTGGTGGTGCGGCAGATCGCCGGGGCCATCGCCCGGCGAATCGTCTGCCACGTGCAGCCGGGCGATACCGTCGAGCGGGGATGCCGCGTCGGGATGATCAAGTTCGGCTCGCGGACGGAGTTGATCGTCCCCGCAGATGGCAGGCTGAAGCCCGTGGTTCAGGTGAACGATCGTGTCCGGGCGGGAAGCAGCGTGGTCATGAGAATGGATAATTGCCCCGATCCAGCCACCGGCGCCAAAGCCGGTTAATCACCGCCCAGACGGCGGGCCCCAGATCCAACCGGCGGCGGAGATTGCCGGGTGGGCGCCGGCAACCAGGAGACGCTGTAGCCGAAGAGGTTGATTCGCAAAGGAGAGCACCGCTTGAAACTTGTCCACCACACGGGTACCGAGGATCGCCAAGCGCGCACCCGGCGGCGGGTACTGAAGACGGTCGCCGTTCTGCCCTCGCTGGCCACGCTGGGCAACCTGGTCTGTGGTCTGGGGGCCATCTACTTCTGTACGCTCAGCGTACCGGCCGATGGTTCTGACTCCTTTGGCCGGTTGGTCGGCAGCACCAGATTCGGCGGCCTGTTTCCGACCTTTCCGGCGCTGGCCGCTTACCTGTTAGTGGTGGCGATGTTCTTCGACAGCGTGGACGGCCGCCTGGCCCGGTTCACCCGGAAGACCAGCGAGTTCGGCGGGCAGTTGGACTCGCTGGCCGACATCGTCAGCTTCGGCGTTGCCCCGGTGATACTGGTGCTCTGTATCGCCCGGCCGACCGATCTCGGGGCCCTGACCACTTGGGGCCGCCTGTACTGGCGTGCCGAATGGGTCATGGCGGCGGTCTTCGTTTGTTGCGCCGCCCTGCGTCTGGCCCGCTTCAACGTGGAGAACGAGGAGGACGAATCCTCCCACCTGGGATTCCGCGGCCTGCCCAGCCCCGGTGCCGCCGCGGCCTTGATCGGGCTGGTCATCTTCCACCAGGACCTGCTCCCCAATCTGGCCCACGAGCATCTCGCTCACGAAGGGACTTCGAGAATCATCGCCTCGCTGATGACGCCTTATGCGATGGTGCTGGGCCTGCTGATGGTCAGCCGGTTTCACTACGTCCACCTGGTAAACACCCTGCTGCGAGGCCGGCGGCCGTTCCACCAGGTGGTCGCCATAGTGATCCTGGTCCTGGTGGGCTTGATCGTCCAGTTTCAGTTGACCATCGCCCTGGCCGCGGGGGTGTATGCCTGGAGCGGTCCGTTGGCCGGACTCGTTCGCAAGATTTCGCGCCGGCCGCGTGTCGAGGACGCGGACTTGACCCGAGAATCGTCCGAGTCGGCCCCCGAGACCGAGACCTTCGCCGAGGCCGACGATGATCCCTTGGTAGATCAGGATGATGACAGCTCCACCAGCTCTGCCGGGTAGCCGCGTCAGGGGGAGAGGACCCGCCGGGACTTGCCGGGTCGCCGTGGGGCGGGCGTTGGGCGGCGATCATTCTCCGTCGCTCGGCTCTTTCGAGAACTTCCGCAGGTATTCGATCATCTTGCCGGCATCCTTGAAGCCGAGTCGCTGTGCCTGGCGGGTGTGCTTCCAGGCCCGGGCATCCTGCCGCAGGGCAGCATAGGCTTCTCCTAACCCGGCATGGATCTTGGCTTGGTCTTGGGGGGCCAAGTCCGCCCCCGAGTCGAGTGCTCGGTGGAACAGCAGAATCGCATCCTCGAAGCGGCGGGCGCGACAGAGGACCGTCCCGAGGTTGCCGTAGGCGAAGGCGAAGTCGGGTCTCAGGTCAATCGCCCTGCTGAGATGGCGGGAGGCCTCTGCATACGGCGCCGGGGCATCATCATCGCCGGGAGACGCGGCCAGTAGGGCCACACCGAGATTGCACTCGGCCACGGCGCAGTCTGGATCTACGGCCAGCGTCTCGGCCCACAGGGTGGTGGAGTCGCCCCACACCACGGTTTGAGCCCTGGCCAAGACCACAAGTCCCGCAGTCGCCGCCAGCACGCCGACCAGCAAGCCGCCCCGCACGGCCCGGCGACGCGACCGGTGGCCCTGCCACAGCGCGAACAAGCCCCCCGCGAGAAGGAGCATCGCCGGCATGACGGCCAGATAGCTGTAGCGGTCGGCGGAGATCTGCTGGGAGATCTGGACGATGCCCAGGTTCGGCAGCAGGATCACCAGATAGGCGGCCCACGCCGCCAAGGCTGCCGGCCATCTGCGCCGCCGGGCGATGAGGACGATGGTTATCGCGACAACGACAGCGGCCCGGAGGCCGAATCGCCAGTTCGAGAGACTCAGCGCTTCAGGCAGCCGGCAATAGGGGATTAAATCCGTGGGAACCACGGTCTTGTGCAGGTAATACACCGCGCCGTAGGCCGCCTGGGCCAGACGGGCGTCGGCGTCGAAGCTGCTGAACGGCACGCGCGATTGGCTGTAGTCCTTGGCCGCCGCGGCCCACAACGAGATCACCAGGGCGACGGCAAAGAAGGGCAGCTTCTCGATCCACAGGTGCCCGGGCAGCGTCCAACTCGATCCGCCCGGTGGCCTGGCCGAGTTCGCCTCTGCCGCCAACTTGCGACCACCCCAACGCCGCAGAGGATAGACGTCCAGGATCAGGAGCACCGCGGGCAAGGTGACGGCGACGGCCTTGGAGGCCACGGCCAACAGATAACAGACCAGGGCAACGGCCAGCCAAGTCCATCGGGCAGTCTGCGAAGCCGGTGTTCTCCGCCAAGGGTCCGGACCGCGGCCGTGACCGGTGGTGGTCGTCCGGCGATGCCCCTGCAGGTAGGCCAGCACGGCCAGCATGTAGAACAGCGCCGCCGGCAGATAGGGTTGACAAGAGACCCAGGCGACCGCTTCGACCCGCAGCGGATGGGTGGCGAACAACAAGGCGGCGGCGGCGGCACACAGATGGAGACCGGCCGTCGAAGCATAAGGGCCACGGTTTGAAGAGGGACTCTCCCGCCCCATGAAGTCTGTTTTGCCGGTTGATCGGGCAGTCCGCAGAAGCACGACCGCCAACCAATAGAAGACGACGATGTTGAGGGCGTGCAGCGCCAGACTGGCCCGGTGGTAGACTGCCGGGTTCAGCGCCCCGATCTCGTATTGGGCGCCGAGCAGCAGCCAGCTTATCGGTTGCCAGACGCCGAGGTGGTAGGTCTGCCAGGCCCAGCGCACTTGTTGAGGCCCGAGGCCCCGATACGACGGGTTATCGGTGAAGTTCCGGTCGTCGTCCCAATTCAGGAATTCGCCTTGCAGGCCCGGCCAGAACGACGCCAGGGTGACGCCGAGGAGGACCAGGACGATGAGCACCACGGGCCAAGTGCGGCCCCACCGGGACACTTCGGATGTGCCTTCCGCTGAATCGGCACGACGTCGGCGTGTGGTCATGGCCTTGGACCTTCACTCTTGATCCCCGGACCGATCCTACATGAATGTCCGCGATAGGAACACGATCCCAAACTATCGGACTCGGCGACGGCCTTGCCGGTGGGGCTTCGGTGCGGTCCGGATGCGCAGCCCTCGATCGTTCCGGGCAACATCACCGGAATCGGACAGGGGCCTCGGCGGGGACCGGGCGTGAGGAGCTTCCCGCCTAAGGGGGGCCGCTTCTTGGAGAAGAACGTCCTCGAGAACGACACTTCTCGGCCGCACCCCGGCCTAGAATGGATGGGGGCGGCGTCGATTCCAGGCAACCTCCCGGCACAATCCATCCGGCCGACACCATCGCATCGGTCGCCGTAGTCCTGCGGTCAAGGGCCTGCGGTGTAGGCCTGATGACCATCAAAGAAGAGTCGCCGAGGGGGGTTTGCCCAGGCACGCCGGTTGCAAAACACCCGGCCGAGAGCACCGGGTGTCCGGAGCGGGACCTGCGAAAAGGGGCTTTGCCATTCCAGTGAGGCCCGTCCGAGATTCGAGGGGAGAGACGATGGACGAGAACACATTTCAGAAGAAGCTGGCTGATTTGGTCCGGGAGATTGGCAACATGCCCGAGGAGGACCGGGCCAAAGTCGAAGCAATTACCGCCCAAACCAAGGAGCGGCACGAGAAGCTGCACCAGACGGTCAGCAGTCTGCAAGCCTCGATCGATTATCTGCGCTTGTCGATCAAGTATCTGCTGTTCGACCTCGAGGCTACCCGCAGAGAAAACAACCAACTCCGCAAGATGCTCGAAGAGCAATCCGACGGCTAGGCAAGACCAGGCAATGCCCGAACAGCGGCCCGTGACAGGTGCCACTGGTCCAGACCTATGTCTCGACCAGTGGCACCGTCACTGTTCAGACATCGGTCCTTCCCGCTCAGAGGGCCTGGCCCGGAATTCAGAAGCAAGCCGTAATCTCCGTATCCCCGGTCTGCAGTCGGCCCCGATCCACCAGCTACGAACCAATCCTTTCAGGAGAGTTCCGCATCCCTTGCGGATGTCAGGCGGCGCGGCGGCGGGCAGGTTCAGCGCGTCCCGAAGGAGGCGTCTTCGCGGAGGCGTTGTAGGAATACCCTCAATCGCCCCTCCTGCTGCTGGTCCAGGCCACCGTGACCATACTGGGCCCGGTAGAACCAATCGGTGTACTCGGGCAACTCGGCGAAAGCGCGATGAGCGCCGGCCAGTTGGCGGGCAAACTCTCGCGGGGTGAGTTGCTTGGGTTTGACGTAGCCCTTGTTGGAGAGCAGCAGGAGCAGTCGGTCATAGAATCTCGCCTCGGGCCGGCGGACCAACCGGGTGCCGGGTGGGCGACTCGTGGAGAGGACTTCGCGCAGCATCAGCGAGAGGATCCAGCACACCCGAAGCGTCAGGACCACCAAGGCCAGGCACAGCAGCAGCAATAGCCAGTAGAAGGCCCGTTGCCAGAGCGGGAGCAGCTCGGGTCCCCAGAGGACGGCCCAAACCGTACGCGGCAAGGAGCCGGGTGAGTCTGGGCCGGTTTGGAACCCCGACTGGATTTCTGCCAGCCAGTTGGTGAATCCTTGGAGCAGTCTGACCCGGGAGTCGGCGTCGAAGGAAATGACCTGAGTGGCCCATTTGAATTCCAGGTAGTCGATGAACCCCTGGGCCCGGGCCAGCAGGTCGGCGTATCGGCGGGTGCGGCGCGAGTCGGAGGGCGGGCTGGGGTCAAAGGTGATCCACCCGCGGTGAGGCAGATAGACTTCCACCCAGGCATGGGCGTCGGACCGCCGGAACTGGTAGAACCCCCCCACCGGATTGAACTGCCCCCCGTAATACCCGCCCACCAGTCGGGCCCGGATGCCGACGGCCTGACAGAGCAGGGTCATGGCCGAGGCGAAGTACTCGCAATGGCCCCGTTTGTTGAGGAACAGGAAGTCCTCGAGGGGATCGAGATCGCCGGCCGAATCTCCTCGGCGAAGGGTGTGTTGAAACTCGCCGGAGCGCAGGTGGTCGCAAACCCGCTGGGCGATCACCTGCTGCTGCTGCGAATCGGCCGGGTCGTCGATCCCGGCGGTGAACGTCTCGGCGAAGGATCTCAGCCGCGGCGATATCGAGGAGGGGCCGTCGCGCGGGGCCTGAGGTCTGACTTCCAAACGGAGGGCCAATTCCGGGGGCGGTTGGAAGACGGAATGCACCGTGTACTGCACGCGGCCCTCGAGCCTTTGCAGGGCCTGCAGGGCCAGGTCGCGGCGGTCCTGCTGGAACCCGGGGATGTCCGACGAGCCGAAGGTCGCGGGTGGATACATGGAGAACAGGACCTTGCCGCCGAGATCATCGAGCCAGATGCGTTGTTCGATGAGTTGGTCTTCTGAGAGCCGACGGAAGGCGGGGATGATGGGCACGGGGGTCTCGAGCATTCCGGCGTTGAAAATGTACTGGGAGACCGTTGGGGTGCGGCGCCAATGACCCTCGTGGTAGCGGTCGAAGGTCCGGCCGCGCATATAGGGATGGAAACTCTCTCGGGTGATGGGCCGGCCGCCCTGGAAGAACCGGACCCGCATGACCGGGGCGGTATCCTCGGCGACGGCGGCGTCATCCAGCCGGACCTCCTCGGCCAGCCCGGTGACCGTGTTGGGCATGATGCCGTAGATTCCGCCGAAGACCTGGCGGCCCCACCCGCGGGGGGCGGCGATGAATGCCAAGGTGGCAATGGCGATCAGTCCCAAGGAGCACCAAGCCGTCGCGGTGATGTTCCCCCGACGTGATCCACGACTCGGCTCGGGTCCGAGGAGCGGTCCCGGGGAGGAGGCAGCCGCCAAGACGGCGCGCCTTCGCTCGATGACCAGGTCCATTTCGCGTTGTCTCTGAAAGGCCAGAAGCCAGCCGAGGCCCAGGGTCAGGTCCACGGCTACGGCGACTCCGAACAGCACGCTGGCACTGACCATGGCGGCTATCGCCAGCAGCAGGAAGAGGATCAAGAAGGTGAGCCCGATGTCGCGATTGGTGTGCAGCTCGAAGAACTTGCAACTGCACAGGAGCATCAAGAAATGGGCTACATCCAACAAGTACACGGTCTGCTCGGCGTGCGGGGCGAGCATCTCGTAACCCAGGTGAACCAACGCGGCGAGGACCAACAGGTTGATCACCCAACGGGGCACGCGCCGCCGACCCGAAGGTCTGCATAGCAGGCAACTGATCACTGCTGCGGAAACCGCCACCGCCAACAGGCCCCAAGCATCCTCGGCCCCCACGCGCGGCAGGGCCGCCGGCAACATGTTTACCAAGGCCAGGAAGATCAGACCTATGCGCAAGGTGGCGGGTGATTGCATCAGTTCACCGATACCTCCGCGATCGCTCCGCAGGGCGCTATCGAGGACGCTCCCCGGTTGCCGGGGCTGCTCCCTTTGTCGTTTTTTCGATCCCCGTCTCCCGAGCGAAACAGGCTATCGAAGGCGACTCCTCCCGGGACGAACCTGGTCATCGGCCCGATGGCCCGCTCCAGCAGCCTCTCGGCGGAATCCAAGTCCTCATCCTCCACGGCGCTGAACAACATGCCCGGGCCTCTCCAGCGCGCCGGCCAGGCGAGCCGCCGGATGTGAGGGGCCAGCAGGTCGGCGGCGTTGGTGCTCCGGGCGGCCAGTTCGCCCAGCAGGCGGGCCCGACGGGTCCGGCCCGAAGTGGGAGGGAGCACCACCATCGGCTCGCCGTTGCATATCAGGCCGATCTTCACCCCGTGCTCCAGGGCGTCGCAGATGACGGTGGCGGCACAGCTAATGGCCAGCTCCAGGCGATCCGTCTGCCGGGGGTCCCGAGGATTGACCCGGGTGTTGACCACGCACCACAACTGGTGCTCGCGGGTTCGGGCCATCTCGCGGATCATCAACTGCCCGGTCCGGGCGCTGCGCCGCCAGTGGATTCTGCGGGGGTTGTCGCCGATGCGATACTCCCGGACGCCGTAGAATTCCTCGTCGCCGGCCGACCGGGCGGCCCAGGTCCCGCCGGAAGCATCCGAAGAGCGGGAGGTGAGCCGGACATCGGTGAGCAAGCGGCCCAACGCCGGAAACACGATGAGATCCTGGTCCTGCCGCACTCTCACTATCTTGGTGAACACCCCAAAGGGAAATCGGGTGGCCACGCGGATGGTCGACAGCCGGATCCGCCCGCGCCGGGAGGACACCACGGGAACACCGAGGGTCACCGTCTCGCCGGGGCGGAGGATCGGGATAAAAGCCTCGGGCCTGCTCAGCTTCACCGGCGAGGGCAGTTCGTCCATTATGTGGATGCACCGAACACAGCCCCACCGCCGCCGGTTGGTCACCGAATACCGAATGGCAAACGGCTGCCCGGCGACCATCACTTCCGGCACGATCCGTTGGACCCCGAGCCGGCGCAGGCCGCGCCACCCGGTGAACAGGTTCAGGACCAGACCCGCAGTACAAAGACTGGCCAGCATCATCAACAGGTTGTTGTCGACATCGATGCCCGCCATTCCGATCAGGGCCACCCCGAGCATGAACAGCACCCCGCCCGGCGATACGCGGATCGGAAGATAGGGAACCCGTGGCGTGGGGAGAAGCCCCCTGATGGGATGTTTCATGATGTGACGGCCTCGCCCCTGGGAGTCGTCAGAATGTCAAGGCTCTCTCGGGCTCGCGGTTATGCCGTCTCGCCGGCTCCCGCACCGCGAGGTCACTCCGCTACCCAAAGGTCAGGTCGGAACGGGAATCTGCTCGAGTATCTCCCGGATCACCTGGTCGTTGGAGGCGGTGTGTCCGTCCCGCAAGTAGGACTTGCTCACCATCCGGTGGGCGCAGACGCTGGGGGCCAGCATCTTGATATCATCCGGCACCACGTAATCGCGATCGTCCAACAGCGCCGAGGCCCGAGAGGCCCGCATCAAGGCCAACGCCCCCCGCGGCGACACGCCCACCTCCAGCGAGTCCTGCTCCCGGGTGGCCGCGACGATGTCCTGCATGTAGTCCATGAGTACGTCGTCAATGTGCACCTGATCGGTCAGGGCCTGCAACTGAATGACATCCCGGGCCTCCATCACCGGCCGTAACGCCTCGAGCGGGGCCCGATCGGGTTGCTCGCGGAGGATCCGGCGTTCGTCTTGGCGCGAGGGGTAGCCGATCCGGATACGGAGAACGAACCGGTCCAACTGGTTCTCCGGCAGGAAGTAGGTCCCTTCGAACTCGAAGGGGTTTTGGGTGGCGATGACCATGAAGGGCTGTTCGAGAGGGATCACCTGCCCGTCGACACTGACCTGGCTCTCGTTCATGGCCTCCAGGAGGGCCGACTGCGTCCGGGGCGTGGTGCGATTGATCTCGTCCGCCAGAATGATGTTGGCAAAGATCGGGCCGTGCTTGTAGTCGAACAGGCCGGTCTTCTCGCTGTAGACGCTGATCCCCAGGATATCCGAGGGCAGCAGGTCGGGGGTCAACTGGATTCGGGAGAAGCGGCAATCTATGCTCCGGGCCACCGCCCGGGCCAGCACCGTCTTGCCCACCCCGGGGACATCCTCGATCAGAACGTGGCCCCGGGCCAGCAGGCCCATCAAGAGTTGGGAGACCGCCTGGGGCTTGCCGATGAAGACGGACTCGATGTTGGCGCGGAGCCGGTGGAGCTTGTCGCGCAGCCCAGTATCCTCGGGTGCTGATAGCCTGCTCATCCGCTACACCAAGTCCGTGCCGGCAGTCGTCGGGACTAAAGCAACGATCCCCGCGCCCATTATAAGCGTTAACGGGGAGGGAGCCCAGGTCTTCCGCTCATTCTGCGGCCTGGGCGGCGGGGGCTGGGCTGAATGTGGCCGGGCCGGTGAGTGGGGGCTTGGCCGGTCACTTTGTGCGCCGGGGCAGTGGCCTTGGTGGCGGGGGGCGGCCAGAATAGGGGCATGGCGATCGAGGTGGTGGCGTTTGATGTGCACGACACTTTGGCCCATTGGCCTGCGGGGCGGGTGCGGGCGGTGGAGGTCCAGGATCTGCTGGCGGACTTTGGCGTCCCCATCAGCTACCAGGCGTTCGAGGCGGCCCGGCAAGGCGTGTTTCTGTTGGATGCCCCCCGGCGGCCAATCGCCGGCTGGACCGACTTCCTGGCCCTGCTGTTCGCCAGGATGGAGATCGCCGTGTCGGTTGACTTGTTGACCTCGCTGACGGCGATGTTCGAGTCGCGCGACGACATGGTGCTCTTTCCGGATGCCCTGGACGCCGTCCAGGCGGCCAAGTCCGCCGGGCTGGTCACCTGCGCGTTCACCACGCTGCCGAGTTTCATGCTCGGCAAGGGTGAGGCAGGACAACTAGGCCGGCTGCTGGATCCCTACTTCGATTGCGGTGCCGTCGGGGTGGCCAAGGGCGACCGGCGCTTCTACGCCCGCGTCACCGATAAGCTGGGCGTCGCCCCGGAGAACATCCTCTGCGTCGGCGACGGCCCGATCGGAGATTGCCAACTCCCCAGCAAGACCGGCTGGCGGGCGGTTCTGCTGGACCGAAGGGGAGATTCGGCAAGTCAGGCGGTCGGTCAGGCAGGAACGATTAAATCGCTCTCGGAGTTGAGCCGGTATTGGCAGTGAGGCGATCCTCTGAGGTGAGTATAATAGAGCCGGGGCGGCGGATCGCTCCTCTGGGAAAGGCCCGTTCGATGAGCATACAGATGCCTCTTGATCGGCAGCTCATTGCCGCGTTTTGCCAGAAGTGGAAAGTAGCGGAGTTTGCCCTTTTCGGGTCTGTGCTGCGAGAGGATTTCGGTCCCGACAGCGATATAGACGTGTTAGTCGAGCTGGCCCCCGGGCACGGTCTGGGTTTGTTCGACTGGGTGGACATGATCGACGAACTGAAGTCGATCTTCGGCCGCCGGGTCGACCTGGTCTCCAAGAAGGGATTGCGCAATCCCTTCCGCCGCCACCAGATCCTGAGCACTCGGGAGGTGATCCATGCCGCCTGAGGCCAACGACGCGGCTTATCTCTGGGACATGCTGGAAGCGGCCAAAGGCGTCGCCCGGTCCGTGGAAAGCTTGATTTTGGAGTAGTACTGCGAGGACGAGAATCAGGACTGCCCGGGCCCGTTGGTTCCTACTCTTTTCTGGCCAGCAGTCGTTCGATGAAGCCGGTGTCGATCTTGGCGTGGGCGAAGTTGGAGTTGCGGAAGATTCTCCGCAGCACCGGGACGGTGGTCTTGAGGGGAGCGATTCGCAGCTCGTCCAGGCAGCGGCGCATGCAGCTTATGGCCTCGTCGCGGGTGGGCCGGTGGACGATGAGCTTGGCGATCAGCGAGTCGTAGTAGGGGCTGATGGTGCAGCCGGCCGAGACGTGGGTATCGAAGCGGACCCCGGGCCCGCCGGGCGGGATAAATTCGTCGATCTTGCCGGGGGCCGGGCGGAAGTTGTGGTCCGGATCCTCGCAATTGATGCGGGCCTCGATGGCCCAGCCGTTGCGGGGCACGTCCTTCTGCCGAACGGTCAGCTTCTGTCCGGCGGCGATGTGGATCATCCACTTCATCAGGTCCAGGCCGGTGACCATCTCGGTGACCGGATGCTCGACCTGGATCCGGGTGTTGACTTCCAGGAAGAAGAAGCCGCCGCGCTTGTCGACGATGAACTCGACCGTGCCGGCGGAGAAGTACCCGGCGGTCTGGACGATCCGCGTTGCGGCCTTGCACATGGCCTCGCGGGTCTTTTCATTGATGGACGGCGACGGTGATTCCTCGACCAGCTTCTGGTGGCGGCGCTGCAGCGTGCAATCGCGCTCCCAGAGGTGGATGCAATTACCGTGCTGGTCGGCGAGGATCTGCACTTCCACGTGGCGGGGCTGCTCGACCAGCTTCTCGATGTAGACCCGGCCGTCGTTGAAGGCGTTTTCCGCCTCCAGCCGGGCATTGCGGATCTGGGTCCGGAGGGCGGCCTCGTTGTGGGCGACGCGCATTCCTCGGCCGCCGCCGCCCGACACCGCCTTGATCATGACCGGGTAGCCGATCTCGCTGCAGACCTTGACGGCGTGTTCATCATCCTCGATGACGTCGCCGCTGCCGGGGACGATTCGCACCCGGGCCTTCTTGGCGAGTTTGCGGGCCGCGGCCTTGTCCCCCAGCAGGCGGATGGACTCGGCCGAGGGACCGATGAACTCGATCTGGCTGTCGCGGCACTGCTCGGAGAAGTCGGCGTTTTCGGCCAGGAAGCCGTAACCGGGATGAATGGCGTCGACGTCGGCGATCTCGGCGGCGGCGATGATGCGGTCGGCCCGCAGGTAGCTCTGCGACGGCGGGGCGGCGCCGATGCAGATGGTCTGGTCGGCGAGCTGGAGATAGGGGGCATCGCGGTCGGCTTCGGAATAAACGGCGACCGATTGAATGCCCAATTCGCGGCAGGCCCGCATGATGCGCAGGGCGATCTCACCCCGGTTAGCGATGAGGATTCTCGAGAAGGTTCGTTTCTTCACTCTGGTTCGGGCGGTTCTTGCCGACACAACGCCTCCACTTCCCCGGCCTATAGGGGCAGTTCGCTCGCTGGTTACAGTCCCAAAGGCCATCAACCGACCCGCACCGTCATGATGACTTGGCCGAACTCGACGGGGTCCCCGGCCTGCACCTCGATCGACTCGATGGTACCGGCGTGCTCCGCCTTGATTTCGTTGAACACCTTCATGGCCTCGATGATGCAGACCACGGTGTCCGGCCCGACCTTATCCCCAATGCTGACGTAAGGCGGGGAGTCGGGATCGGGCGCCGCATAGAAGGTGCCCACCATCGGGGAGGTGACTTTGGCCAGATTCGGATCTTCCTGGGCAGGGGCAGCCTCGCCGGCTACCGCGGGGGCCGGGGCCGGCAATGCTACCGCCGGCGGTGCGGCCGCGGGGGGCGAAGTGATGACCTGCGCTACCCCCCGGTCGCCACGGCGAATCACTATCCGCTTATCTCCGTCACGAATCATGATCTCGGAGAGGTCATGATCGACCATGAGATCAGTAAGCGTCTTGATCTCCTCGATGTCCATGCCACCGTCTTTCCAAAAGCAGGGTTACTCATCCGCCCGGCCGGCTCTGGCCGACGGAGCCTAACCGTCGATGCACCAGGCCCGCGCCGCGGTGCGCCGACCCGAGGCGAGTGGCGATTCTAGCTGATGCCGCTTGGCGCGGTCAAGAAGCCGCCTGATGACCAGAAAGGCCGATTCGGCGTCATGCCAGCGGGTGGATTCAGAGCTACGGCGGCGGACGTCGGGATCAGGGAGCGGAAACGTTCAGAGCCGCAACCGTCAGGGAGCGGTCCCTCACGATCGCGGCCCTTCATACTGGAGGCCCCTTGGGTAGATAGAGATAGCAGCCGTTGGGGAGCCTTCGATCGAGGCGGTATCGGCGGGCGATGATCTTCAGCCACGCCGGCGGAACATAGTACGTCGAGCCGTATTGACGGACCGACGACGCCTCGAGGCTCAGGACCACGGCGCGGAACTGCCCGTCGGCCAGGGCCGCCCGAACGCCGCTATCATCGAAGACGCCCTGATCGATCATCCCGCTGAAGAGCCAGGTGTCCAGGATGAACGGTTGGTGGTTGCTCAGGACCATCAGGCCGTCGGGCTCGCAGAAGATCGGCGAAGGCAGGGCCTCGAGTTGGGCAACGGTGGCCTCGAACCGGGCGAAGTCTGATTCATCACTCCGCCGCTGAGGGCCCACGGTCTCTCGGAAGCGGCGCAGAGCGCTCGGCTCCAAACCGGCAATCATGGCTACGGCCATGGCGACGGGCAGGAGGACGGCGCCGCGGACCAGACGTTGGGCGGCTATGGACCGGGGCGGGCGCCGTCGCCAACGTTGCCATTGGGCCGCCATCAGGACCCCGGCGACGGCCACTGATTCACCAAAGTAATACTCGGCCGCCCCGTCGCGCCAGGTCATGGCGAACGGCACCAGGAGGGCAACGATGAAGTAGCACTCCAGGAGCCCCAGCCGGCGGGCGGTCATCGCGCGGGCCATCCAGGTGAATGAGAGCACGTATTGGGCGAGACCCACCGACAGCACGGCCACCGGCCAGAGGGCCAGGTTGCCCAAGGACCGGTTGCCCTGCAAGGCCGTGAAGGCGTTGAGCCAGTAGTAGCCGTCGGTGACTGCGGTCAGGGTGGCCACGATAGCCGCCAGGGTTAGGCCGATGCCCAGAAAGAAGAACACCGCCGTCTGGCGTCGCCCGGACAACCAGAGATAAACGGCGATGGCCGGCAAGGGCAGGATGGCCGACTGCTTGAAGAGGAAGGCGACGCAGATGATCAGGCCCGACAACCAGCACCAGCCGGTGCGCTCGAATCGACGGAACCACCAGACCGCCAGCAAGGAGCAGAATATGGCCGCCGGCTCGGCCCGAAAGGCACCGCTTATCAGCCAGAAGACCGGGCTGGAGATGGTGGCCAAGGCCGCGGCCAGGGCCAGCGGGCGGCGGACGGCCATTGTCCGGGCCAGGCCGTAGGTGGTCAGGCCGATGCCCAGGGCGGCGAGCAGGCTGATGATCCGTCCGATCTGGTATAGGCCCGCCGGGTCGGCCTGCACCACACGGCCGGCCCATCCCGGCAGAAGATACGAGAGGGGGCCATAAACGGTAACGATGTGCGGGGGCTGCCTCCAATCGCCGTAGATGGACTCTCCCCGCATGGCGGTCGCGGCGTGATGGACCATCACCGCCGGTCCGTGGAACAGCTCGTCGGGGTTACCGAGACAGGCGTATGCCCAACACAAATGGGCGGCCAGCAGGACCAGATAGGCCGCGATCGCCAAGCGTACCGGCCAGTTCCGGGATCCGGACGGGATAGTGGAGACGGTGGGCATCTTCTCGGATCGGGCCACGGTGCAACCCATGTTTGGAGCCATCAGGACGGCGAAAGCCGCGCGAATCTAGCTATGGTACCGGCCGCACAGACGCCGCATCGCCGTGCCCTGTGTATCGGCGGGTATCAGGACGCGGGCCCAATGCCTGTCGCGGTCGCGGCTCTGACTTGCCTGACGCGTTGACGCAGGACAGTGCGCGGAGGATACCCACAGAAGGCTTGGGGAATCTGCCGTTACCGCGCATGATATGCCGCTTGATCAGTCGAGGCCGGGACAGGACGGCCGCCATACATAGAGGACCCTATGGGCATCGAACATTCGGTCGGCATCTACCTCGGGCTGCTGCTGCTGGCCTGCCTGGTGGGGACGCTGACGAACTATCTTACGCACGTTCCGTACACCGTGGGCTTGACCCTGGTGGGGCTGGTGGTGGCCCTGTCCGGCATCGGGCCGGGCATCTCGGGGACCGACTTCAAAGAGTTGGTGTTCTTCGTGATGCTGCCCCCGTTGCTCTTTCAGGGGGCCCTGCACATGGAGCTGAACCGGCTCCTGCAGCACATCTGGCCCATTGTGACCTTCGCCGTCCTCGGCCTGCTGATCTCGATGTTCGCGATCGGCGGGATATTCTACTGGGGGGCGGGCGTTGAGGACCTTGGCTTCCTGGTGGCCCTGCTGTTTGGGGCGATGGTGACTCCGACCGACCCGGTCAGCGTCCTGGCGATCTTCAAACAATGTAAAGTCCCGGTGGACCTGAAGTACATCGTCGAGGGCGAGTCGCTCTTCAACGACGGGGTGGGCATTGTCGTCTTCGTGATCGTGCTGGGAATGATCGAGGGGTCGGGGGGCGAGGGGGGCTTTCACGCCGCCGATGTCGCCCTGGAGTTCCTCAAGGTCACCGCCGGCGGGCTGCTGATCGGGACGGCGCTGGGCATCGTGGCCTTTCAGGTCATGCGGAGATTCGAAGATCACCTGCTGGAGAACACCATGTGCTTGGTGCTGGCCTATGGGGCGTTCTGGGTGGCTGAGCACTTCGGGGCCTCGGGGGTCATTTCCACGGTCATGGCCGGGCTGATGATCGGGAACTACGGCAAACGGCTATCCATGGAGCAGAAGACCCGGGAGACGATCGATACGTTCTTCGAGTCCATCGACTTCATAATCAACTCGCTGTTGTTCATCCTCATCGGGCTCGAGCTTCAGGAGATCACCGGGGCGGACCTGAAGGCCAACCTGCGGCCGCTCGGCGTGGCCGTGGCGGCCATGTTGATCGGTCGGGCGTTGGCCGTGTACCCGTTGTACCGGGTGTTGAACCTGGCCGGGACCAGGCGGCCGAGGAACTGGGCCCACGTGCTGTTCTGGGGGGGGCTTCGGGGGTCGATCCCGATTGCCCTGCTCCTGGGGCTGTCGTCGAGTTCTAATCCGGTGATCCAACAGCATCGGCCGACCTTGCTGGTGGCCGGCTTCGGGGTGGTCTTGTTCTCCTTGGTGGTACAAGGCCTGACCATGAAGCCGCTGTTGGGACGGCTGGGTATCTCGGGGGATGCGCCGCTACGACGGGCGGGCAAGTGAGTAATCCCGTTCGTGCCGTCGTGAATTCCCCGAACTGGAAGGCGGCGGCTCAGGCCGCCTCGCAGGAGCCTGCTCAGGTGCGTTCGACCAGGCGGTCGATCAGGAAGCTGGACTGCTCCAGGGCCTGGTCGGTGAAGGAGCCGAACAGGTCGTGCACCTCACGGAACATCTCGGCGAAGGCCTGGTGGTCCTTGCCGGCGACCAACTGCTCGAGGTGTTGGGCGGCCTGCACGAAGGCGGCGGTTACCTCGGGGGTCGCGGGATTGGACATCTCGATCGAGGCGTACAAGTCCGGCGACTGGGCAAAGTGCCGGGCGGTCATCAATAGTTCCATCAAATACACCGGCGAGGTGAAGGCCAGGGTCTTGTCGATGGACACCCCGAGCTGAGACAGGGTCCGGCCCATGACCTCGGTGGAGAAATGCACCAGCACCTGGACAATGGACATGGCCCGGTCGTGCTCCTCGGGGGTCGCCTCGAGGGTGGCCAGGCCGCGGGCCCGAAACATCTGTCGGGCCCAGTCGAGCCACTGGTCACCGCGCCCGGGACACAGCACCACGCGCTGCCCCTGCAGGGAATGTACCGACGGGCCGAAGAGCGGGTGCGTCCCCAGGACCGATGCCTGGGAGGCTTCCAGCATGGCCTTGACTGGCTCAGCCTTGATCGAGGTAACGTCCAACAGCAGGGCGTCCTGGCGGACCCGGGGGCCCAGACGGCGAATCACGTCCATGGTGACATCGATGGGCACGCTGATCAGCACCACGTCGGCCACCGAGGCGGCTTCGTCCGGGGTGAGCTGGGTATCCAGATCGGCGATCATCACCGCGTGACCCAGATCGGCGAAGAACTCCGCCATGCAGCCGCCCATGGCCCCTTTGCCGCCGATTACCGCCACGGTCCGAGACTCGATGTCCAGGGGGACCTCGGCCTTGAGGGCGGCCTGGCGGTCGCGGCTGGCCCACAGGATGAGGCGAAACATGCTCTCGATCATCTCCGGGGCCAGGCCCAACGGGGTGGCCCGGTTGCGACGGTCTTTTATGATCTCGCGTTCTCGATGGTAGTCGCGGATCGGCAGGCCGTGCTCGCGTTTGTGCTCGGCAAGTTCGCTGACCAGACCGTACCGGCGGCCGAGGAGTTGCAGGATGTCGCGATCGATGGCGTCGATCATGGCCCGCAGGACCGACAGGGGTCGGACGCCGCCGGGATCAGGGTCGGGCTTGGTGGGGTTCATGGCTTGGTGGATACCTATACCATTGTGTATTCAGGGCCCGCCGCCCCTGTTGAGGGTGCTGGGAACGAGGCTATCGCACGGGTCTGATCGGGTCAACAAACCGGCCCGGTGATGCTGCCGGCCTTGATCGAAAACCGGCGCCCGGCCAGAATCTTGATTGACATGATCCGGATCAACGACCAGCTGTCCATCGACGAGAAGGAGATCCACTTCAGCTATGCCCGTAGCCCGGGCCCCGGCGGCCAACGGGTCAACAAGGTCGCCACCAAAGTGACCCTCCATTTCGACATTCCCAACTGCCCGGTCTTGTCCGACGCCCAAAAAGAGCGCCTCCGCCAGACCCTGGCCGGCCGCACCAACAAAGAGGGCGTATTGCGGATCACTCGATCCCGGCACCGAACGCAGCCGGCCAACCGCCGGGACACCCTGGCGGCGTTTGCGGTCCTGATCGCCGAGTCCTTGCGGCCCCAGCGGCCCCGCCACAAGACCCGGCCGAGCCGGGCGGCCCGAGAGCGCCGTCTGGCAGAGAAGGCCCACCGAAGCCGGCAGAAGCAGGACCGGGCCTTTCGCTACGGCGGCGAGGCAGATTGAATTAGGACGACGATCATGGCTGAGGGCGGTCAATCGCCGCGTCCGGACTGCTGCCAGGTGGCGATTCAGCGTAGGAGGCGGTGCCGCTCGGTTTCCGGGTGCTGATTGGTTTTCGATGCTGGTTGCCCTACAATGCCCTGGCCAGCGACCTGCCCGAGCGTGCTCCGTTTCCAGACACCAGCCATAGACCGGCCCTCCAGGGAGTAAGAGGGAACCGAGAGTCGGGTACACGGGGCAGCCGACCCAGGACGGGGAGGCGTACGGGGGGTCGCGGTACCGCCCGGTGTAGCGTCGTAACCTCTTTGGTAATAGTACCTTACGCTGACTTCATTTGGGATAAGGCAGTGGCCTGCGGCGGTCGATACATCACGCGGGGGATGGGAACCACGGGGCACCGAGCCCTCCAGGATCATTCATGCGACTAAGGCGACCGCTGGCATTGGCGTTTCTGGGAGTCGGACTGGGCCTCTGGGGGGGCTGCGCCGTGCCCCAGCCCCGCGGAGAGGGGCTCTACCAGCGAGTGCAGGAGCCCACCACCAAGGCCTGGTATCGCCTGTATCTGCCCGTCGACTACGTTCGCAACAGCGGCCGACACCCGGACCCCAAGGTGCGGCGCTGGCCGCTGGTCATGACCTTCCACGGCATGAAACCCTACGACAACGCCGGCCCCCAGGAGCGCGAGTGGGAGAAAGAGGCCGACTTCTACGGCTACATCGTCTGTGCCCCGGAGTTGAGCACCTCGGACTCCTTCATGGAGTATCCGCTGACCAAGGAACACAGCTACGTGCTCCGCGACAAGCGGAACGTGATGGCCATCATGGCCCATCTCTTCGCCACCACCCGGGCCGACCGCAGCCGAGTCTTGTCCACCAGTTGGTCGTGCGGAGGATACCTGGCCCATTACTTCGTCAACCGCTACCCCGACAAGTTCTCCTGCATCGCCACCCGGCTGTCCAACTTCTCAGCCAAGCTGATGATCGAGGAGACCGTCCCCCTATACCGGGACAAGGTGCCAGTGGCGATCTTCATCGGCGACGGCGACTTCCCCAAGTGTACGTCGGAGTCCAAAGAAGCGGTGGCCTGGTACACGGCCCGCAAGTTTGAGGTGGTCCGCGGCAAGCTGATCGACAACATGGGTCACCGGCGAATCCCCCAGGTGGCCGCGGCCTTCTTCGCCGAGCAGTTGGGCATCGAGCCCCTTCGCCCCCTGGAGGCCGGGAAGACCCTGGCCCAGGTCCAGATGACCGACTATTACCCGCCCCAGGAGTTGCTGGCCAGGATGTCACCGCGCGGGGCCACCACCCGGACCAGGACGGCCCTGGCCAAGGGCGGATCGGCCGCGACCAGGCGAACCCGCCCCACCCTGCCGCCCATCCAGCAGAGCCGGGCGGTGGCTTTCGACTTTACAACGTCCGGCCGGGGCTATCCCGCCAACGCGGCCCCGCCCTACGACCCCACCCCGGAAGGCGACTTGGCGGTGGCCGAGAAGCCGACGCCGTCCAGCGGGACTCCGACCGATGCCGGTGCCACCGGCGTGGCCCTGGCCAAGGGTCCGCCAGCAAATTGGCTGGAGCCCACCGACAACAACAAGCCGACGCGCGGTCCTCAAACGGCCCGCCGCTCTTCCCCACCGCCGGCCGACAAGAGCGCCGGGCCCGCTGAGAAGCCGCCCAAAACCCGGATGAAGGCCAACCCGGACCGCGCCACCGCCGGCAAGACCGTGAAACGGCCTGCCACTCGGAAGCCGCCCGGCAATGGTCAGGAGCAGGTCCGGACGGCGAAAGGTGGGCCCGGGCAACCAACCGGCGATTCTCCAGCCAAGCCCAGCCCGACCGTCGCCCGACGAAAGTTCTCTCCGCAGGATGCCGGTCCCCGAGACTACGACCGGCTGTTGGCCCGTGGGGCCCTGGACCAGAGCGGGCGCTCCACGCGCCGATCGCCGGGCAAGACGGCCGGCAAGACCGCCCCCAACCGCAGTCCCGTGCGCATCGCCAAGTCTTCATCGAAGATCCCGGGGGGGACCGCCCGGCGGGTGAACGTCAGACTGAGCGGGCCGGCGGTCGGCACGGCCCCCCACTACATCGCCTACAGCGTCGATCTTCCACGCTCGGTCCTCCAGGGTGCCGACTGCCTGTGGAGGGACAACGGGGTGTGGATCGCCGATGATCCGCGCGGGGTGAAGATCCTCGAGTCCCCCGGGCTCCACCGCATCACCGTGCTGATCATCACCAGGGACGACGTGGAATATCGCGGCAGCGCCACCGTTCATGTCCTCGAGCCGGGACCCGCCGGCCTGTCCAGCAAGGTGAGCACTCGGTAACCCACCGGCTCTCTTGCGGCCGGGGCGTCTACGCTGGAAGATTCACCGCGGAGAACGCAGAGATCGCCGAGGCGCCAGAGAGATAAGGGGATTTCGCGGGGTGGGCGCGTCGGCCTGTCCGATGCGGCGGGTATGCCGGCCGGTAAAGTGGGGCGGGCGTCGCTGCCGGCCGGTCTCGATTGAACCCTGACTTCGCATACCTACGCTGGAGGAACACGATGGACCAGACGCCGGAGACGATTTCGTTTGATGACTTCGCCAAGTTGGATCTCCGGGTGGCCCGGGTAACCGAGGCCCGGGAACACCCCAACGCCGACCGGCTGGTGATCCTGCAGATCGACCTGGGAACCGAAACCCGCCAGTTAGTCGCCGGCCTCCGCGGCCACTACGAAGCCGCCGACCTGGTAGGCCGCCTGATCGTGGTAGTCGCCAACCTAGCCCCCCGCAAGATGCGCGGCGAAGAAAGCCAAGGCATGCTCCTAGCCGCCTCGACCGAAGACGAATCCCAAGTAATCCTCCTAACCCCCATGTCCGCCATCCCCCCAGGCTCGAAAGTGTCCTAGCCGATCGCCCGCCGGGCAGACGCGACGGCCGCGCGGGCTGAAGCCCGCGGCTCTTCGGCAACACAAGCAAGCGTGAAATCACCTATACGTTAAAGCGGAAGTTGATCACGTCGCCGTCTTGGACTATGTAGTGCTTGGGTTCCAGGCGGAATAGGCCGGCGGCTTTGGCGCCTTTTACGTCGTGGTGGGCCTTGAGGTCGTCGAAGGCGACGACCTCGGCGCGGATGAAGCCGCGTTGGATGTCGCTGTGGATCTTGCCGGCGGCCTCCAGGGCGGTCGAGCCCTTCTCCAGGGCCCAGGCCCTCACCTCGTCGCCGGCGGTTAGAAACGAGATCAGCCCCACGCCCTGGTAACAGGCCTGGATCATCCGCACCTGGGCCGGCTCGGTCAGGCCGTAGTCGGCCAGGAAGGCGGCCCGGTCGGCCTCCTCGAGCAGGGCGATCTCCGCTTCGATCTCCGCGGACATGCTCACCGTGGTCTGGGCATGGGGGGCCTGGAAGGCCGGGGCGGCGGCGGCGGCGGACTCGTCGGTGTTGAGCACCACGATGACCGGCTTGAGGGTCAGGAAGCCGAAGCTCACGGCGACGGCCCGCTCCTCCTCGTTTTGGATGGCCTTGCTCAGGGGCGATTCGGCCTCCAGGGCTTCCTGGGCCCGGCGCATCATGTCCAACTCGCGGATTTCGACGTCGCGGTTCTTGGTGGGCTTCTGGGAGGACTTCTCCAGCTTCTCGATGCGCTTGAGCACCTGCTCGAGGTCGGCGAAGATCAACTCGATGTGCAGCTCCTCCAGGTCGGCCTGGGGATCGACCCTATCGTGATACATGGCCACCGAGTCCGAGGCGAAGGTGCGGGCGACCATGACCATGCCGTCGCAGCGCCGCACGGTCTGCATGGCCTTGCGGAACTCGGCCTGGCCGTGGGCGTCGGTCAGGGAGACGCCGGGGATATCGACGAACTCCAGGTGTACGGGGGTCCACTTCTTGGGCTGACCGATTTGGACCAGGTAATCCAGCCGCGAGTCGGGGACGTTGACGGTGGCCAGGTGCTCGGTGGCCCCGTGCCCGGGGTCCGGCGGCTGAGCGGTGATGGCCGAAAAGAGCGTAGACTTGCCCGACTGCGGCGGACCGATGATGGCGATTCTCATGTTCGGCACTCTCCTGTTGGAGGCCGATTGTAACACGGCGGCGGCGGGCCCGTCGACCGGGCCAGGCCTGGGGATTCGCCTGGCCAGTCCTCAGCGGATGTTCAGATATTCTCCGCGAAGTCGAATTCTCGGCGGCGGAACCACCACCAGGCGGTCAGCAGGATCATGACCGAGACCATGGCGGCGTTGCCGAAGGCCAGGTCGAAGGGCGAGCGGCCGTGGATCAGGCAATCGCGGTAGGCCCGGATGATGGGGGTCATGGGGTTCAGTTGAATGACCGCCGCCTTCCAGCCCGACGTGGCCTCCAGTTGGTAGACGACACAGGTGACGAACATCCACAACTGGATGATCGATCGAAACAGGAAGCCGACGTCGCGGAAGAACAAATTGGCCATGGAGAGCAGCAGGCCCAGGCCGATCATCAGGATGATCTGCACGGCCACCACCAGGGGCAGGAAGACCACCGTCCAGTGGAACTGATAGCTCCACCCGTTGGCTTGGATGTGCATGAAGGCGGCCAGGCCGACCAGCATGACCGAGGCGATCAGGAAGTCGACCAGGGCGCTGCCCACGGCGGCCAGGGGGAAGACCTCACGGGGGAAGTATATCTTGGTGACCAGTTGGCGGTTGGCGACCAGCGAACCGGTCGCGGTGGTCAGGCCGTTGGCGAAGAACATCCAGGGCACCAGTCCGCTGAAGGCAAACAGCGAATAGGGGAGGAACTGCTCGCCGGTCAGCTTGCTCTTGTCGATCTGCACGACGGTGCCGAAGACGAAGGTGAAGATCAGCATCATGGCCAGCGGCGGGACCACCGCCCAGGCGGCGCCCAGCACCGAGTGCTTGTATCTGACCCGGATGTCCCGCCAGGCGAGCATCCCGATCAGCTCCCGATAGCGATAGAGGGTGGCTAATCTGGCCAGGATGTCCCGGCTGCTCTCGGTGGAGGTGCTGGTCATGGTGGTCATCTGGGCGGGCTCCCGGGGCCTGGTATCAGGTCCGCGAAATCAACCGGTGTCTGGCGTGGGCCCGGCGGGCAAGGCTGGTGTATCGCCGTGCGTACCGCCGTGCGGCGACCGGGGCGCCGAAGTGATTCTGCACCAAGGCCCGCCCGGCAGCGGCCAGGTCGGCGCTCTCGGACTCGTTGGTCATCAGACGCTGGATCGCGTCGGCAAGTTCTACCGGGCTGTCCGGCGTTACCAGCAGGCCGGTGTGCCCGTGGTCGACGACGTCCAGGCTTCCGCCCACCGCGGTGGCGATCACCGGCAATCCGCAGGCCATGGCCTCCAGCAAGGCGTTGGACATACCCTCCCAGCGCGAGGGCAGGACAAACATATCCGCCGCTTGATACCAGGGCAGCGGGTCGGCTTGATCTCCGACGAAACGAATGTCGTGTAGGGGCAGGTGCCGTTTGGCCCACTCTTGCAGGGTGCCGTCGAGGTAATCCCCGCCGACCAGGACCAGGGTGATTGCCGTTGCCTCGGCGGGGCGGCGCCGCAACGCTTCGAGGAGGACATCGTGTCCCTTGACCGGCTTCAGATTGCCGACCGAGAGGATAACCGTTCTGTCGTGGGGCAAGCCCAGCCGTCGGCGGACCTCCGATCGACTTCCGGCCGGCAGGTAGCGCCGCGAGTCAACGCTGTTGGTCAGCACCCCAAACTGCTCCGGAGCCACGTGCAACCGTCCGGCGATCGCCTCGGCGGCCGCACTGCTGACCGCCCAGCGATCATCACATCTCGCCACCGCGGCGCTGTAGAGACGTCGGCGCAGGCTGCCCAGCCGAAAGTCCGGACGCTCGAAGCCATGAAAGCTGAATGCCACCGCGACGTCACCACACCATCCGGCGGCCAACACCGAATCCAACAGCATGCTCAGGCCGCGAACGTGCAGCACGTCGACCGACTCCCGACGGAGTATCGAGGCCAGGCGCCGGGACCACCACCGATCCCTTCCGCGGCGTGGCTGTTGGACGATCCGGACATTCCGCCCGATGGCCCGGTCGTCCATCGCTTGATGGTCATCCCCACCGCGGACCACGAGCACGTGACGGAAGTCGTCAGTCGGCAACTGGTCGATAGTCTGCAGCAGTTGCCTCTCCAGCCCGCCGCGACCGAGCTGCCAGACCGGGTGGCAGAGGGTGACGACCGACCGGCGGCCTGGAGGATGAGGACCGGTCCGAGGCGTAGATAGGGCTATCCGCGCCGGGGCCGGGAGGGTCTGGATACGCTCGAGTGTTTGGGGCATGGATAGTCCTCACGCACGATTGAACATAAGCGACGACGAAGGGTCCGGGCCGGCAGACGAATCCCAACATCGGTCCGGCGCCGGGTCTTCGCCCACTCTCAATTATCGGCCATATCGAAGGGGCGTTTGAGGTGCGATAAGGGAGGATGGGCCAGGCGATGCTGGGGACCACGTCGGGGCAGGCGGCGGCGGCCAGGGTGGGGCCACAACACTGGTTATCGGTCTATAGAGCGGTTTAACTTTGCTTGTAGGCATAACCACAGGACTCGAACCAGCCGTGG
>CAZFMS010000003.1:0-43523 GCA_964520125.1 uncultured Planctomycetaceae bacterium
CGGTGATGACCCGCATCACCTACGTTGGGGCGGGCTTCTTGGCGGCCATCGCCATCATCCCCCAGGTGCTGGCCGCTTCCTTGGGTATTCCCTTGCGGGTCTCCTCGTTCCTGGGCGGGACGGGCCTGCTGATCGTGGTAAGTGTGGGCCTGGATCTGGTCCAGCGGATCGAGGCCAACCTGATAATGCGAAACTATGGCGGCTTTCTTGGTGACAGTGGTGGCTCGCGCATCAAGGGAGCGTACATGTGAACCTAGTGCTCTTAGGCCCTCCGGGCGCCGGCAAAGGCACCCAGGCGACCCGGGTGGGCGAGGCCTTTTCGCTGGTGCATCTGTCCAGCGGAGACATCCTGCGAGCCGAACGCAAGGCCCGAACCGAACTCGGCAGCCGGGCCCAAGACTATATGGACCGGGGCGTCCTGGTGCCGGACGACCTGATCCTGGCCATGATGATGGACTGCATCATGCGTCCCGAGGCTGCTTCCGGCTTCTTGCTGGACGGCTTCCCTCGAACGGTGGTTCAGGCCGAGGGCCTGGACCAGCGTCTGGCCGAGCAGGAAAGGCGGATCGACCGAGTAGTGAACATCGACGTTGACGACGTGATGGTGACCAGGCGGCTGACCGGGCGATGGTCCTGCCCGACTGACGGACGGATTTATCACCAGGAGTTTTCGCCTCCGGCCAAGCCGGGGGTTTGCGACCTGTGCGAAGCCTCGTTGACCCGCCGCCCGGATGATCAACCGGAGGTCGTCGCTCAGCGGTTGACGACCTATCATGAGCAGACCGAGCCGCTGGTGAGCTATTATCGTGATAGCGGCATTTTGGCGTCGGTGGACGGCAGCGGAACGGCCGCCGAGGTTGCGGCCCTGATAAACGAGGTTTGCCAGGCGAGATGAGAAGGATAGGACCTCAACCACGCGATCGGTCGTCGCCAACGGGATTGGGAACCGTGGTACTCAAGAGCCCTCGGGAGATCGAGTTGATGCGCGCCGCCGGCCGGGTCGTGTTCGGGGTGCTGGAGAAGATGCGTGGTGCGGTTCGGCCCGGGGTGACCACTGCCGAGCTGGCTACCCTGGCGGAGGAGATGATCGCCGCATCCGGCGGCGAAGCCCTGTTCAAGGGAGTTTGTTCACCGAGTGCCGAGTTGCCTTTTCCGTCGGCGATCTGTGCGAGTGTCAATGAGCAGGTGGTCCATGGTATCCCGAGCGACCGGGTCCTGGCCGAGGGAGACATCGTCAGCATCGATTGCGGTGTGCGGATGAGCGGTTATTGTGGCGATTCGGCGACGACGATTGCCGTCGGCACGATCAGTGCCGAGGCCCGGCGTCTGTTGGAGGTGACCTCCGGGGCCCTTGATCTGGCTATCGCCGAAATGCGCCCGGGGCGCTATTGGAGCGAGATCGCTGCGGTGATGCAGGAGTATGTGGAATCGGCGGGGTTTTCGGTAGTTCGCGAGTTTGTCGGCCACGGCATCGGCCAGGCGATGCACGAGGAGCCCAAGGTCCCCAACTACACGGACCATCGTCAGCGCAAGGCCGACTTTCGACTCGAACCGGGGTTGACCCTGGCTCTGGAGCCGATGGTCAATGCCGGATGTCCGGAAGTCCAAGTGGGTGATGGCAGCGGATGGCCGCAGGTAACGAGAGATGGCCGATGGTCAGGCCACTTTGAACATACGGTAGCGGTTACCTCCGCGGGTGTGGATATTTTGACCGACGGGCGGTAGAGCGCCCGGTGGCTCCGGCGGGAAGTTCTTCGCCCTGCCGCGGCCCGAGAAGGAATGAGCGATGAAAGTACGAAGCAGCGTGCGACGGATATGTGAGAGCTGCAAGGTGGTCAAGCGCAAGGGCGTCGTGCGGGTGATCTGCTCGGCGAATCCTCGCCACAAGCAGCGGCAAGGTTAGGCCGTTTCAGGAGGCCGTTGATGCCCCGTATAGCCGGTGTTGACATCCCGAACGACAAGCGTGTGGTCATTGCCCTGACTTACATCTACGGCATTGGCCGGGATCACAGCGTAGCGATCCTCAAAGAAGCGGGCATCGATGGATCCGTGCGGGCCAAGAGCCTGACCGAGGACGAGGTCAGCCGGATCGCCGCGGTTATCGACCGGAACTACATCATCGAGGGCCAGCTTCGGCGCCAGGTGACCCAGAACATCGCCCGGCTGAAGGATATCCATTGCTATCGGGGTGTCCGTCATCGGCGTGGCTTGCCTGTGCGGGGCCAGCGAACGCGAACCAACGCACGAACGCGAAAGGGCCCCAAGAAGACGGTGGCCGGCAAGAAGGGTGTCAAGGAGCTGCGCAGTTAGAGGCGGGTGCCTCGCTGAGACCAGACTATTCGGGGAGCACTGAACGGTGGCCAAATCATCAGGTAAACGAAAGACCCGGCGACATGTATCCCGGGCCATGGTCCATGTGAAGGCGACTTTCAACAACACGTTGATTACCGTCACCGACATGGCGGGTGAGACACTCTGCTGGTCTTCGGCGGGGACCGTGGGCTTCAAGGGGACCCGCAAGAGTACTCCGTTCGCCGCCCAGCGGGCCGGGGAGACGGCGGCCAGCGGGGCCCGAAAGTTCGGAGTTGTCGAGGTGGAGGTCCAGGTGAAAGGCCCCGGCAGCGGCCGCGAGTCGGCCATCGCCGGCCTGCAGAGCGGCGGACTGCGGATCACGTCCATTGAAGACGTGACTCCACTTCCCCACAATGGTTGTCGCCCATCCCGGAAGCGCCGGGTCTAGGCGGGGAGTTTAACGAACGTCATGGCAAGAGATCTGGGACCATCCTGTCGAAAATGCCGTCGTGAGGGTATCAAGCTGATGCTCAAGGGCATACGTTGTGAAGGCGCGAAATGCCCCATGGAGAAGTCTTCCCGGAACGCCCCCCCCGGCGGCGCCCGCCGGTTCCGGCGTCGCCAGGGCAGCGAGTATGGCAAGCGGTTGCGGGAGACTCAGAAGGTCAAGCGCTACTACGGCTTGTTCGACCGGCAGTTTCGTCGCTATTTCGCGAGGTCTCAGCGATCTCGCCAGAACACTGGTGAAGCCCTGTTGTGTGTGCTGGAGCGCCGTCTGGACAACGTGATCTGTAAACTGGGATTTGCCCCGTCGCGCAAGGCGGCTCGGGCGGCGATCGCCCACAATCACTTCATGGTGAACGGCACCCGGGTCAACAAGGCCTCCTACCTGATCAAGGTGGGAGATCGAATCGGCGTTCGCAGCCGGGATCCCAGCCAGAAGATGATTCGCTCCCGCCTGGAGGAGGATGCCAACCAGCCGGTTCAGCCGTGGTTGAGGCTGGACCCCAAGGTTCCCGAGGGTAGCGTAGTGGCTCTGCCCTCGCGCGATGACGTACAGATTCCGGTTGAGGAGCAGTTGGTAGTAGAGTTCTGCAGTCGTTGACCCGTGCCCCACGGAGGCTCCCCGGACCGCGTTTCCCGTGTGCCGGGTGAGGGCCTCGGGCGGCGGCTGAATATGGTCAACCAGGTTTCCGCGGATGTACGGTAAGTTCCTGGGAGGTCAATGCGATGCGAATACAATGGCGAGGTTTGGAGTTACCGACGCGGGTCACGCTGGATGAGGCGGCCCGTACGGCGACCTACGGGAGGTTCACCATCGAGCCCTTCGAGCGGGGCTTCGGTACCACGGTGGGGAACAGCCTGCGTCGGATCCTGCTGTCCAGCCTGGAGGGTGCCGCGGTCAGGCGCGTCAAGATCAAGGGCGTCGACCACGAGTTTACTACCCTGCCCGGCGTGGTCGAGGACGTCACCGAGATCATCTTGAACGTCAAGGCCTTGGTGGTCCGCTCCACCTCCGACGAACCCAAGATCATGCGCGTCGCGGTCCGGGGTAAAGCAGGCCAAAGCGTCGAAGTGCGGGCCAACCAGATTGAGGCCGACGCGAACCTCGAGGTGATTAATCAGGATCAGCTCTTGGCCACCCTGACCGATGAAGTGGATTTCGAGATCGAGATGACGGTCAATCGCGGGCGCAGCTACGCCACGGTGGAGGACCACAAGTCCGACGCGAGCGAGCAGATCATCGGGGAGATCCCGGTGGATTCGGTCTACTCTCCGGTGACCCGGGTTCGCTATCGCGTTGAGGATACCCGCGTTGGCCAGCGAACCAACTACGATCGCCTGGTCATGGAGATTTGGACCAACGGCACGGTGACCCCACCGATGGCCCTGATCGAGGCGGCCAAGATCCTCCGCAAGCACCTCAATGCCCTGGTCCAGCTCTTCGAGTTGGGCAGCGGGCTGGCCCTCGAAGGAGACGAGCAGGTCGGTGGCGAGGCTGCTGCGGCCACGGACCCCTCCCTCGAACAGAAGCTGTCCACCCCCCTTAGCAGCCTGGATCTGTCCGTTCGGGCAGGCAATTGCCTGGCCTCGGCCGAAATCGTCACCGTGGGCGATCTGATCGGGTGGACCGAGTCGCGACTGCTCAAGCTTCGCAGTTTTGGCAGGACCTCCCTGAGAGAGGTGAAGCGCAAGCTGGCCGACATCGGGGTCTCCTTGAAGCGGGACGCCGAGGATTCGTCCGGCGGTGGCAGCGACCTGACTGGAGGGCCGAGCACTGCCGAGGCTCTCGATGCTGCTCAAGTGCCCAGCATTCCCGGCATGGCTGGTCTTTCGTCCTTGACCGGACAGCCCGGCCCGATAGGCGGGTCAACTCCGGATTCCGGCGGGCAGAGTCCGGCTCCCACGCCGGGGCTCTCGACCCCCGCCGGCGAGCTTCCTGCGCCGCCCCTGAGGGAATCAGGACCCGATGCCGGAGCGGGTCTGGCCGGCGGCGAGGTGGACGAGTCTCGGACCAATGAGGGCGTCCAGAGCCTCTAGATACGAACAGGTGTAGTGTAAGATGAGACATCGCGTCGCAGGACGACATCTATCGCGGACTTCCGCCCATCGCAAGGCGATGCGGCGCAACTTGGCCCAGAGTCTGTTCCAATATGGGCAGATCGAGACGACGCTGACCAAGGCGAAGGACGTACGCCCTTTCGTCGAGCGTTTGATCACCATGGCCCGCAAGAATACCTTGCAGAGCCGACAACTGGTTATCTCCATGTTGGGCGATCGGGCGATGATCAGCCAGGACCAGCAGGAACAGTATGACGCCATGAATGAGGCCCAGCGGCTCAAGGTCCGCCGGGCCCGCACGGGGCGACGCCATCGCACCGGCAAAGTGCCCGCCAGCTACAACAAGAAGAAGATTCCCTTCGTCGCTCAAGCCGTGGTCCACAAGTTGATTGCCGAAATCGCACCTCGCTACCGCGATCGCCCGGGCGGTTACACCAGGATCATCGCTCTGTCCAAGCGGCGCATCGGAGACAACAGCGATCTAGCCTTGCTGCAGCTCGTCGGTGAGGAAGAGGCCAAGCCCGAGCAGGGCAAGAAAACGGTGGGCCTGCGTCGGCAGAAGACCTTGGGGCGGATCCGTTTTCTGGAAGGCAAGGGCGAGCAGCGCAAAGGGCGACGCCGGGCCGGCAAGGCGCCGGCCGCCTCGTCCAAGGATGCCTCGTCCGCCCAGAAGCCCGAGTCCGGCTCGGAAGCCGAGAAGCCCGGGCCCGGTCCTCAAGCCCAGCAACCTCCGGCCGTCTCGGACAGCCCGCCGCCGCCGCCCTCCGAGGAAAGCGGCAAGGGCGAGAGTAAGGAATAGCACGCACCTGCCTCTTGGCGGGGCGCCGGGCATGCTCTGATGGGCGCATCGGACTGCATCTTCTGCAAGATTGCCGGGGGCGACATCCCTTCTCTCCGCCTGTTGGAGACTCCTGATACACTGGCCTTTCTGGACGTCAATCCCCTGGCTCCCGGTCACGCGCTGCTCATCCCCAAGGGCCACTACCAGGGCATTCTCGACACACCGGAAGATGTCTGGCAGTCGCTGGCCGGCCGCCTGCCCGAGTTGGCCCGGGCGGTCATGCGTTCTACCGGGGCCACCGGCTTGAACGTGCTGCAAAACACCGGGCGGTCCAGCGGACAGGCCGTCTTCCACCTCCACATCCATCTGATCCCGCGATGCGCCGGCGACGGCCTGGGCTATCGCTGGAATGCAGGCGCATACCCCGAGGGACAGGCGGAGGACATGCAGTCCAAGATCATCAGCGAACTTGCCGGCTAGGTGCGGTATACTGTCGTGGTATCCAAGATGCGGCCAATGGTTTTGTCCAACCGTGGAGTGCCCGCCGCACCCTCCCGACGCCGAGTCTCATAGGAGATCGACCATGCGGATACTGCTCGCCGGTTTGCTCTCGCTCTCTATGGCTTCCGCCCCGGCCGTGGGCGCTCCCCCCGGATGGGCCGACACTCCGCCGGTTGGTCAAGCCGAGGGCATCTTCTCCTACAGCTTTGAAAAGGGTGATCTCCACTATGAGGACCTCCTGACCTTGTCCGACGGCTCGAAGTGTCTGGGCAAGGCCATGGAATGGGCCTCCCAGGTGCTGCTCTTCGAGGCCGACGGCACGCCTCGGGTATTCGACGTTGGCGAGGTGGAGCAGTTCGAGTTCCGGCGGACCGAGCGTCACCAGGATCGTCCCCCGCGGCCGGACTTGACCGTGAGCTACATCGAGCGGTTGCCGCGCGATCCGAGTTGGCACGGCCGGGTGATCAGCCGAGACGGGCTGGAGCTACTGGAGACCGATGCCGGCCAAGTGCCCTGGCATCCGGCGGCCGGAACAGAGGTGACCTTCCGGGTGCACGTGTTGAACGCCGGTGCATCCGCCTCCAGTGAAGTCCGCTGTCGGGTCCTCATCGACGGCGCCGAACTCCAGAGCGCTACGGTCCCGTCGCTGGAGGCGGGTAGGGAGCATGTGGTCGAGGCGACCTGGCCCTGGCAGGATGGCCGGCACGTGATTCGGGTCGAGCTGGATCCTGATGGCCGAGCCGAGGAGGCCCTCCGTTGGAACAACACCTTCGAAGAACCGACCGATGCCCTGGCGGTTGCCGTGGTGGTCGCCTCGGACAGGTACGAGGCCTTCAAGAAGAACGCGAACATGGTGGATTCGTTCTGTTTCGAGGATTGGATTCAGTATCACATCCGCGTGCTGAACGCACTCTTCGCGGCCTCGATCCATCCTTCGACGCCGCAGGGAATCCTCGAGCGGGTCCGATGCGATCGGATCGTCGTGGTCACCGACCCGACGGACCCTCAACAGCAGTCCCGCTGGATGGCCGGCCTGCACGCCCAGGGCCGGGCCGACGGTCCGGCGGAATACGCCGCCCGGTGGGTCTTCGGGCCTCTCTCGGGGAACGACGTTCCCGTCTATGACGCCCTGCGAGTGGACTGGCCGGGCCTGCAGGGCCTCGCTCTGCAACTCGGTCTGGTCGACCTGACCGCGACGGATACCACGGTCCAGCAATGCCTGGTCCTGGATCAGTACGAGAGGTACGTGCAGCGTCGGCATCTCTTCCCAGACCGGCGAACGATGATGCACACCGCCGGGGGTTTTCCATTCGATGAGCGCAGCGCCGCCTTCCTGAACCAAACGCGCGGCCGGCCGCGCGGCCTCCGCGGCGACGGCCTCTACCAGCTTCCCGAAGAGATTATCGTGGAGGTCCGCTCGAATGTCGGCAGCGGGCTGGCTGATGCCCAGGTGGACGTTTTTCAGTTGATGTCCGAGGGAGAGCATGCCGGGGCGATCGCCGGTTACAGCCGTGCCGATCCGCTCTTTTCCGCCATGACCGACTCGGACGGCCGACTGACCCTGCTCAATCGGCCCGTTCCCTCACACCAGACTCCCGGCGGCTATGAGTTGCGGCCCAACCCGTTCGGCAAGATCGCCACCGACGGATCCAACGGGTTGCTGCTCTTACGCCTGAGACTCGACGGCCGCGAGGAGTTTCACTTCCTGCGGCTGTTCGACTGCAACGTCGCCCATCTCCGAGGTCAGACGCGGGAGTACGTGCATAGGTTGCACACCCAGTTTTCCGCTCCGGGCGCTCCAGCGCCCCCGGCCTACGCCGCGGTGAGGATGAAAGATCGCACCGGCGAGAAGCCGCCAATGTACGTCGAGTGGCCGATGCCGCCGGGCATGAGTGCCGGTTCCATCAAGGAGTTCCGCATCTATCGGCGAACCAGTTTCGCCGGTGACGGGGAAAGGCCTTGGAGGCTGGTCGCCGTCCAGGGTCGGCCGCAGGGTCGATGGGATTTCCGTCATGAGGGAGACTACTTCGTCGAGTTCCGCGGAGATGGACGTTATTCCCTGGACACGTTTTACGCTGTTTCGGTGGTCGACCTGCAGGGGCGTGAGAGCAGTCTGTCGGAGACCGGCTACCTGGCATATGACCAGGACTGCCTGAAGCTGGCCATGGATCCGGAGGCCGCCTATATCACCCTCTCCGGCGACGGTCCCTGCCAGATGATCCGCTGGGACGGCCGGTCGGGAATGCAGCCCTACGGCTTGCGGACTCGGCGGTTCGAGGAATACTCACCGAGCCTGGCAGGCCTGGCGGTGGCCGCCGACGGACGAATGATCGTGGCCGACCCGGTCAACCACGTGTTGGCGTTTTACGATCGCGGCGATCTGGTCGAGTTGCTTCCCGAGCGAAAGTGGTGGCCGGGCTTCCCCAGTGATCAACCTGGTGAATTCTACGAGCCCGTCGACGTTGCCGTTGACGATGGGGGGAGCATCTACGTGGCCGACCGGGCGAATAACCGCGTGCAGATCCTCGATTCGCGCGGACGATTCAAGGCCCTGGTCGATGAGGGTTTTCGGTTCGTCGCTCCCCACGCCGTCGGTTATGCCAATGGGCATTTGTGCGTGACGGATCAGTCCGGCACGCGTTGTCGGGTCTACACCGTCGGCCCGCCGGCTGGCACGTTCGTTCTCCAGTTGCCTCTGCTGGCCGAGGCGGATCGCGCCCTGGTGGGCAAATCCGGCAAGGTCTACGTCTCCGGGCGCGACCAGCAGGCCGGAGCGGCGGGCATCCTGGTCTACAAACCCGAGGGCGACGGGGCGGTGTTCGATCAGATCGCCGCCGAGGGGGCCATGGGCAAGTTTCACCGTCCACGCGGACTCTATCTCTATCGCGGCGGGCCGGCGATCTGGGGTTACCTGGTGAACCAGTTCCCCTTCGACGTCCGCAGAGCCAAAATCCAGTAGCTGCACCCCAGGGTGGGCTTACTCTTTGACCAACCAGCCCTCGACCATCTCCGTGGGCCAGGCGCCGCTCAGGGACAGGACCTCACCGTCTTTCCACAGCACCACCTCGCTACGGTGGGGGACGCCTGCTTGCGGCTGGGTGGGCCGCACGAAACAGAGTTGTTCCTCGTTTCGCCAGCTCGGCAGAGAGCGCAGTTTGCCTTCGGGGTCGTCCTGTTCCACCAGCGAAGTGGATCCGCCGGAGGAGAATTCGTAGAGAATCACCTTGCCGCCGGGGCCAGGCAGGAGAACGCGCCGGCCGTCCGGGCTGACCTCGAACATAGGCACCGACGCTTCGACCGGCTCGGCCAGGTCGCGTCCCAGCACCCGCAGCACGCTGGCCGGCGTCCTGGGATCCAGTACGAAGAGAGACCACTCCTGAGGCATGTCCTGGGTAGTGGCCGGCAACGTCGCCTCTACGCCGGAGAAGAGCAGCCGCCCGTCCGGAAGCCAGCGAACCGAAAGAAGACGATTGAAGAGGAGTCCAACCCGGTCGTTGCGCTGCTCGGGTTCGGTGAGCAGCTTGCCGTCCTTTTCGGCCACCCGAATCGTGGTCAGCGAGCCCAGTTGGATGTTGTCGCCCTGGTCGCGACTCGCCTCGGTGCGGACGCAAGCCAAACTGCGGCCGTCGGGGCTCCAATCGTATCCCAGGGCAACGAACTCGGCCGCGCTGCGAAGCTCACCGCCTTCGACCGACACCACCCGCAGCCCGACGGTCTCATCGTTGCCGTTGGCCGTGGGCGCCAGGAGGGCGACGTTCCGGCTGTTAGGGGCTACCCTCGGCCGGCTGATTTGGTTGAAGGTCCGCACCAGTACCCTGCCCGGCGTCAACTGGTCGTCGCGGAGCGTGAAGACCTGCAGGTGCCAGATATCGAGCTGGAGTTCCTCGACATCCTCCCATTTGTCCCCGAATTTCTCGGCCAGTCCGGCGGGCAGATTGTCACGCAGATACACAACGGCGGCGATCTCGATAGCCGACGGGAACTTCTCTTCGGGGTCGATCTCGAAGTCGTCCCAGTTCCCCTGGTAGGCCATCACCCTGTCGCGCAGGGCCTTGGCCAGCTTCTCGATCTCTCCGGCCTGCTCTAACCCGAAGAGCTCGCCTACCTCCGACCAACGCTTCGCCTTGGTCGCGTGGACCACGGCCAGGCGACGGCTGTCGGGAAACCAACCGCAGTTCGCCGCGGAACCCGTCAGCCGCGGATCGAGCACCTTCCCGGCCGGGTCGATGAAGAACAGGCCGTTGGGCGTCGCCACCGCCGCCCGCCGCCCGTCCGGTGACCAGATGATGCGCTTTTCGGGAATGCACCCGGCCAATGACGCGCAGGCGATAGACGTAATGATGATCTTGGTTCCGGCATTCATGTTTGTTCTCCAACTCGTGGGGGACCTAATGGCGTCGTCCACTTGATACGGGGGATGCTTCCGCCCGGCCGGCCGGCCCGGCTCTCTTGCAGCCGGTTGTATGACCAAAAGCCGCCCGCGTCACGTAGGTCTGTTGACCGTCTGGTGATAGGTCCGTCGGTAAGACCTGCTTGTTTCGGCTGCGGTCCGGCGCGGCCTCCCAGAAAGAAGGCCCCCAGGATCGCCGCCGCGACGGCCAGACGTCGGGGCCAGACCCTCGGCCCTGGGGCCGCGTCCTTCGGCGACCGAGTCGGGAGAGACTCTCCTCGCCGGCCTGCAACCACCCGATCCGTAAGCGGTGGCAAGGTTTCGGCCGGCGGCACTTGGCCGCTGCCCTCGGCCTGCCGGGCCAGGGCGATGGTGGCCCCCACGCTCTCGGCGAGGTCGGCGTGTTGGGGGCTGACTTCCAGGTACGCCTCGATGAGTCTGTTGGCGTCCGGGCTCAGCTCACCCACTTCCCGGTCGATCAGCAGTCGTTCAAGGGTCTTATCATCCATCACCAACACCTCCGAGAGGGCGGTCAGCCCTCCAGAATCTTCTCCAGGCCGGTTTCCCTCGCCCAAGTCCTCAGGGCCCCGACGGCACTGTGGATCCGTGAGCGGACCGTGCCGATCGGTATGGCCAAGGCCTCGGCGATCTCCGCGTAGCTCAGGTCCTGACCGAGCCGCAGCCCCAGCACTTCTCGCTGAGCTTCGCCCAGTCGGTCGATCGCCCGGCGCATCGCCTCGGCTCGGGGGTCTTCGGGCGACTCCGTTTGGGTCACCTGTTCCAGAGGGAAGGGCCCCGGGCGAGAGCCTGCTTTCTCCCCCCCCGACGGCGTCGATCCTATTCGCCCACCCTTCATCCGGAAGTGCCGGCGAAGCAGGTTGCGGGCGATCCCGATGAGCCAGGACCGTTGGGACACCGCCCTTTCGAGGGAGGCCGGATCCTGGGCGACAGCGACAAACGTCTCCTGGAGCAGCTCCTCGGCCACGCTCGGGTCTGCGGTCCGCCGGCGCAGATAGGACAGCACGCACGGACCGACCTCGCGGTACAGTCTCTCCAGTTCCGTCCTGGCCTCGCCCATCATGCCTCCATCTTACTAGTGATTCGACCGGGCCGAAGAGTTCACTTTTTCTTGGGCCGATTTTCCCGGTAGCGCAAGGTCGTCGTATTGCTGCCCGGAGAGCCCCCGGCCTCGGGGTGGGCGGTGGCACCACCCGAGCGAGTATGCTCCCCAGGCCGAGGTCGGGGGCTCCCGGATTCTCCCGCCGATAACCATGCGCCGCTGGGGGGGCAAGGCGCGAGTTGCCTCTGCTGGCGGCGGTCGCACCGCCCGGGCGGGCGTTGAGACAATTGGCGGTAGCACATAGAATTGGGCCCATGAACGATCATGGTCAGAGTATGCGATTGGGGGGGGCTGCCTGTCTTGTTCCTTGGCTCGCCGGCCTTTTCCTGGCCTTCGGCGTCTGGCCCGAGGCTCGGTGCCCGGCTCAGGGGCACGGCCCTACCCGGGTCGAGATCGCCCCGGTCGTGCAGCGGGAAGTCGCTCCCACGATCGAGCTGGTGGGGACCGTTCGCCCGCGCCTCCGCACCGTGGTCTCCGCCGAGGTCTCCGGCCTGGTAGTCGAGCTGCCGGTGGACGAGGGCGCTCGAGTGACCAAGGGGCAACTGCTCTGCAAGCTGCGGGACCAGCCCCGACGATTCGCCCGTGCCGAGGCCGACGCCAGGCATGCGGAATTGGCCGCGGTCGTGGTCGAGCGGACCGCCGAGCTTTCCAAGGCCCGCTTCGAGGACGAGCGGACCGCTCGCTTGGCGGAGCAGAATCGCTGCAGCGACAAGGAACGACACGACGCCCAGGCCGACCACGCTGCCGCCCAGGGTCGGCTGGACCAGGCCCGGCACGCCCTGGAGTCCCAGAAGGCGGTCGCCGATTTCCTGGCCAGCCAACTGGTCCGCACCGAGGTCCGGGCACCATGCGATGGCTACGTGGTGGCCAAGTACTCGGAAATAGGTTCCTGGGTCAGCGAGGGAGGGGGAATCGTCTCCCTGGTGGATCTATCGACCGTTCGGGTTCGCCTGCCGGTGCCGGAGAACATGGTTGCCTTTGCCGAGCTGGGAGCGGATGCGCGCATTTCTATCGACGCACTGGGCCGCGTTTATCCCGGGAAGATCTCTCGGATCATCCCCTACGCCGATGAAAGGGCCAGGACCTTCCCGGTCGAGGTCGACATTGCCAACCCGACCGGCGAGCTGAAGGCCGGCATGTTTGCCCGCGGGGCGATGCCTTCCGGGCCCCGGGCCGAGCGTCTGATCGTGCCGAAAGATGCCGTGGTGATCCGCGGCTCGACCTCCATGGTTTTTGTCATCCGCGATGCGGAATCAGGCCAGATGGCCATGCCCCTGCCGGTCGAGATCGTTTCCGAGTTGCTGGACAAGGTGGCCGTGCGGGCCGAGGGGCTGGCGGCCGGCGACCAGGTGGTGGTCCGCGGCAACGAGTCCATGTTCGGCCCCCGGCCGGTGATGGCCATGCCTTGGGCCGGCGCCCCGACCACGCAGCCGGCGGAGGATTCGCGGCTCAGTGAGGGCGGCCTCTCTCGATCTTCCAGTCCGGCGCGCTCGACGGCGGTGCTCGATATCGAGGGGGACGATACGACCGACGGCCCGCGGAACGCCGATGGCGCAGGGCGCTGAGACTGGCGACTCTCCGGCGGCGATGGCGGGTCGGGCTTGTCTGGGCCCCGCCGGCATGGTGTTTTTGCCCTATTTGCGGCGAGTAATCGATCAGTGCATCTAGTAGACGTCTTCATCAAGAACCCCGTCAAAGTCGCCGTCGGCGTCATATTGCTGGTCTTGTTCGGGCTGCTGACGGTGACTCCGCCGTCGATCATGCCGTCGCCCATAAGGGTGCCGGTCCAGCTCACCCCTCAGCTCGACGAACCGGTGGTCAGTGTAAGCACCACTTGGGAGGGGGCCAGCCCGGAAGAGGTCGAGCGCGAGATCATCGACCCCCAGGAAGAGCTGCTCAAGGGCGTGACCAACGTCCGCAAGATGGTCAGCAGTTGCCAGAACAGCAGCGGGAACATCCAACTGGAATTCAACGTGGGGACCGATCTGGATGTCGCCAAGCAGGAGGTGTCCGACGCCCTCCGGCGGGTGAGATATCAGATTCCCATCAACGAGTTTGACAACCCCACGGTCATGAGCGGTCGGCCCTTCGGCGAGGAGGCCATCGCCTGGATCATCCTCTCCAGTGTCGATCCGGCGATAAAGCCTCCGGAGATGTTCACCTTCATCGACGAAGACGTCCGGCCGATCCTGGAACGTGTACAGGGTATTTCCTCGGTTGCCGTATTCGGCGGACGGGAGCGTGAGATCCAGGTGGTGGTGGACCCGCTCCGGCTGGCCCAGGCGGGGATCACCTTCAGCCAATTGCAGGATGCCCTGCTGCGGCAGAACACCAACGTCTCCGCCGGGAGCAGCGCCCAGGGTAAACGGGATATCGTCATCCGCACTATGGGCCAGTTCACCAACCTGGATGACATTCGCCGGACGGTCATCAAGACGAGCTGGCCGGGTGGGGAACAGACATTCGGGCAAAGCTCTCCGCTGCCGGCCGATCCCGGGGCCGGGCCGGCCGCAGGCCTGGGCGATTCGGTCAGCGGACCTTCCTGGGGCGGCCCCATCCGCGTCGGTGACGTCGCCGAGGTGCGGGACACGTTCAAGAAACGCTATAGTTTCGTGCGCAGCGAGGGCCGGGAGGTCCTGGCCCTGCCCGCCTATCGGGAGTCGGGCAGCAACGTCATCGAGGTCATGGAGGGTCTGAGAGCGGCCATCGCCAAGGTCAACGCCGAGGTCCTGGCGCCTCGCGGCTTGCAGCTCGAATTGACCCAGGTCTACGACGAAACCACCTACATCACCTCCGCCATCAACCTGGTGCGCAGCAACATCGTCTTCGGCGGGGCGTTGGCCATCGCTGTTCTGCTGATTTTCCTACGTAGCCTCAGCGGCACGGGCGTGGTCGCGGTGGCCATCCCCATCTCGGTGATCGGCACCTTCCTGATCGTCCCCTTGGCCGGGCGCAACCTGAACGTGATCATGCTCGCCGGCCTGGCCTTCGCCGTGGGCATGGTGCTGGACAACTCGATTGTCGTCCTGGAGAACATCTTTCGCCACCGCGAGATGGGCAAGTCCCGCCGCCAGGCCGCCTCCGACGGGACGACCGAGGTTTGGGGCGCCGTGCTGGCCAACTCGCTGACCACGATGATCGTCTTCCTGCCCATCGTCTTCGTGCAGGAGGAGGCCGGCCAGCTGTTCAAGGACATCGCCATCGCCATCAGCGGTTCCGTGGCCCTGTCCTTGGTAGTCTCGGTAACGGTGATCCCGGCCCTGGCGGCTCGAGTCCTGGCCCGGTCGAGCCGAACCGCCGAGGAGGGCAGCGGTCGGATCGCCGCCGCGGTCGCGGGCCTGGTGCGCCGCATCAATCGGCGCGTGGTCACCCGGGTGGCGGTGGTCGGCGGCCTCACCTTCGGGGCCTACGGGCTGAGCCACATCCTGGCCCCGGAACCCAGCTATCTGCCTTCCGGCAACCAGAACCTGATCTTCGGATTCCTGGTCACCCCCCCGGGCTACAACACTGTGGAGTTCGAGCGCATCGCCAAGCGCCTGGAGGACGGAGATCCGGCCACCGGACAAATCGGCATTCGCCCATTCTGGGAAGTAGAGGAAGACACCCCCGAGTACGAACAGCTCCTCGCCGACTGGGGACAGATGGTCGAAGGCTACGTCGTGCCGGGCCTGGAAGCCCAGATGCAACAGGCCCGCGAGTTGGCCGCCGATCGGAGTGCCGCCGGCAAGGACCGAAACAAGGCCCGTCAACGGGTGCGGGAATTGGAGCGCGAGATCAAGGAGTGGCGGGTTCCCCCTCCGCCGATCGACAACTTCTTCTATGTTGCCTGGGGCGGCGGATGCTTCATGGGCTGTTCCAGCAAAGACCCTAACCTGGTCAAGCCCTTGGAGAAGGTGCTCAACTCGACGGGCTTCAGCGTGCCCGATTCGTTTGCCATTTTCTTCCAATCTTCGATCTTCGGTGACCTGGGGGCGGGCAATTCCGTGGACGTGGAAATCCGCGGAGACGACATGGACCAGGTGGTTGCCGCGGCCGGCAACATCATGACCGCCTGCATGCAGAGATTCGGCGCCCGTCCGCAGGCCAGTCCGTCACACTTCAGCAGTTCCCGGCGCGAGGATCGGCTGATTCCCGATCGCGTGCGGGCGGGGGAGTTGGGCCTCAGCGTCGCGGAAATCGGGTCGATCGTCAGGGCTTGTGGCGATGGTCGCATTATCGGACAATACCGCGAGGCCGGCCGGAGCATCGATCTGGCGGTCAAGGTGGCCGGCACCGAAGACCCGATCACCGCCCGCAGCGCCACCAACATGATCGCCGGCATTCCAATCTACACGCCCGTCGGCCAGATCTTGCCGCTGTCCGCGGTATGCCGGGTGGAAAGGGCCACGGCCCCCCAGCAGATCAACCACATCGAGACGCAGCGTTCGGTGATGCTTACCGTCCGTCCCCCGGAAGGGATTTCCCTGCCCGAGGTGATCGAGACGCTGGAAGAGGATATCGTCGCCCCGATGAGGGCGGGGAGCTACGTGCCGCCGGGCCAAGGAGGTGCTTCCGGGTCGCCGCAGGGGGGCGGTGCCCAGATGACCATCGCGCCGGAGGTCATCGTCAGTCTGGCCGGCAACGCGGACAAGTTGGTCAGTACCTGGGATTCGCTGAAGTGGCTCCTGGCCCTGTCCCTGCTGATCGTCTATCTGTTGATGGCCGGGCTTTTCGAGTCCTTCGCCTACCCGTTGGTCATCATCTTTACCGTCCCCTTCGCCGTCGTTGGGGGGTTCATCGGCCTGGCCATCGTCAAGGAGTGGACCTGGTACGACCCCACCATGGCCGTCCAGCAGCTCGACATGCTGACCATCCTCGGCTTCGTCATTCTGCTGGGCATCGTGGTGAACAACGGCATCCTGATTGTCCACCAATCGTTGAATTTCATGCGCTCCGGTGGCGCGGATGGCCGGGGCGGGTCTTTGCCCGGTCGGATGTCGCCCCAGGAGGCCATTCCCGAGGCGGTCCGCACCCGTATCCGACCAATCTTCATGACCGTGCTGACGACCTTCTTCGGCCAGCTCTTGCTGGTCATCCGGCCCGGCGCGGGGGCGGAGCTGTATCGCGGCTTGGGTGCCGTGGTGCTTGGCGGGCTGCTATTCTCCACCGTGTTCACGCTGGTGGTGGTGCCGGCCATGCTGTCCCTGTTTATCGGGGCCCGAGTCCGTCTGAGTCACTGGCTCTTCGGGCGATCGGCGGAGCAGCAGGAGGGGCACGTGGCGGAGCATCCACCGGCCGTGATTCCGGTATCCAGCCCGGTGGCCGAAACCGAGAGTGCTTCCTAAGAGGCCCCGGCACTGTGGCCTGGACCGTAGGGAGGATTACCGCCGCAGTGAGCGAACATCGAGTGATTAACCGGGGGTCGGGCCGTGCGAGGGTAGCGAGCAGATGAAGATCCTTCGATTCGTCGATCCTGACGGGGCGGTGCGTTGGGGCCGGCCCATCGATGACCGCCATGCCCTGCCCATAATCGGCGACCCATTTGCGGATTTGCGGCTCGGCGACCTCCCCATCGAGGTGGTCCGCCGCCTGGCCCCGGTCGATCCGCCCAACATCCTGGCCATCGGTCGCAACTATCGCCAGCACGCCCAGGAGATGAAGGCCGATCAGCTTCCCACCGAGCCGTTGGTCTTTCTGAAGGCCACCACCTCGGTGATCGGCCCCGACGACGCCATCATGTTGCCGGCCTCGGCCCCGGAGGAGGTCGACTACGAGGCGGAACTGGCCGTGATCATCGGGCGGACGGCCAAGCAAGTCAGCGAAGAGCGGGCCATGGATTACCTGTTCGGCTACACCTGTGCGAATGATATAACCGCCCGCGACTGCCAGAAGCGCCGCGACCGGCAATGGGCCCGGGCCAAGTCCTTCGATACATTTTGTCCCCTCGGGCCGGTGATGGTGACGGCCGACGAGCTGGATGTCCGGCACCCCGGGGCCGGCCAGGGCGTGGGCGTACGCTCGATACTGAACGGGCAGGTCATGCAGGACGGCCATACCGCGGACATGATTTTCTCCGTGCCGACCCTGGTCTCCTATCTCGCGCATCAATTCACCCTGCTGCCCGGGACGGTGATTCTGACCGGCACGCCGGCCGGCGTGGGATTCGCCCGCTCGCCGCAGGTCTTTCTTCGTTCGGGTGACGAGATCAGCGTCGAAGTTGACGGCATCGGTCGCCTGACCAACCGGGTGACCGACGCGAGCGGTTCATAGCCTGCGCCCCGATCGGCGGCGCCGGCCAGCCGAGTATTCGCGCCCCGGCTCCGGCAAGACGCAGGCCCTCACCTACTCAATCAGCTCCGCGGTCGGCCGGTGCCGCGGAACCGGGCCACTCTCCGACCGTGGCGAGCCGACGAGTTCTCGGTCCTTTCTCTTCCGGGCGGCGCCTGCCGGTGCTGCAGACGTCCTACTTCGCCGATGGTTAACCGGTCCCCGCCGATACCCGATAAGCCTGCTGTCATGAAACCCGAGGAAATCAGTGCGCACGCCCGGCAGTTTCAGCGTCACGCGACCACCTACGAGGCCCGCGTGGATCCGCATCAGGATCATGCCGATCAGTTTCGGCTCAGCCTGGCGGATGCCCAGGTCGGCATGGCGGTCATCGACGTGAGTGCGGGCGGCCTGGGGCTCAGGAGCGGCATCTACCTGCCCAGGAACATGCGCTTGGTATTGCGCGTCTCCAGCGTGGAAACCGATCAGGAGTCTCACGGCGAGGTACTGAACATTCGCGGCGTCATTCGTCGCTGCGAGATGCTCGACCACCAGCCCACCTACAAGGTCGGCATCCAATTCATCGATCCTCGAGGCCGCGACGAACGGTTGTTGATCGAATCAGCCGCCGGCCCGACTTCTGCAGCACCCCAGCCCGCGTCGAACGGAGGTGCCGGTGTCTCCTAGTGCGCCCCACAAGACCGGCCTGGCGGGCCACCCGGCCGACGGTTCCTCGGTTGGGCCGGCGGTCTTGTCAAAGCCGCTTGCCGCCGATGACGAGTTGCGCGACCAGCTCTTGGCCGGCGGCGTTCTCCCTCCCGCGGAAGTGCAGAAGGCCGAGAAGCAGGCCGCCGCGGAATCCACCAGCCTGGAGGCCGTACTACGCAAGAGCCGAGCCCTGACCGACAGCCAACTCCACGCCCTTCGCGCCCTGCGACTGGGAGTACCCTACTGCGGGCTCTCGGATTTCATTCCCCGCTTGCAGAATGCGGAATTGCTCAGCGAAGAACTGGTCCGTCGGCACCTCATGTTTCCGGTCTTCGACTGTGACGGGGTGATCACCCTGGTCATGGACGACCCGACCGACCTGTCCGGCATCGAACGGGCTCGGCTGATGACCAAGAGGGAGGTTGACGTCTGTCTGGGAAGCCGGAGTGAGATCCAGGGGCTGATCGAACGGGCCTACGGGGCCAGCAAGTATCTACAGCAATCCTCCGCGGCGGACTCCCTGACCGAGGCCGGCGGCGACTCGGAGGGGGACGAGACCCAGCCGGTCATCCGCCTGGTTGACGATCTGATCAACGAGGCGATACGGCAGGGGGCCTCGGACATCCACATCGAGCCCGGCGACCGGGAGCTTCGGGTGCGCATTCGGGTTGACGGAGTGCTCCGCGAGGTGGCCGCACCTCCGCTGGGCCTGCACCGGGCCCTGGTCTCGCGGATCAAGGTGATCTCCCGGCTGGACATCGCCCAGAACCGGGCCCCCCAGGACGGGGCCTTTCAGCATCGCAGTGGTGACCACGACGCGGTAATGCGGGTCTCCGTGCTTCCCTCGGTGTTCGGCGAGGCGGTGGTCTTGCGCATCCTGCGCAACGAGTCCGAGTCGATCTCTCTCCAGGACCTGGGCATGTCCCGGGAGATGCTGGATTGTTTCACGCCGATCATCTCCAGCGCCTACGGGATGATCCTGGTGGCCGGTCCGACCGGCTCGGGGAAGTCCACCACCCTATACGCGGCCATGAAGTGCATCGCCTCGCCGCAGAAGAACATCATCGCCATTGAAGATCCCGTGGAGTATCGCACTCCCTTGATTCGGCAGGTGCAGGTCAATCCCGAGGCCAACCTGACCTTTGCCAGCGGTCTGCGCTCCGTGCTTCGGCAGGACCCCGATGTGGTCATGGTGGGTGAAATCCGCGATGCCGAGACCGCCCGGATAGCCGTTCAGGCTTCGCTTACCGGCCACCTGATGTTGAGCACCGTCCATACCAACGATTCCATCGGGGCCATAGCCCGACTGCGGGATATCGGCGTGGCCGAGTATCTCATCTCTTCGTGCCTGCTCGCGGTATTGGCCCAACGACTTTGCCGCCGGATTTGTCCGGACTGTGCGGATGTCGATTCGCCGCCGGAACACCTGCTTCGGGCATTGGGGCTGGGCGATGAGGATCCAGGATTCGAGCCGATGCGCGGAAGAGGTTGCCAACGTTGCGTGGGTACCGGTTACCTGGGTCGGGTCGGCCTCTTCGAGCTGTTCCGGGTCAACGACGAGTACGGCGCGATGATCGTGGGCTGCGAATCCGCCGAGGCCATCCGCAGCAAGGCCGGCGAGCAGGGCATGAAGTTCATGATTGAGGACGGGGTGGCGAAGATCCGCAGCGGCGTCACCACGGTCGAGGAGGTCTCGCGCGTGGTGGGGGGGCGATAGATGATTGGATTCACCGGCAGTACGCATAGGGCCGTAGACCTATCGGGACACGTTCAGCATCACCGGCCCGCGGCACGGCTCCACAACCGGCCTGACCATCCGTAGAGGTAAGCAAGGTGGCCAAGTACGTCGTTCAGTTTGCCACGCTCTCCGGCAAGATCAGTAGCGAGACCGTGGAGGCCAAGAGCCAGCGCGCCGCCTTGGCCCGCATCGAGGCCAGCGGCCAAACGCCCATCAGCGTGCAGGCCGCCGGTGCCGCTTCAGCCGGGGCCAAGTCTCGCCGCGGACCGCAGCGCGTGCGAAAAGTCCGGGGCGGCAAGGCCATGCGTCGGGCGGTGCTGGACTTCACTCACCAGATCGCCGCGATTTCGGAAAGCGGCATCCCCATTGTCGCCGGGCTCCAGGCCATCCAGGAGCAGACCGCCCACCCCCAGCTCCATGCCGCCATCGGGCGCATCGCCGGGCGCATCGAAGGCGGTCGCACCTTGGCCGACGCCCTGGACGCCGAGACCGACATCTTCCCCACCATCTACGTCAAGACCATGGCCGCCGGCGAGGCCGCCGGAAAGGTCCCCGACGTTCTTTCCGCCTTGGCCCGCTATCAAGAGCAGGAGGACGATACCCGCTCCCAAGTAAAGTCGGCCATGCTCTACCCCGCCTTGGTGGCCGGCTCGCTGATCTCGGCCACCGTCTTCATGTTGATTTTCGTCGTGCCCCAGTTCGCCGACTTGTTCGCAAAGTTCGGGGGCCAATTGCCGTTACCCACCCGGATGCTCCTGGCCATCAGCGGGGCCATCACCGGACATTACCTGCTACTGGGTCTGGGCTTGGTCTTGTTGGTTGGCGGGATTCGCACGCTGCTCGGCTACCAGTTCGCCAGGTGCTGGCTGGACGCCCATGTGTTGAAGCTGCCCATCTTCGGCAAGCTCCTGCTCGGCATCTATATGGTACGGATGATCGAGCTGCTGGACTTGCTGATGCGGGCCGCACTGCCGATAACCCAAGCCCTCGCCGTGACCGCCGACAGCATGACCAACCGGGTCATCAGGCAGGATGTCCGCGGCATGGTCCGCTCGGTGGAAGGGGGCCACTCCTTGACCGAGGCCTTCGCCGAGACCAGTTGGCTGACCCCGCTGGTCAAGAGGATGTTGGCGATCGGCGAGCAGGCCGGCCGCACCGACGAGATCTTTTCCTATCTGCGGAAATACTACGCCACCCAGACGCAGCGCAGCATCAGGCTATTATCGACCCTCATCGAGCCGGTCATGGTGACCACTCTTGCGGCGGTGGTTCTTTTCTTTGCCTTGGCCATCTTTTTGCCGATGTGGAAGCTGCTCAAGATTGTCGGAACCGGCTAGGAAAACGGTCGCCGGGATCGACCGTATCGTATGTTTCAGCAAAGGGCCCGTCGGGGAGGCCCGGCGAAAGGAGAACGAAAATGCACAGGATGAAGCATGTCAACAGGCGTCGCCCGGCGTTCACCCTGATCGAGCTGGTCACCGTCATCGTGATTCTGGGGATCCTCTCGGCGGTAGCCCTGCCGGTCTATCTGGACTATCGGACTGATGCCAGGGCCGCCGCTTGCAAGGGTGTCCTCGGTGGAGTCCGGGCCGCGGTTGCCAACTACTACGCCCATTCCGCCACCGACGCCGGCGGCGGGACCGCCACCTGGCCGACGCTGGTCCAGGTGACTACCTCGGGGGTCATCCTGACCGACACCATACCCGACAATCCCTACGACACCGACGGGACCGCCAACAACGTCGAGGTCGGCGCCACCAAGGGCACTGTGGTCGGTACCGATGGCGGTTGGGCCTACAAGGCCGCCACCGGCGAGTTCTGGGCCAATACCAACACGGTGAGCGAAAACGGCTGGTAGGCCGGGCGTCCTTCGGCCTGACCTCGGATCGCAGAAAGCGGGGGCCTCCCATGGGTGCCTCGAGACCGTGCGGACTATGCCCGGCCTTCACCCTGATCGAGATGGTTACGGTGATGGCCATCATGGCGATCGTCGCTGTTGCCGTCGGCGGGCCGACCCTGTCCTATGTGGATTCAACACGTTCGCGCGCCGCGGCGGCCAGGCTGGTGGGGGATATCCGCTACCTGCAACGCACGGCCCTGGCCTCCGGGCTGCGAACCTGGGCGGTCTTCGACGCCGGGTCCGACAACTACCAGTTGTACATCGAGGATCGAGACAACCCGGGCAAGGCCGACCGCCTTGCCCTGCCCAATCCGTTGGACCAGACCACCGCCGCCGTGCAGTTCGGCTCGGGCCCCTATGCCGGCGTCTCCATCTCGTCGGTGAGCATCAACGCTACCGCCGAGCTGGAGATCGACGGATACGGAGTGCCCTATGACGGCAACGAGACCGCTCTGGCCGCTACCGGCCAGATCAGTCTCTCGAGTGGGGTGACCATCACCGTCCACCCGGTGAGTGGTTTCGTGGAGCGCGCGGGATGAGAAGACCTCGGGCCATCCGACGGTGCACGACGATCATCGAGATCGTGGCGGCCATGGTGATTCTCTCGGTGGCCATGCCGCCGTTGGTGGGCGCGTTTACCGAAGCCTCGATGCAGTCCATCCACCCCTCCAATGCCACGGTAGCGGCGTTCCTGGCCACCGAACGCATGGAGGAGATCGTCGCCGCCCGCTACAGCGGGTCGGGCGGATATGCCGGGGTCTACGCGGAAGCTTCGGCGTCCTCGCCGGTGAGCGGATTTGCGTCCTTCAATCGCCAGGTGGAAGTGACGCCTACCGATGCCAATCTGCAGACCGTCGGGAGCGACATCGGATATGCCAAGGTTCGCGTCACGGTGACCTGGAGTGATCGCGAAATAAGAATCGAACGCATGTTTACGGATTACTGACCAGATGGCCGAGATTCACCGGTTCTTCAACCATCGATCTTCAGCGAGCGCGATCTCGCTCTGTCCGGGATCCGGCGCCGGGCGGGCCCGGCGGAGGGCCGGCTTCACGCTCATCGAGCTGGTTACCTCGATCACCGTCGGGGTCATCATCTGCGGCATAGCCGCTTCGCTGATCTGGAACGCCTCGCGTCAGCGGGCCGAGACCGCCGCCCGGTCCGAGCTGATGGAGGTGGGCTCGGCAGCCCTGGAAGTGATGCTGCGCTACCTTCGCGAGATCCCTCAAGACGCCGCCTTGCTCGGCGAGGCCCAAGTCGACGTCGCGGCCGCCACCGAGCTGCGCTTCGACGGCGGCATGGTCGGCTTTCGATTGGACGGCGGGGCCAACACGCTGGAAATGACCAACGATAGCGGGGCCAATTGGCATCCGCTGGCCAAGGAGGTAAGCGGGCTGACTTTCTCCTACTTCCAGGGAGACGGGAGCGGGCTGGCCTCCCTGCCCCTGTCGCTGGGCGATCGCCAGAGCGTTCGACGCATCGGCCTGCAGGTGCAACTAGACCGAAGCTCGCAGCTCGCCCTGCTTCGGACGTCCGTTTACCTGAGAAACTTCATGAACGAGGGCTGAGGGTTGCCAACTCCCGATAAACGTCTCCGACCTTTACGTCCGGGAATGGCCGTGCTCAGCTTCGTTGCCGCCCTCCTGGTTATCGGAACGCTGGTTCTGTGGCTCTTTCAGCTTAATGCCACCGCCTCTCGGGCGACGCTGGGGCACTATTACAGCACCGGCGCTCTGTACGCCGCCGAAAGCGGCATCGAGATGGTCATGCTGGACTTAACTCAAGGGGGGACCGGGACGATATCAGACAATGGTGACCCAAGTGACGACCCGGCTCTGGCCACGGGGGTGTTCTACGCGGAGAACGACAACAGTACTAACCCGCCCACCTATCGGGCCTTTGGAAGGCCGGCGCAAGACAGCGCCCCGTGGGATGCCTACCGCCGGATCGTCGAGGTACAAGCAGAATAAGGAAGTGACATCGCGCTGCCCAGAAGCCCCCGGGCAGGTTAGGGCCGGAGCAGTATGGGGCGCCGCCGGGGCGTAGTGTCACTCGGACAAGGATGTCTAGCACTCGGGAAATTCTGGTACTGCACGCCAGCGCTGATGAGCTGCACCTGGCCCTGGCCCGCCTGGGTCGCGGTCGGGTTCACCTCTCGGACGCTTCTTCGTTTCTCTGCGCTTCCCAAGGCCAGGACGCCTCCGGGTTGCGCGACGAAACCACCCTCGATGCCCTCGCCGAATTCGTCAGCCAGCGTGATTGGATCGGGCAGGACCTCGTGTGCGTGATTGGCGGATCGTCCGTAGCCTGCCAGCATTATGACATGCCGCCGCTCAAAGGGGACGCCCTGCGCAAGGCGGTCCTGCTCAAGCTCGGCGAGCAATTGCACTATGACATCGCCCACGCCGTGGTTGCCCTCCAGACCCCGACTACCCAACGCTCCGAGGCCAGCGATCAAATCGGGGTCACCGCCGCCGCCGTTCACCGGGACCTGGCCAAGGCCGCCATCAACGCCGCCGCCCGAGCTGGACTGAACGTCATAGCCGTTTGCCCGGCCCCCGCTGTTCTGGCCGCCGTAGCCCAGGACAACATAGCCCGGGACAACGACCAGGAAGAAAGCGGCCTGCAGGCGTTTCTGCACGTCGACGAGCGGGTCAGTACCCTGGTGGTACTTGACGGTGTCGTGCCCTTCGTCACCAGCGAACTGCCGGTCGGCATGGGGGATCTCTCCCACGCCCTGATGCGCCCCATCATCTCCGGAGACGACGTCATCCAGCTCGACGAGGATCGGGCCATAGCGCTGCGTAACGAGGTCGGGATTCCGGCACCGGACCAGAAGATCGACTCCCTGGGGGCCAAGGGCGACCTGCTGCTCCCCTTGTTGGAGCCGGTCCTGCAGCAGTTCACCAAACAGATTACCCAGTGGTTGACCTTCGCCGGAACCACGGATCGGGGTGGCAACATCCAGGCCGTTCGACTGGTCGGCCCCGGGGCATCGATCCCCGGCCTGGCCCGGGCCCTGGATCGTAGACTCTCGGTCGAGGTGCGCGACGAGCATTGGCTCGAGGGATTGGCCGTGTTCGGCGAGTCGGCCGAAGGACGCACGCTGGACTCGTTCGCCGTAACCGTCGGTGCGGCTCGACACTGGCAGACTCTGCCCGACCTTATACCGCCGGAGTTTCGCCTACAGCGCCGGGTGCAGAAAATCCGGAATTCAGTGGCCGTCTGTGGCTCCGTGGCCGCATTGGCGATCATCACCTTCGCCCTGTTGTTCGACTACGTGGGCGACCACTTGTTCCAGTCCATGGACTCGCACCGCAGTCGCCTCAGCGAAGTCCAGGGCATCGTCGACACCAGTGAGAAGCATGTCCGGCAACAGGAAACCGTCGTCCTCTTACAGAAGAGACTCGACCGCTTTTCGCGGTTCAACCCCTCGTGGGTTGGGGTGTTCAAGGAATTGGCCGTGCTGCTGCCTCGCGAGGTGCAGGCCCGGGAGTTCCGTGCGGAATCCAGCTCCCGCGGAATCAGGCTGATCGTCTCCGGGGCGGTCCATTGCCGAGAGTCCAGCCGGGGTTTCGATGAGGCGGTCGAGCAGACCCTGCTCTTGCTCCAGCGGAGTTCGTTCTTCGAGCGGGTGCGTTTGCTGACCGCCAACCGCCGGACGCCGGACCTGAACTCCGACGCCGCCGGGACCCTCGCGGTGGAACTCGATCTGGCCTACCCGCGGCCCAAGGTGTAGTGAATGTCGAATTGGCGCACATCCGTCAGAGAGTGGTTGCCGGCCATCGCCGCGGTAGGGGCCGTGGTTCTGGCCACCAGCTACACCCTCTCGCGCAAGGCCCATGCCGCTCAGGGAATCCGTCAGGCCAGCGAGTTGGGCGACTCCCTTACGGCCATGGCCACCATCGCCCAGGACCGCACCCTGGGGCAGGCGGACCTTCGCCAACTGGGGGACTTGGTAGAGGATCTCCAATCCCGCATGGCCGACGCCCGAGAGCCTTCTTTGGTCCAGGCGGAGCTGATGCAATCGGCCGGCAAGGCGGGCCTCGTTCTCCGCGAGATACGGCCCCTACCCGAGGTGAACCGGCCCGGCGGCAAGGACGCGGCGCCGGATTATCAGCGTTATCGCGTTTCCCTGACCGGCACCTATCGGCAGATTGCGGAGTACATGCAGCTTTGCGGTCGGCAGAGGCTTCCTGCCCGGGCCGTGGAGTTCCAGGTCCGGCCTGTCGAACCGGGAGAGTGGACGGACGACGTGGCCCTGATCGCCGACATCACCGTCGAGGCGTTTCAGCCGTTCGACCACGACGCCAACGAGGGCAGTAACTGATGGACGCGCGAAGGAAGAAGCTCATCTGGGTGTTGGGGGTGGCGAGTCCTATCCTGGTCTGGAGGGTGTCCGGTCTGATCACCGAGTATGCCCCCGCCAACGCCCAGGCCGACCCTCTGGTGAATGCGGTCGATTTCACGGTGGCGGTCGACAGCCCCGACCCGGCCGACGCCCATGATTACCTATCTCCCAGGTGGCAGCAGCAGGAAGCCGCGGCCCAGCAGCCTTGGGGCCGCGATCCTTTCGTCAACGCCCTGGGCATGATTGGCCGGGATCGACCGGCACAGGCCAACGATACCAACCAGAACCACAGCGCCGCGCCGCAACCACCTTCGTCGGCCTTCACCGGGGCCTCCACCAGCAACGGCCGATGGCTCGCCGTAATCGGTGATCGCATCGTGGGCGTTGGAGATGTCATTGATGATCGCTACGAGGTAGTCGAGATTACCGAGTGGTCGACCACCCTGGTCTCGGGCCGTTGGGCGTTCCGCCTCGAACTGGGATCCCCAGAGGCAGTCGTTCACCGGATGGCGGAGAAGTGATGCACAAGCGACCGCGGACATTGTTGTGGTCAGTCATGGTCAGCATGGCCATGGGCCTTTCCGCCATCGCCGAGGACGGATCGCCGAAGCAGCCTCCATCCGTCTCCTCGGGCGCGATGATCGGCGACGCTCTGCACCGATTGACCATGCAGGCCGGCTCGAATCCGGCGCTGCCGGAGTCCGCCTCGGCTTCGGCTGCCAACCGGATCACCCTCCACACCGCCGACACCGAGATCGGCAATGCCCTGCGTCTGGTGGCCCAGCAGGGCGGGCTGAATCTGGTCATCGGCCCGGAGGTCAAGGGCGAGATCTCGGTGTACTTGGAGGACGTCCCGGTCCAGACCGCCCTGAGGGCGATCGCCCTCAACAACGGCTTCATCTATACCGTCGATGACGATGTCATAACCGTGTCCACGCCCCCCGAGGCGGGCGAGAACCAGCAGCTGGCCCCGCCCCTGGTGACCCGCATCTTCACCCTGCAGTGGCAGGATGCCGAGCGCGTCAAGGATGCCCTGGAGTTCGCCCTGACCAGGTACGGCAAGATGAAGGTGCTCAACGAAAACAGCCATCGCGGCTACGGCGTGCAGAGGCTCAGCAGTCTGGGCGGTGACCTGGACAACCAAAACCAAGTGTCGGGGTCCGCCACCGCCGCATCCGGATCAAACACCGCCGACCGCACCACCCGACCGGGAGGCACCATGGTGCGTTCCGAACCGGCCCGCCACGCCCGCACCGTGGTGGTCACCGATGTGCCGCAGAACATCGCCCGCATCGCCGATCTGATCGCCGACCTCGACAAGCTTCCGCCCCAGGTCCTGATCGAGGCCCGCATCGTCGAGATGAGCACCGATCTCCAGCGACAGTTGGGCATCGACTGGGATGTCAACGTCCTGGCTACCGGACCGGTGCTCAACCACGAGCTGCCCCTCAACTGGCGGGCCGGTTTCTCCGGTGGCACGCAGATTCGCCATTCGCCGGACGGGACCGTGCAGACGTCCACCAGCCTGGCACTCGGGACCATTGATTTCTCCCGACTCACGGCCCTGTTCCGCGCCCACCAGACCGACAATGCCATTCGTCTGCTGGCCAACCCCAGGATGCTGGTCCACAACAACCACAGCGCCAGCATTCTGGTCGGCGAAAGATACCCGATTCTACAGGCCACTATCACCGACTTCGGAACCGTTACCGAGGCGTTCGACACCTACATTCCGGTCGGAGTCCAGCTCGAGGTTACCCCCACGATCATGATGGACGGGCGCGTCAGCATGCTGGTGCATCCGGCGACCAGCGCCCTGGGCGATGATGTCATCGGCACCACCGGGTTGCGGGTGGCCCGCATTCGTACCCGAGAGATGGATACCCGGGTCATCATGCGCGACGGCCAGACGGTGGTCCTCGGCGGGCTGATCAGCGATCGCAAGACCCGTACCATCAACAAGGTCCCCGGACTGGGCGATTGGCCCGTCTTCAGCCTCTTCTTCCGCCAGGAGAGCCCCCGCACCGAACGCGTCGATCTGCTCATCTTCCTGACCGCTCACATCGAAGCGGCCACCGAAATCAGCGCCCGGGACTTCGAAGTCTTCGAGATGTATCGTCCCCACTTCAAGCACCTCGAGCGCTTGCAGGACGTGCCTCTCCACTTCGAGATCCCCAGCGAGTTCCGCGACCCCAAGCCCATGTTCGGCGATCCGCCTCTGGTCGATTCTGACGAAGCTGACCGCGATCCCGCCGATGATGACGATGGAACCGTAGTTATGATCGGCCCGCCGATGATCGATCGGGCAGCCGCCGGTGCCGACGACGCAGGGAGGCAAGGGCCCGTCGAATGTCCAACCTCCGCCGAGAGGTCTGCGGTCGGCTCGACCAGCCCCCAGCCGCCGTTCGCCGCGAGCGAGGCTGTCGGCCGGCGGGCTCGAGGGCGAGCATTCCCGCCCGGCTTCAAGGCTGCGGCCCAGACTCCGCACGACAAGAAACGCATGAAGATCCGCCAGGCCAGACAGATGCAGGCCGTCTCGGCCGCTGAACCCCAGGAAGGTCATTGACATGTCCGCCCGCTTCTTACTGCCGATCATCAGTCTGGCCGCCTGTGTGACGGGGGGCTGCGCCCAGCCGTCCGACCAACACAAGACGGCCGGGCAGACGCTGGTCGAGGCTCCGGATACCACCCAGGCGATGACCCCCGCCCAGCGCGGGCGCAGGTTCCGGGCCTTCTACGATGAGGGTCTGGCCCTGGCCGAGAGTGCTCAATACGGTCTGGCCCTGGGGGCTTTCGAGAAGGCCGTCACGCTCAAGCCCACCTCGGTCGAGGCCCTCTTCAATCTCGGGGCCTGCTACGAGGCCACCGGCGATCCGTTGCGGGCCATCAACATCTATCACCGGGTCCAGCAGCAGATCCCCAATGACCCGGACTGTTACGCCAATCTGGGCACCAGCTTCATCAAGATGTACTACCGGGAGAGAAGCCCCGTCTGGCGGAAGATGGCCCGTCAGGCCTGGCAGCGGTCGCTCGAACTCGATCCTGAACAGCCGGACATACGCGCTTTCCTGGCCAGGTCCGACATGCCGGATTGAACCCCGCCGCGACAAGCGGCTTTGCTGCTGACTATCCCCGATTGGCCGCCGTTGCTGGTTCGGCTCCGGCAGTAATACTCTATGGTCGCTCAAAGGGGTTGAGGGCAAATGATGACACCGCAGCAGATTATTGAGACGATCCGCAGGGAACCCAAGGTCCCCGCACCTTCCCGGACTGTCCACAGAATCCTCGATATGACGAAAGACCCCGAATGTGACGTCAACCTCGTCGCAGACCTGATCGGCCAGGATAGCAGCCTGACCGCCCAGCTTCTCCGTCAGGCCAACAGCGTCCTGTATGGCTTCAGCTCGCCCACCTCCTCAGTCTCTGCGGCTAGCAAGCGGCTGGGGCTTAAGCGAGTCAGATCTGCGGTGGTCAACCAGCACGTGGTCAGCGGGTTGGGCAAGGCCCTGCCCCCCGGGTTCGACGCCCATCGATACTGGCAGGCGACCCTGGCGACCAGTGTCGCGGCCCAAGATCTCTGCCGCCAGCTCCTGCCCGAGTTGGCCGATGACGCCGGGACGGCCGGGCTGCTGTGCGACATCGGCGTTGGGTTGATGGCTTTCGGCGTTCCCGAGGCCTATCGGCAGGTCCTCAGCCAATCGTCCAGTGGTCCGGCCCCGAGCCTCCACCGACTCGAACGACGCCTCCTCGGCGTAACCCATGCGGAGGTGGGAGCCGCCGTCCTCGCCGACTGGAAAATCGACCAGCACATCATCAGCGCCGTCCGCAATCACCACGCAGAGCCAGTGGCCGCGGGCGATGGCGGATCTGCTGAAGGTGGCCCGGATCTTCGCTCCCGGGGCAACGGTTCACATGGCGAGGAGGAACATCCTCCCGGTCAGGGCGGCAAGCTTCTTAGTTTCGACAGGATCATCGGCGCCGCGGTGACCTTGTCACGCATCGCATTGGACGGCTCCGACATGGAAAACGTCGCCACCCTTTTTGCTCAGATGGGAGCCATCACTTCGAATGCGGATGACCTGGTTGCCCGCCTCTTTGATCAACTGGTCGGTCACATCCAGGAAACCGCCGAATCGCTGGCCGTTGTGCTTGGACCCGTAGGCCAGATGCAGGCCAACTTCGACGAAGTCATCCGTGGGCTACCGAACATCTGTCGACGGTAGTCCTCCGGTCCCCCTCGGGAGGAATCTCGGGTCCACATCTGGCGCGCCGCGCGGTCCCTACTGGACAATGAGCAGGGTTCCCGTGCCCACGGGTGTTGCCGGGAAAAGGCGGGATCGAATCAAGGCTTGCCGGTCGGATGGATGCGTGCGTCCTCGGGACGCGGCCTGGGCATTCCCGCCGGTTGCGACGGCGGCCGCGGCTGCGGTCGCGGCTGAGGCTGTGCTTTGTCGGACCCGTGAGGCGCGGCGGCCTGCTGAGGGGCCCGGGATTCTTGCGGGGACGCCCGCCTGGTGGCCTGCTCGGCGGCGGCCTGTCCGACCACCACGTTGCCAACGAAGATCGCCCCGTCGGCAATCTCCAGCCGGTTGGTGCGCAAGTCTCCCTCCATCCTGGCGGTGGCCAGGAGCTGCAGCTTCTCCGAGACGACGATGTTGCCCTTGCACTCGCCCTCCACGGTCACGTTCATCGCCTCGACGTTGGCCGACACACTGGCGCCTTCGGCGACGTGCAGGGTGCCCTTGGACTTGATCTGCCCTTCGAAATGGCCTTCGATGCGGACTCCTGCGTCGAAGGCCAGTTCGCCTTTGAACTTCGCGTCCGGCCCGATGACCGTGGGAAACTCGCCGTTGAAGTCCGTCATGATTCGAGTCCTCCAGGGGCTAATGTGGCGCCCCGCAACAAAAGTGGCTTCCTATGGTGGGTCCCTCCTTGGAGACCCATCAGTATAGCGAATCCGGGCCGCGATACAACTGTCCCGCTGGGCTGCAGGAGCGGGGGCCGCTCCGACCAGGGAATCCTGCGAGAGAAAGCCCGCGCGGTGGCTCCGGAACGGCATTTGCGGGCCGACGGCCGGCACGGGACCGTCCCGCCCGCCGGTGGCCCGGCCGGGAGGGTTTGCTCGGGCCGCCCGGCCCCCTATTAAGCCAGGATAATGTGTCTGGCGATACAGCCGCGGCGGTGGTCCATCCCCATGATACGACCGGATCCCCCACCCCACGGCCGCTCCCATCTCAGGGTGCCTGGCTCTCGTACCAGAGGCGCCCCCGCGGCCGCGGCTCCGGCGAGAAATCCGCCACGTTCAGGTCGCATTGTGGGATGACCGCAATGCAATACGGGCTGGCCGGCACCAGGGGGGCCCCAGAGGGCGGAGACCTCACCGTTACGGCCACGCGCAGTTGATGGCCCTCCCGCCACACTCGGTCAATGCTGACCGCATATAGATCCGAGCCCACCCGGCCGAGGAGCACTATGAGGACCATCTCACTCGCAAAATCCACCGAAAGGCCCCCCAGCCGCATCTGGGCCAGCGTCGCCTGGTCCCGAATCACGACCTGCATCCCCCGGGTCTCCCGGCCGTGGGTCTCGCCGAACTGTCGCAGGATCGGTAGCTCCTCACCCTCGGCGGGCAGATCCCTCACGCCCTCCCGGTATTCTCGACATCCCGCCGACAGACCTATCAACGCCAGGGCCAGGGCCCAAGGTGCGGCGCCTATCGGAATTCCGTTCTTGGTCACGACGAACATCGGCTCATACTAAGGGCTGACCGGCCATCCGAGCAACGGTCCCGGTTTGACCAAGCGGGGCCCATCCAGCTAGGATTTGCGTATGATAGCGATGATAAAGGCGTCGATTCTCCTCGGGGCTGTCAGTTTGGCGCCGTTGACTGGGCCCCGGACGGCCTCGGCATGGCCTCTCGGGCTCGCCGCAGCCTGGGGAACGTCTCCGCCGGCCCTTCTTTTCGCTTGCGGCCCAGCCACGTCTCTCGCCCTTCCAGCAGGGCCTTCGCCCGGTGGTACCCCCGGAGCCGGCAAGAAGGGCGGCAAGAAGGCGATTTCGGCGAAGGAATCCGCCGCGATGCGCCGCCGCGCCGGCCGGGCCATCGAAACGGGAGACCTTCGGCAGGCGTCCCGGCTGCTCCGGCAGGCGGCCGGCGTCAAGAAGCGCGCCGAACGCCAAGCCTGGCTGCTGCTGAGGGCGGAGTTGGATTGCGCCAAGAAGAACTATCCCCGGGCGGGCCTGGCGGCCATGCGCCTGGTGATTCTCCATCCCCGCTCGGGGCAGACGGGCGACGCCCTGTATTGGGCGGGCCGGGCTTACGAGGGCCTCGGACGCCCCCACCAGGCCGCCGCGCTGTACGACGAATGCCTGGCCCACCAGCGAACCAAGGCCTCCATTCGCAAACTCGTCCAAGCTCGTCAGGCCGCTCTGCCCAAGCAGGTGTCAACGCGATGACCTCGTCGAAGACCGTGTATCTCGAGACCATGGGCTGCCAGATGAACGCCCTGGATAGCGAACTGGTCCTGGGCGGGCTATTGGACCGGGGATACTGCCTGAGCGATGATCTCGAGGCTGCCCAACTCGTCGTCTTCAATACCTGCTCGGTTCGCCAGCATGCCGAGGACAAGGTCTACTCCCGCCTGGGGCAGATCAAGGGCGCCCGCCGCCGGAATCCGGACCAGATCGTGGCGGTCATCGGCTGCATGGCCGAGCGCGACGGCGACGGGCTGCTGGCCAAGGCGCCTCAGGTGGACATCCTCTGCGGCCCCAGCGAGCTACATCGGCTGCCCGGGCTGATCGATGATGTTCGCCAGACCCGGGCCCCGGTCATCGCCCTGTCCGGGCGGCTGCGTGATCGGTCCACCGAGCTTCGCCACCGCGGCCCGGCCGCCGATCTGGAATCGCTCGATTCCAGCCGCTTCTTCGGGTTGTCCCCGCACGCCCCCACCCCCCGGGTATTCGGCCGCCGACAGGCCTATGTTCGCATTATCAGGGGCTGCAACAAACATTGTACGTTCTGCGTGGTCCCCAACACCCGCGGCCCGGAGAGGCATCGATCGCCTGATCAGATTGTGGAAGAAGTGCGCCGGCTGGCGGACCATGGTGTCGTGGAGGTGACCCTCCTCGGCCAGACGGTGAACCACTATCATCACCGGTCGGACGGCCCCGGAGGCGACACCACCTTCGCCCAACTGCTCCGCCGAGTCCATGACCAGGTGCCCCAACTGCCCCGGCTGCGCTTCGTCACCAGCTATCCGCGGGATTTCAGCGATGAGGCGTTGCAGGTGGTGGCCTCCTCGCCCCGGATCTGCCGTTACCTGCACATCCCCGCCCAAAGCGGAAGCAACCCGATCCTCCGGCGGATGAACCGCGGCCATACCGTAGAAGATTACATGGTCTTGCTGGATCGGGCCCGCGAGTTGATGCCCGACATCTCCATCGCCGGCGACATGATCGTCGGCTTCAGCGGCGAGACCGAGGATGACTTCCAGCAAAGCCTAGATCTGCTTCACTATGCCAAGTACAAGAACTGCTTCGTGTTCAAGTACTCGCCGCGCCCGGGCACGCCGGCCAACGGGCGCCTCCCCGACGACGTGCCCGAGGAGCTGAAACGCCTCCGTAATAATCAGATGCTGGACGTCCAGGCCCGGATCAACATGGCCAACCACCGGGCGATGATCGACCAGGTTGTCGAGGTCCTGGTGGAGGGGCCCAGCAAGAGGGCCATCAAAGCCCAGCAGTCCGAGCAATCCCGCGGCGACGAAGTCGACCGGCCGGCGCTGCCCGAGGACTCCGCACCTGATCGTCCCTCGGCCTCGGGGTGCGGCCAGCTCGTTGGTCGGACTGGGGGTGATCAGATCATCGTCTTCGAAGGGTCGCCCGGCCTGGTGGGCCGGTTCGTGAATGTCCGCATAACCGCCGCCACCCCCTACACCCTGCACGGTTGCGTTGTACAACAAGATGCCGCTTGCTTACCTCGTGATCCGCAGGGAACCGCGCCGGGGAATCGAGACTTCCCTCTGATCACCGTGGATTCCTGACCGCTGGTCTGCGGCCTGTCCGGACGGCTCGCCGGGCGTTCTTCTTGGCCGCGGACTTGCAGCCGGCCGGCGCTGGAGATAGAATGAGTGTTGGCCCGTCAGACCGGCGGGCAGTTCATCTTCTTCGCAGGTTTGCGCCCTTGCTCGAGAAGGGGACCACGATGTCCGACAACGACAAGGCAGGGCAGAGATCCCCCTCACCTCTCCCGGTACAACAGTTGCTGCGGTCCATGAAGGGCCTGGGGGCCTCCGACCTGCACCTCAAGGCCGGGATGCCACCGGTTTATCGCGTCGAAGGGCGCTTGCGGCCCGCCAACCAGTCGCCCCTGACCGGCGACGAGATCACCGGGCTGCTCACTCCGATCATCCCCTCGGGACGGCGCCAAGTCTACGATGAGCGCGGCGACCTGGATTTCTCCACCAACTTGCCCGATGGCGATCGGTTCCGAGTAAACATCTTCCGGTCCGGAAACCGGATGTGCGCCGCCATTCGCCGGGTGAATTCGAAGATCCCCACCTACGAGGAACTACACCTGCCGCCCATTTACCGCGAACTCATCGAGAGGACCACCGAGGGGATTATCCTCGTCTCCGGGGTGACCGGCTGCGGCAAGAGCACCACCCTGGCCTCGATCATTGAACACATCAACAGTTCCCGGCGGGCCCACATCGTGACCATCGAAGATCCGGTCGAGTTCCTCTTCCACCCCAAGAAGGCGATCGTCTCCCAAAGGGAGATCGGCATCGACATTCCCAGTTATCAAGAGGGTATGAAGTTCGTGGTCCGCCAGGATCCGGACGTCATCTTTATCGGCGAAATGCGCGACAAAGAGACCATGACTGCCGCCCTCCAGGCCGCGGAGACCGGCCACCTGGTCTTCGCCAGCCTGCACTCCGCCGACACGATGCAGGCCTTTGCCCGCATCTTGGAGTTCTTCCCCCGCAACGAGCACCCCTTCATTCGCAGCGGCTTGGCCAACAGCCTGCAGGCGATCTGTGCCCAACGCCTCCTGCCCGGCTCTCGCGATGACATCCCCATGATTCCCGCAACCGAGGTGCTGATCAGTACCCCCACCTGCCGCGAGCTGATCCGCAAGGGCCAGGACCAGGACCTTCCCGCCCTGATCTCCTCCAGCGAGAAAGAGGGAATGCACTCGTTCACCGCGTCTTTGGCTCGCCTGGTCCAGGAGGAATTCGTCTTTCTCGATACTGCCTTGAAGCACGCTCCCAACCCCGAGGCCCTGAAGAGCATCATGCGCGGTATCACTTCCCAAACCCAGACCATGGTCACCCGCATCCGGGGTACTGGTGGATCGTGATTCGTCTCCCCACGGCCTGCGCTCGTTGGAGCCGTCCGCGGCGCGAGCAGAGATGACCACGACCACTGTCCAGGCTCTCGGCGGACTTCTCGCTGAGTCTTGTTTCAGGTGTTGATCATGCCCGTGGACCACGGAGAGCATCAGGCAGACTCGGCGGGAGGGAAGTCCCCCGTGTCCTCACTTCTGGTGTGCCCCCAGTGCCGGGCTCGATATCGCCTGCAACGCCCCACCCGCGGCCGGCGGGTCCGTTGCCGCCACTGCGGGCATGTCTGGCGCGACGAATCCGGCGCCGCGGACGCCGTAGCCGGGGCCTTGGGTCCCGCCGCATCAGGCTGGTCGAAACTCGGCTCCACCATCCTGGCCCGGGCCGACCATGCCTCCTCCATGGGCCACCTGGTCAGCCGCGTCACCAGACCGGCCCGGCCCGCCGCCGGCGAGTTGGTCGGCCGGACCCTCGGTCGGTACCAACTGAAGGCCGTCCTCGGCCAGGGGGCCATGGGCTACGTCTACGAGGCCCACGACCAGGAACTCGATCGCACCGTGGCCCTGAAAGTCCTGCCCCGCCGGGTGGAGACTCCGGAGCAGCCCGCCGGTCTCAAGATGTTTATTCAGGAGGCCCAGATCGCCGCCAGGCTCCAACACCCCAACATCGTCACCATCTACGAGGTTGGCCAGCAAGGCGGTATCTACTACTTCGCCATGGAGTGCGTGCGGGGTGTCACCCTCATGGGATTGATCGAGCAGAAAGGCCCCCTGCCCGCCAACCAGGCCTGCTACGTCCTCGCCCATGCCGCCCGGGCCCTCGCCGCCGGCCACGCCATCGGGGTGGTCCACCGGGACGTCAAGCCCGGCAACATCATGATCGACGCCACCGGCCAGGTGAAGATCACCGATTTCGGCCTGGCCGACGTCGCCGGAATCGAGAGCCCTCCCGAACTCGAGGGCCGGACTCGGGGCACGCCCGGCTGGATTTCCCCGGAGGTGGCCCGTGGCGAAGCTGCCACCGCGGCCAGCGATATCTACAGCCTGGGCCTCACCCTGTTCTTCGCCATGACCGCCCAGCGTCTCATTCAGGCAGAAACCCGTAGCGGAATGGTTCGCCTCCAGCGCCAGGCCAAGAGCTTCCGCCGTCAGCAGTTGCCCGAGGACTGGCCCCCCCGGCTTTGCGACATCACCATCCAGTGCCTCCACGCCGACCCGAAGGATCGCTACCAATCTGCCGAGACGCTCGCCGCCGACCTCCTCCACGCCTTGGTCCCCGACGAGTCTGATGCCACCGTCGTCCTCGGCAGCGGCCTGATCGACGGCCCCCGGCAAGTCTCCCCGCTGCTGAGTCGGATCGTGCTGGCCCTGTTGGTCCTCGTCACCGTCACCTTCGCTGCCTGGTGGTGGCTCCAGCGCTAGAGTATTTCACGCTTGCGTGTGTCCTAGAAGAGCCGCGGGCTTCAGCCCGCGCGGCCTTGCCTTGGAGAAGTCACCCACGCCCGCGCCGTCGTTCGCCTCTTTATCCCCCCCCGGAGCAGTCATTCTCCCGACGAATCCCCAGCCCGCTGGGTCAAGTCCCCAATGATCCCCTCGATCTTCGCCGCCGCGGCCGCCCGGGCCTTCTCCAGATCGTCGGCCGGCTCCTTCACCAGGATGTAAAACTTGATCTTCGGCTCCGTTCCGCTCGGCCGGGCGATGACCTTGGTGCCGTCCTCCAACGCGAACAGCAGCACGTTGCTGGCCGGCAGGTCATAACCCCCGACGACCTGGCCGGTGCGGAGGTCCTTCTTCACCCCGGTCATGATGTCGCCGACCGAGGCCACCGTGAGGCCGCCGATGGTCTTGGGCGGATCAGACCGAAAAGACTCCATCAACTCCTTGATTCGGGCCGCCCCCTTCTGCCCCTTCATCACGATGCTCTGGGCCCCTTCCTGGTAATACCCGAACCGCTTGAAAAGGCCCTGCAGCACGTCGTGCAGGCTCTGCCCACTGCCGGAGGCCACCGCGGCCAGTTCGGCGATGTACGCCGCGCTGGTCACCGCGTCTTTGTCTCGAGTGAAGGCTGCCGGCATGTAGCCGTAGCTCTCCTCCGCCCCGAAGATGAAATCCTTGCTCGGCTTGCCCGGCGGCCCCTGGAGGTCGTACTCCTGCAGCTTGCTGCCGATCCACTTGAAACCCGTCAAAGTCTCGACCACTTCCGCCCCATACGAACGGGCGATGTCCTTCATCAGATCCCCGCTGACGATGGTGGTCAGCATCACCGCCCGGGGGGGAAATGCCCCGTTCTTGGTGAGTTGGTCACAAATGTAGTAGGTCAACAACGCCCCGATGCAATTGCCGCTGATCAGCTCGAAGCCCCCATCCGGCCGACGAACGGCAATGCCCATCCGGTCCCCGTCCGGGTCCGTCCCGATGACCAGATCAGCACCTTCCCGACGGGCCAGCTCGATGGCCATGTTCAGGGCCGGGGCCTCCTCCGGGTTGGGCGACTTGACCGTCGGAAACTCTCCGTCCGGCGCGGCCTGCTGGGGCACCTCGAGGACCTGCCCAAAACCCCGGCGCTTCAGGGCCTCGGGAATCAGCACGCCGCCGGTGCCGTGAATGGATGTATAGACGATCTTCAGCTTCTCCCCTTGCGACCGGCAGGCATTGGGATTCAGGCAGGAAGACTGGACCTGCTCGAGAAAGGCCTCGTCAACCTCGCGCCCGATGATCTTGATTCGCCCCGCCGCCATTGCTTTCTCGTAGTCCGCTACCCGGACATTGGCGAAACCACCCACCGCGCGAACCTCATCGATGATGGCCTGGTCATGCGGGGGCACGACCTGGCCGCCGTCCGCCCAATACGCCTTGAATCCGTTGTACTCCGGCGGATTATGGCTGGCCGTGACCACCACCCCGCCGGTGCAGCCCAGGTGCCGGATGGCAAACGACAGCTCCGGCGTCGGCCGAAGCCTGTCGAATAGATAGGCCGTGATCCCGCTGCCGGCCAGCACGCAAGCGACTCGCCGAGCAAACACGTCGCTCTTCCGCCGACAATCATGGGCAATGACTATCCCCGCGTTCATCGCCGCGTCGCCTTGGGCAGCCACGTGGTTGGCCAGACCCTGGGCCGCGGCCCCGAGCGTATACACGTTCATGCGGTTGGTGCCCGCCCCGATCACGCCGCGCAGCCCGCCGGTGCCGAATTCCAGCTCCCGATAGAAGCGGTCCGTCAACTCCTCGCCCCGACCGGCAGCCTGGAGTTTGCGTATCTCCTGCTTGTCCACCTCCAGGATCGCCGGATCTTCCAGCCAGGCCTCGACCGCTGCGATCACCTTTGCATCCATCATCTGCTGGGTCCTCCTCGACAACCGCGTCACGTTGAATGTACTGCCGTCCGCACCCGCCGAATAGACTACTTAGACCGTCGCTGCCCAGCGGTCTGATCGACCCGCGACCCGCCTTCTACTAGCGAGTCGGGCCGCAACCAGCCCAAGCTGCCCCAGCGAACCGGGCTGTCCCCGGCCTGGTCTGCCTCAGCAAGCCGAGACCACCCCTGCCGGGCCGGCCCAAATCCCCAGCCCACCAGGCCCTGTCGCCCCCGATCCAAGCAGCTTGCCTCCCCGTTGGAGGCCGATAGAATAACCTTGTCTCGGTGGCCAGGCCGTCCCCGGCAATCTTCATTGCTCGGCTGCCGCCAGCCCCGCCGGGACCCAGAACCAGGGCGATTAGCTCAGTTGGCTAGAGCGTGCGGATCACACCCGCGAGGTCGAGGGTTCGAGTCCCCCATCGCCCAGTGCCGTAAGGTCCTGTAGATACGTCACTTAGGGAGACCGGTGGCCTGTCAGTGGCGCCTCCCCCATGATCCCGATCGGATCCCATACACGCATGACGGCCGAGTGAGTGGCGGGTCGAGAGGCCCCGCTATGCCGAACGTCGAGAAGCCCAGCCTTCGCCAGACCTCGAGCCGCGCCAGGAGGGCTCCGTTGCATGACGCGCAGTGACTCCACCACACCATTCGTTCACCTGCACGTCCACACCCATTACAGCCTGCTCGACGGGGCCAATCGCATCGACGAGCTGATCGCCGCGGCCCAGAAAATGGGCATGCCGGCCATGGCCATCACCGACCACGGCAACATGTTCGGGGCGATCGAGTTTTACGAGACGGCCATCAATGCGGGCATCAAGCCGGTCCTGGGCATGGAGGCCTACATTGCCCCGGGCGACCGCAGAAGCAAGGATGCCAAGGGCATCGCCGATGCGAGCTATCACATCCTCCTGCTGGCGATGAACAACACCGGATACCATAACCTCATCAAGCTGGCGTCGATCGGCTACTGCGAGGGGTTCTACTACAAGCCGCGCATCGATCGAGAAGTGCTCCAGGCCCACCAAGAAGGGCTGATCTGCACCAGCGCCTGCCTGGGGGCCGAGATTCCGCAGGCTCTGCTCAAGCACGACCGCCCCGCGGCCGAGGAGATCGCCGATTGGTATTTGTCGGTCTTCGGGCCCCAGCGCTTTTACATCGAGCTGCAAGACCACGGCATGGAAGAGCAGAAGTTGATCAACCCCGAGTTGATCGACATGGCCCAGCGCCGCGGCGTGGGCCTGGTGGTTTCCAACGACGCCCACTATCTAACCCACGACGACGTCCAGGCCCATGACGTTCTCTGCTGTATTGCCACCCGGGCCCTGCTAAGCGACGAGGATCGATTCAGGTTTCCAGGGGACCAGTTCTTCCTCAAGTCGCCCGAGCAGATGAAGATTCTCTTTCCCGATCAACCCGAGGCCATCTCCAATACCGTCGAGATCGCCGATCGCTGCAACGTCGAACTCGATTTCAAGAAGCGCTATACCCCCGTCTACCACCCGCCGGGCAGGAAGAATCCCGCGACCTATCTGCGAGAGCTGGTCTACCAGGGAGCCGGCGAGCGATACGGCGAAATCACCGACGAAGTCCGCGAACGCATCGACTACGAACTGGAAGTCATCCAGAGCAAGGGCTTCTCCAGCTACTTCCTGATCTGCTGGGACTTCGTCCACTTCGCCCGCGACAACGGCATCCCTTGCGGAGCCCGGGGCAGCGGCTGCTCCTCGATCGTCTCCTATTGTCTGCACATTTCCCAGCCCGACCCGCTCCACTACGGCCTCTACTTCGAGCGCTTCATGGATCCCGACCGGGACGAGATGCCCGACATCGACGTGGACATCTGCCAGGACGGCCGCGAGAGGGTCATCCAATACGTCCGCGAGAAATACGGTCACGTCGCTCAGATCATCACCTTCGGCACCTTGAAGGCCCGGGCGGTGATCCGCGATGTCTCTCGGGTGCTGGGCGTGCCGTTGGCCGACGCCGACCGCATGGCCAGGCTGGTGCCCGAAGAACTCCGCATGACCCTCGACAAGGCCCTCGCCCAGGAGCCGGAACTCAAAGCCCTCTACGATGAGGACCCCGCGGCACGCAAGGTCTTCGACATCGGCCGGCGTCTCGAAGGGCTGGCCCGCAACACCAGCGTCCACGCCGCCGGGGTGGTCATCGCCGACGACCCCCTGGACACCCTCCTGCCGTTGTACAAGCCCTCCGACTCCGATGCCATCATGACCCAGTTCGAGGGTACCACCATCGAGAAGGTCGGCCTGCTGAAGATGGACCTCCTCGGCCTGCGGATGCTCAGCGTGATCGCCCGGGCCATCCAGTTGATCAAGCAACACTGCGGCGAGGGCGTCGATCTCGAGCACCTCGACCTTGCCGATCGAAAGGTCTACGACCTGTTCGTGACCGGCCAAACCAAGGGTGTCTTCCAATTCGAGTCCGGCGGAATGCGCGACGTAGTGATGAAGATGAAGCCCAACCGCATCGAGGACCTCATCGCCGCCAACGCCCTCTACCGCCCCGGTCCGATGGTCAACATCGACTCCTACGTGGCCCGTAAGCACGGGGAAAAGTGGGCCACCCCGCACAAGATCATGGACGAGGTGCTGGCCGAGACCTACGGCATCATCGTTTATCAAGAGCAGGTCGCCCGGCTGGTCAACCAACTGGGCGGCATCGAGCGAAAAGAGGCCTTTCGCCTGGCCAAGGCCATCAGCAAGAAGAAGACCGGGATGATCGAGGCCCAGCGTGAGCCTTTTCTAAAAGGGGCCGTCAAGAACGGCCTCCAGCGACCGCAGGCCGAACAGATTTTCAACCAGATCGTGCCCTTCGGAGAGTACGCCTTCAACAAGGCCCACTCCACCGGCTATGCCATCCTGGCCTTCCAGAGCGCCTGGCTGAAGACCTACCACCGGCTCGAATTCATGGCCGCCCTCTTGACCTACGAGATGGGCGACACCGACAAGGTGGTCGACTACATCGAAGAGAGCAAGCGACTGGGCATCGACGTCAAACCACCGGACATCAACACCAGCGACGCCGATTTCACCATTGTTCGGCCGACCACGGGTGACGGAGCCGCCTTCCTCAGGTTCGGTCTGGCAGCCATCAAGGGCGTCGGCCAAAAGGCGGTTAGCGCCGTTGCTCAGGCCCGCGGGGAAGGCGGACCTTTCCTGAACCTCTATGATTTCTGCGAGCGGGTCGATCTAACCGCCGTCAACCGCGGGGTCATCGAAGCCCTCATCAAGGCCGGGGCCTACGACACCACCGGGGCCATGCGCAAGGCCCTCATCGGGATCCTCGAAAAGGCCCTGCAGGTCGGGGCCGAAACCCAGCGCGACCGCAAGGCCGGCCAGATGAACATGTTCGGGTCTTTTGAACGAGACGTCGCCCAGGCCCCCCAGCCGGCCATCCCCACCGAAGAGTGGTCCGAGGCCGAGATGCTGGCCCACGAAAAAAGCGTCCTCGGCTACTACGTCACCAGTCATCCCCTGGCCAAACATGCTGCTTTGCTTCGCAAGTTCGCCTCTGCGGATTGCGCCGACCTGGCCGCTCTGAACGACTCCACCGAGGTAGTCCTCGGCGGCATGATCGCTCGGGTCCGCAACATCATCACCAAGACCGGCCGCAATGCCGGGGCCAAGATGGCCGCCCTGACCTTCGAAGACCTCACCGATACCATCGAGGCCGTCGTCTTCAGCGAAGAGCACCAGCGACATCGGGACCTCATCCGCCCTGACCGCCTGGTCTTTCTTCGCGGCCGCGTAGATCGGCGCCGGGAGCAGCCCTCCCTCCGCGTCTCGGAAGTGATCGCTTTGGAAGACGGCCCCGCCCTCCTGGCCGAGGCGGTCATCGTCAAGCTCAATTCGATAGGCCTCGACGCCGCAGTGCTGGAGCGGCTGCGCGACCTCTGCAAGGCCCACGCCGGCGACGAGACTCATCCCGGTGGCCGGGCGGTCTACATCAGCATCCAATCCCCGGGCGACCTGGTCACTTTGGTCCGCTGCAGTACTGCGCTGTGCGTGCGACCCGATGCCGCTTTCGTCGCCGATGTAGAGGCCTTGCTGGGGCAAGACTCGGTGGATGTCGTCGCCCACCGCCGCCGCGCCCGGCGCAGGCCCCCGGCCACTCCGGACCACCCCAAGGCCCGCCCCCCGATCCCAGCCCCGGTGGACGCCTGACCCGCGATGTCTCCCGGGGCCCGCCGGGGTGAGAGTCGTCAATAGGGGA
>CAZFMS010000004.1:0-42793 GCA_964520125.1 uncultured Planctomycetaceae bacterium
CGATTCCTTCCAGGAAGACGATGGGCAGTGTCATGCCGCCACCAAAGCCCGCCAATCGCCCCGATTGCAGGCCCCAGCGACCTCGAGCACGGCGAGGCCGCTTTCCTGGCGGTGAAGGGCGACTCTTTCGATGCTAGCGGTCAGCATCTCTGACGATGGATGCGAGCGGTTCAGGCGGCCATTATATCAGCAGCCGACAACATTGTGGCGAGGCCATGTGATCCTCATCTCAGAGCCGCCATCCGGGAGCGAACGACGATTACCCTGAGCTACTTCTTCCTGCCCAGACCGAGCAGGGCGCAGGTGGCTCACCACCCAACCGCGCCGACAACGACCGCAATCATACCAAGGACAGGCAGCGCCACGCGCGGCCAGCCTTCCATCGCGGTTGCGAATGGCGCGGCCAGCAATGCCGCACCCACAATGACATAACCGATTCGCATGTACTTACCGATGTTGGGGATGATTCTCATCGAGGCTCTCCTGTTGTTCGTTCCCTACCCGTGAGATTAACTGCGTCACTTATCTTCATCTTGACCGAATGCCGGCAAAGCAGTTGCAGGCCGTGGGCCGCTTCGCTGGCATTCTTCCACTGAATTGTACAACGGAACTCAATCTTGCTAGGGGCGTCAGAACCGAGACTCCAGCGATTCCATCCGCTTCTTGCTGTCAACCAGGCTTGGAAGCCTGTTCCATCTTGGGGCGCAGCCGCGTTCAATCACCGACCCGGTATCCACCAGCAAGCCTGCGATCTCACCAAGCCCATCATCGCCAAGACGCAGGGAATCGTAGGCCAAGTCTCGCTGCAAGCGAGCCAGCATCCGCCACAGGGGCTGTACGATTCGCGGGAGACGAGAATCGCCTTGCCCCTGGATTCCCTCCGGGCGATACGTGATTTGGGCCATGCGGTGTCGTTCCATCATCCAGCAAGAACGGTGTCGTTTCCCTAATCCACTCGAAACGACACCGTTCCAAGCGTGAGACCTCCCAGCGGCACACCTGGTCTTGAATGCCCGCATTCGCACTCAGCGCCATCGAGCCGGGCGCGTTACGGGTTCATGACGCGCAGCTCGGTGCTGATGGCGTTGGGCATGGTGGCGAAGTACCGTAGCGGAACGCCTGCAAGCGGTTGGTTGATGTACGGGAGGCGCGCCGTGCCCTCGCGAACCACGCCGCGGGCGATTGGGGCCAGTACCGGCGGCAACCCCACGACCCCACCAGGCGGCTCCTGCTCCTGAAGGGCGGTGATCATCGCTCCTTCCACGTCGTACGGGATGTCCAGGAAGTCGGGGAAGGGGATGAGGAAGATGTCGCCCGGCAGCCGTACCGGGCTCCCCGTCCAGATGTCCAGGGTCGGGTCGCCAATCAGGTGGTAGAGTCGGATGTGGTTGATGGCGTTTAGGTAAGCGGTACTGTTGGGATCCTCGCCGGCCGCTACGTTGGCCATGCCCAGCTTGCTGTAGTTGAGCAGGTCTCCCAGCCGGTGCTTCGGCGTGCCGTCGGCGTATTCCGGGAACGCGGCGGGCCAAAGCCCGCCCAGAACGCTTTTCATGACCGGACTGGGGTAGTAGCTGTTGCTCATGCGGGTCCAGGCGAAGACGGCAACCGCCCCGCCGCCGGACATGCGCAGGGCGCTTTCCGCGAAGCAGGTGTGGTCAAAGGCGCCGGAACTGCAATCCATATTGAACACCACCGGGAGCCGATCGCCGTTGGTCAATTGCGACAGGTCGCTGTTGACGAAGTGTGGATGCCCCCAACCCGTCACGCCGCCGTGATCAAAGTGGACGATGATCGTCCGCCCCTCGTTGAAGGCGGCGATGACGTCGTTGGTGTCACCATCCCAGGGATAGTTGTCCTCGGGACGCAGCGGCGACGGCAGAGGCGTGCCGTTGGAATAGGCCCGCGGCGTCGAATCGCCCTCGTACTCTCCACGAACGTTCAGGTCGTAGATCCGCTCGACGCCGTAACCCAGACCGACGAGCAGGTCGCGGAAGAACTCGGCCTTGCCGATGAACGAGCGGCCGTTCTCCCAGCCGGGATCGGGCACGCCTGTCCGACAGCACTCGAACGCGGCTGGAAAAGCAATCTGATTGTAGAACAGGCCCGGCCCGGCGGGAGGATTGCTCTCGTACTGAATGATCTTGTCCACGACGATCTGGGCCTGCTGTTCGGTGTTGACCGGAATCCGGCCCAGGGCGAAGTCGGGGCACATGTCGTGCACTTCCGGCGCGGTGTTGTAGGTGGAGTAGGGATAGTCGGTGGCGATGGTCACCCCCGGGTCTTTGATCAATCGTTGAATGATCCACGTCGGGATGTCCTCGGCGTCTCCGAAGAGCAGGATGTAGGAGGGACGCACCATGCACTCGTCGTAGTGCTCATCGATGAACGCGTCGATCTGTTCCTTGGTGTCGGGGCCGGGGTCGTCGCCGTCGTTGACGTTGACCACGGTGGTGGATATCCCCTTGAGCCGCTTCCAATCGGCCAATTGATCGGCCGGTGCGCGATAGCGCGGATGAGTCAGGATGAGAAACTCCTCACCAGGACAAAAGCGCTGGATCCCCTCTGAAGATACATGGGCGCTCAAGACGTCGTGGTTGAGCAGAAAGCTGCTGTGAATGCCCGTCGTAGTCTCGAACGGGTTCTGGGAAGCTCGGGTCAAGAAGTCCGGCTCGCCCCCCTCGAACGCCAGTTCGTAGTCCATCGTACTGAACAAGGTGAGCTGCCGGGTGACCGGGTTGTACTGGCCGGCGGCGAACTCGACAGCCGCCAGACGCAGGTCCCGGAGCTGTCCGAGGTACTGCACGCTGCAGACTTCGGCCGGGTACAGTGCGTCCCGGGCGTAGGCGGCGGCATCCCGAAAGAAGGGCTGCGGGGCGAACAATTCCGGCGGGGGCAGCTCTTGCGTATAGTCATCGAGTTCAACGGCATACTCACCGTGCAACGCCTGAAAAGGAAACAGATTGATCTTCCGCGTCTCGCGAATCGTGGGCCCCGCGGAGCGTAGCACGATCCGGGCGCCGAGCGGCACGGCCACCAGCCGACGCAGCATCGGCACGCCCGGATACCCGTGTTCGCCCTTGCCGTCCTCCAGGCCCTCCAGACGCACTTGGCTCCAGCGTTCCCCGCCGGCCTCGACGGTGTGAATCTCGGCCTGAGCGAACGAGACCATCCCGCGAAGGGACTTGTTGTCGGACTGGACGACGCTGATCGCGGTGTGTTGGTCCACGGGATTTTCGTTAGGGAACTCGAGCGGTTTCTGGTCCCACGGCTCGGTACCCGGGCAGCCCATGGTGACCACCAGCATGCCGGCGGCCAGGAGAGTTGCCGAAAGAAACAGATACACCCGCAGTGATCGACGATGGGATGACACAAGAATGCTCCTTATCTGCGGCACCAGCCGCCCTGGCGCTTCTCGCCCCAGTCGTTCCCGGCCGGCTCATCCGAACGGTCGAGAACTCGTGCACGTGACGAAACGGCGACCCAACCGATACCTCATTTCGGCGAAGATTATGCTGTCAGTGGCGGTGGAACGCCGGCATGTCCACGGCGACCCTCGATTCGGTGAACGGGAGTATAACACACCAACGGCCCCACAGGCACCAACCGACGGTCCGAGGAGAACGCCCTTGCGACGGTGGGCGAACACGGTTCAGCCCGTGGGGGGAAGTGCCAGGACCAAGCAAAGTATGGTCCCTGTATGTCTCATGGTCTGGCTCCTTCTGCTCGAAGCGAGCCTCTAAACCGGGATACTCCGTTCACCGAACTTCCGGCCATCATCCTACCGCATGAGACCTCTCCACTCGACTGAAAACGACCTCTATCACCGTGAGGCCGTCTGTCGGACCGCTCCGGGGGACCAAAATCCGGCTCCAGCCGCCTCGAGGTAACTACCCCAGCCCGTTACCGCGTAGCATCAGCCTTCACTTCCCCCCATAGCCAACCTCCAGCCCGATCGCCGCGTCAGCCACGCTGAACCGAAGGCGGTGGAACCACGAACCGCTGGATATGTTCCAGGATCGCTACGAACAAGCCGCCCGGAACCACACATCGCACCCGAACGCTCTGCCCCCCTTGCCACCGCAGCACCTACATGCGTCGCCGATTCAGACCCGCTGGGCCGTGATGATGCCTCGCCCGACGCGAGTTCAGTGGATCAAACGAGCAGCGTGCGTGCTGTGGTGATCGTTCTCCCAGCCTTCCATGTGCTTCGCCCATCATCCAACGTTCAGGACGCGCCGAATGGGGTTTTCGATGGGGACAGGTCAAACAGCAGCTACCGGGCGGTGGTCACGGCGGCGGTCGATGCGTCCTGGGGCATGATCCTCACCCTGACGGGTGACCGGCCCGCATCATGCTCGTCACGGCGCCGCGTTGAGTCGTTTGCCGGCTTGGCCATCCGAGAACAGGTAGGCCCGGGCCATGTCTACGATCAGATCGGCGTTTTGACCCGGGGCAACCGACAGCGTCGGCGGGACCCGGACTACCACGCGCTCGCCGCTGGTGGTGTCCAGGTGAACCAGGGCGCTGTCGCCGAGGGGCTCGACAACGGCGACCGAGGCTCGAAGGGCGGGGCCGTCGCTAGAACCGGCATGACCCAGCTTCAGGTGCTCGGGTCGGAGGCCGAGGGTCACGGCCTGTCCGGTGTGCGTCGGGAGTGCCGCGGCGGAGTCCTGGGGCAGACGCAGGCGCCCGGCCGGACCGGCGAAGCACAACGTGCCGCCCTCTGCCTCGAGCCGCCCGCGCAGGAAGTTCATCGGCGGGGTCCCGATGAAGCCGGCCACGAAGCGGTTTACGGGGTAGTTGTAGAGATCGAGCGGGGCACCGCTCTGTTGCACGCGGCCTTCGTTCATGATGACCAACTGATCGCCGAGGGTCATGGCCTCTTCCTGATCGTGGGTCACGTAGATGATGGTATCCCGCATCTCCTGGTGCATGCTCTTGAGTTCCGTGCGCATGCGGACGCGCAGCTTGGCATCCAGGTTGGAGAGGGGCTCGTCGAACAGGAAGACCTGGGGCCGCCGCACGATGGCCCGGCCGACGGCGACGCGTTGTCGTTCGCCACCGGAAAGGGCCGCCGGCTTGCTGTCCAGCAGATCGGTCAGTCCCAGCATTTCGGCGACTTCGCCGACGCGCCGGCGGATCTCGGCCTTGGCGACTCGGCGCATCTTGAGGCCGAAGCCGAGGTTGGCCGCTACGGTCATGTGCGGATAGAGGGCGTAGTTCTGGAAGACCATGGCGATGTCGCGGTCCTTGGGGGCCACGTCGTTGACCACCCGATCGCCGATGCGGATCTCGCCGCCGTCGAGCTGTTCCAGCCCGGCGACCAGTCGCAGCGTGGTGGTCTTGCCACAACCGGACGGGCCCACGAGGACGACGAACTCCTGGTCGGCGGCGGACAGGGAGACGTCGTCGACGGCCCGGACCTCGCGCTTCCTGGTTCTGTAGATCTTGCGGACCCGATCGAGGGTTACCGTTGCCACGCCGAGAGCCTTTCAGTTCTAACGCCCAACATCGGCTATGATCTGCGCCCGCGGCCTGGGGGCACCGAACACGGCATTGTATAGCAGGATACCCGAAGGGCGAAACTGCACCCACCCCGGGAGGCTAACTCCAGGTCTTGGCGCCTCCTTCGACGATGGTCTTGTACTTGTGTTCGACAAGACGCGACCGACCATCTCGACAAGTCCTCGGTGCCGGCATCCTAGGGCGGCGGCCCGGAAGGTCCCGAGGCGGCGGCGGGCCGGGATGGAGGAGGTCCCATGCCGGTCAGGAGATACAGGTCACCCACCCGTTTCCACTGAGCCTGGGCAACGCAGGTCCTCGGCTGGTCACGGTCACGGGGGGCCAGTACGACGGGACGACCTTCGGCCAAGTAGGAGACCAACAAGGCCCGGCGCTGGGCGGCGATCTCTTCGGGGGCCTCGGTTTCGATTCGCATGACGGTCACCGCATCCGCGGCCCGGCCGGTGGCTTGGGCATAGCGCAGAGCGAATCGCATCATGCCGTCTTCATAGAGAATCAAGCCGTGATCGCCGGCCAGGGAGTAGGCGTGGTCGTTCAATTCAGTGGCATAAGTCTGGCCCACGCCCCAGGGAAGGAAGAAGGCCTGGTACCCGTCGCGATAGGGCTTGTTCCCCACCAACGAGGATGCCGCCCCCCGCGCCGAGAGCACGGCTGCGGCGGCAGAGTAGACGGCCGGTGTCCACAGGGCGGTGAGCAGGGCCAGGCCGAGGGTCAGGCGGTATTTTTTGGGCGGGTCTGCGGTGAGTATCCTGCCGAGGCCGATCCCGCTGAAGAGGGCCAGCAGGATGTAGATGGGGATGTAGAACGCATACTGGTCGGTGACGGTATATCGAACAGCGAACAGGACGAAGAGTAGTAGCTCCCACCTCCAGGCCCGGGCAAGGGAGCGGGGCAATGCCGTCCCGCGAAACGCGCCATAGATGGCGATCGGCAGAGTGAGGCCGGGGAAGTTGTAGATGATGTAGCCGGCGGCCAGGAGCATGTCGCGGGCCCCGACCCGGACGTTCAAGACATCGGACGCATATAGGCCGAACAGGGCTGAGTGCATCGTCCCGCTCGGATCTCCCGAGGCCCAGGCGGTCGCGATCACCAGGCCGCTATAGGGCAGGCCGCCGATTATCCACAGCCCACCCGCGGCGAGGGCGGCACGGATTGATAGTCGCCGCTGCCGGACGGCGCTGATGATGATGGCCAGATCGACCGGAGTGGCCAGGGCAGCCAGTAGATGGTTGGCCAGACCCAGGCCGTTAAAGAGGGCCAGCAGGACAAGATAGCGCCCTCGGCCGGTGGTGGCGTAGAGGGCCAGGACGAGCCATTCCGCGGTCAGCAGTGCCGCAACTATGGTGTAGGATTCGGTGTAGGTGGCGTGCTGCCAGAAGGTGTGCGAGAGCATCAGGGCCGCCGCGGGGATGAGGGCGGGGAGGATTCGGCGGGTCAGGATCAGCAGGGTCAAGGCCAGGCTGGCGACGGCCAGGGCCCCGGCGAATGAGCTGAGGAGGGTGATGGCGAAAGCCGGCTCCAGCGGAATAGCCTGGATGGCGGCCCGACCGAGGTAGTATTGGAGGGGATGGGCCAGGGCCAGGCCGAGCGGATGATGCAGCTCGCCGGTGACGATGCGCAGTTGCTGCCAACCCGAATCCTGCCATTGGACCCCCCGATTGGCGGTGGCCACAAAGAGAACCAATGCGCCGCCCAGCACACACCACCACAAGCCCCATCGGCGAGCCACCTCCTGGGAGGCCGTGCGGCTTGATAGTGTTTCATTTTGCCGCATAGGAATCCTGGAACGCCGCAGCCGATAGGGCGCAGACGCGCTGGGCCACCTCGAGCTTCCAATGGCGTGAGCCCCGGGCCCTGAACCGCCGCAGTGGGGCTGGAGGGGACACGGTCAATCAGACCTCCACCCCGTGCTCGGCGAGCAGGGCCTTTAGCCGGGTAACAGAGTGAGCCTCGGCCAGGCTGTCGGTGGCCAGGGTAATACCGAACTCCTGTTCGAGGGCGCTGAGCAGGTTGATGTGGTTCAGTGAATCCCAGGTGTCCACGGTCTCGGCGGAAAGATCGCCGGTCACCTGGTCCTCGGGAATGTCGAGGATGGTGCTGACGATCGAGCGGAACTTCTGGCCGTTTTCCATCGTGCTATCACCCGACCGGCGACCCGGCGGCCGCTAACTCGATCCACTCCGGGGCATCCGTATCCGCGCCTTCCAGCTCCCAGGTCCACCGCTGGATGTCGCCCTCGGCTGGGGCCTGGACGAAGCCGCGCTCTTGGTAGAAGCCGGCAAACGGCTGGTTCTTGGCGGTGGGCCGGAACTCCGCGAGGAGCCGCCGGGCCCCGGCCGCCCGGGCCTGCTGGGCTATCCAACCTGCGAAGGTCTGCTCCACGGTTCGACCGAGCACGCGGCAGCTCATCAGGAACATGTGCAGCACCCACTGCTCGGGCCCGGGGAAGACGACCGCCAGCCCCACGACCCCATTGTCCCCGAAGCGATCCTGCAGGGCAACGGTGAACACCTTATGCTCGTCGGAGGCCATGAACCGGCGGAGGTCATCTTCGCTGCAGCGGATGGTGTGCATGTTGAACTGATTGGTGCGGTTGGTCATCTGCGCGGCCCGCCCGATGTGGGCCTGGTGATCCTCGAACACGGTCATCTTCATCCCCAGCCGGCGGTAGAAGGTGGGCATGTCCACCGCCGCAGACTGCACCTCGCTGCGCCGGGCCTCGGCCTGGTAGAGCTTGCCCCGCTGGCGGTCCTCGGCCGAAACGGTCCACTGGTCGAAGCAGTCCAGTGATTCGATCACGGCCGGAAACTGCGCCGGATCGGCCGGCAGGGGAACGGTCAACACCTGCGGCAACGCGGCCCGCATCAGCTCACACTCCACGGCGCTGTCGTCGATGAACACGAAGCTGTCGAGGCCCAGGTTCAACTCGGCGGCCATTTGCCGGAGGTTCTCGGGTTTGGAGTCCCAGTTTACGCGCCGGGCGGAGAAGTGCTCGTTACGAAGAACCATGTCCGGGTGGTTGGCGAAGACTTCTTCAACCGTGCCGGGCTCGTTCTTGCTGGCCAGGCAGAGGATCACGCCGCGCTGGGAGAGGTCCAGGATGCGCTTCTGGAACGCCACGTAGGCGTTGCCCGGGTAGTCGTGGCCCAGGGCGATGTTGTCCAGGCCCACGTCTCCGACCACGCCGCCCCATAGGGTGTTGTCCGCGTCGAGCACCAGGACCTTGCGGGTCAGCCCGTAGAGCGGCCGCAGATGCTGGACGTAGAAGCCAGCCAGGTGCCAGTAGTGCTCGGCGGCCACGGGGATGCGGGCGTACAGGGCCAGCCGGGGATCGGGCCAGCCCTCGCGGCCGTGCCGGGCGACCAGGGCGTCATAGTCCATGACCTGCACGTTCTCGACGGTGGCCGCCAGGGCCGACAAGGCCTCATTGGCCCGGGTGATGGTGGCGGCCTGTGAGGGCGACGACGTGCGATCCGCAATACCCAGGGCCGGCCATGCGGGCTGGTCGTAGTTGTGCACCAACAGGTGGGCCGGGCAGCGCTGGCGAAAGGCGTCCAGTGCCGAACGCAGCCGGCCGATCCAGTCGTCGACCAACCGGGCGGCATCATCGGCGGTCAGGGAGTTGAACGTTTCGTAGATTGGTGGACACACGTCCTGCAATCTGACGGCCAGCAGGACGACGTCCGGCCGGAACGAGGCCAGGCCGGAGGACGGATTGATCAACTCCTGCTCGAACTGACCGAACGGCCCCACATGGGTCTCGAAGCCAAGTCCGGAGCGCAGGCCCTGCAGTTCCAGTGCCGTAACGAGGGGGTCGAAGGTGAACGACGGCAGGCAGGCGACTCGCACCGAGACCACCGCCAGGGCGTCCCGATGCGGCTTCAGGAGGCGAGAGGCCCGGGTGATATTGAGGACGGTCGGCTGGGCGTTCACCTCGGCGAGGATCGCCGCGGGCTGGGCGGGCACCGCTCCCTCACGGTCGCGGCTCTGATCGCGGTCACCGGCCTCGGGTGGTTGACTCTGGTCATTCATGCCGCAGGCGACTCCCGCCCAATCTCCTGATTCTACGGCTGATCCTGACGGTCGTCAGGCGACTTGCCCGGGTCAAGACGGGGGCTCCGCTGCCGAGGGCGGCGCCAGCCGATTCGCTTGCCGCGCGGCACGCCTCCTACGTTGGCAAAGGGGGGCACGTCGCGGATCAACTCGCAGTCGGCGTGGATCACCGCCCCCCTACCGACCCGGACGCCCGGCAGCACGCGGGCCATCATCCCGATGAAGACGTAGTCCTCGATCACGATCGGCGCTTCCACGGTGCACTGCTGGTCGGGCGGAGCCACGTGCGACATGCTGATCAACTGACCGGGGTCGTCGGGATGCTCGATGGCGTTGGAAGCGCTGTACAGCCGGACATCGGCCGACATGCTCACGAAATCCCCGATCACCACCCCGCCCCGACCGGCGACCAGGGCCCCGGGGCCCAGATGGACGCAGTTCCCGATCTCGATCGAGCCGTGCTGGCCATAACGCTGTTCGCCGCCCTTGAGTCTGACGTAGGCATCGACATGACAGTGCGAGCCGATGGATACCGCGGCCGGGCCACGAATGTCTACGTATTGGTCGATGAGGGTGTTCTGACCGAGGTGCTTGAGCTTGGCCTTCCAGTAGCAGGCCCGCAGGAAGAAGCCGGCGGCGTTGCCGGTCAGGGCTCGGGCGGTGGTCTCCACCAGCATCGAGACGATCGGCAACCAGGCCAGCAGCATGATGATCGCCTGAACCACGGCCATGATTACCCGCACGACGCCCCCCACCGCCAACCAGCCGGCCGTGCGTTTGGCCAAGTGGGGTTCGGCGGGGCATCCTTGGAGCATAGCCAGCACGTAGTCGAGGGAATAAACCAGCCAGCCCCGCGGGACCTCCGGGGGCGGAGGGATGTACCAGGACTCGGCGATGGCAGGACCATCATCGCGAGACGCGACTGGGTTTGATTCTGTCTCCGGCACGCATTCTCCAGAGAATGGGTCCAGGGCCGCTCGGGGCCACGTTGTATCCTCGGCAACACCAGCCCGGGACGTGAGCACCTCGGCAGACGTTCTGAGGGTAATCTCACCTCTGCTATCCGGCAAGAGGTCGAGTAAAGAATCCCTTGCAATCCACCGGCAACATGGCCCAATTTGGAGGCGAGTCCTACTTGAGCCCGCGCCCCCTGGCTCCCGGGACGCGGGACATTCGTCTTGACATTGCTGCCCCTCTGCCTGATACCACGTGGCGTCCCGCTGTGATAAACGGCAACTCCGGCCCCGGGCGTCCTGAGCCACCATGCCCGGTAGGCCCCGGATCGAGGATCAGGCATGCTCCGGATCGTCTGCGTCTGCGGCGCCCGCCCCAATTTCATGAAGATCGCCCCCCTGGTTCGGGCCTGCGCCGGGACCGGTCGCATCGAGACTACGATCGTACACACCGGCCAGCACTACGACGAGCAGATGAGCAAGCTGTTCTTCGTGGACCTGGGCATTCCCCGGCCGGACGTCAATCTCGAGGTCGGCTCGGCCAGCCATACAGTTCAGACGGCCGAGGTCATGCGCCGCATCGAGCCGGTCCTGCTGGAGCGCCCTCCGGACTGGGTGGTGGTGGTCGGGGACGTCAACAGCACCCTGGCGGCGGCCCTGACCGCCGGCAAGCTGGGCATCAGGGTCGCCCACGTCGAGGCCGGCCTGCGGAGCTTCGACCGCACCATGCCCGAGGAGATCAACCGCCTGCTGACCGACGCCCTCTCCGACCTGCTGTTCGTCAGCGAGCCGAGCGGGCTGGAGAATCTGCAGCGTGAGGGCGTGCCGGACGAGAAGGTGCATTTCGTTGGCAACGTGATGATCGATACGCTGGTGATGTTCCGTGATAAGGCCGAGCAATCCACCATTCTAGGGGATATGGAACTCGAGCCCGGGCGATACGCCGTGGTGACCCTTCATCGGCCCAGCAACGTTGACGAGCCCGCGGCCTTCGGCTCCATCCTGGAGGCCTTCGAGCAGATCGCCCGGGACATCCCGATCGTCTTTCCGATGCACCCCCGCACGCGTAAGAACCTCGCCCGGTCGGGCCTGGCGGACCGAATGGAGTCGATCGCCGGCCTGCGGACCCCCGAGCCCCTGGGCTACCTGGATTTTGTCAAGCTCATGGCCGATTCCGCCCTGGTGATGACCGACTCCGGGGGCATCCAGGAGGAGTCCACCATCCTGGGCGTGCCCTGCCTGACCATCCGCCGGAACACCGAGCGCCCCATCACTATCACTCAGGGCACCAACTGCCTGGCCCCCCCGGAGGCCTCGGCGATTCTCGAGGCCTACGCCGACCGGATGGCCTTGAAGGTCGATCCGCAGCGTCGGCCCAAGTTGTGGGACGGCCGGGCCGCGGAGCGTATCGCCGGGATTCTCCTCGAAGCCGGCTGACGCCTTGAACCGCCGCCCTGCCGGCCGTACCTTGCCCGGTTGTGACCGGGGCCCGAGCATGAAGAGCCGCGGGTTTCAGCCCGCGCGGTGCTACGTAGTGAACAAGGCCTCGCGGATGCCAGTCCTTCGCTTGGACTGAGCACCGTATCGATCACCGAGCGAACCCGGCACGGCGGACTGCAGAGAATGAAAAAGGCCCTGATAACAGGCATTACCGGCCAGGACGGCAGCTACCTGACCGAGCTGCTGCTCGACAAGGGCTACGAGGTGCACGGCATCATCCGCCGGGCCAGCACCTTCAACACCGCTCGGATCGATCATCTCTACCACGACCCGCATGAGAGGAACGCCAGACTTCTTCTGCACCACGGAGACCTGACCGACAGTGACTCTCTGCGGCGGATCATCGGGGCCGTGGCCCCGGACGAGGTGTACAACCTCGCCGCCCAGTCACACGTCCGGGTCAGCTTCGATCAGGCGGTCTATACTGCGGACGTGGCGGCCCTCGGCACGCTGCGTCTCCTGGAGGCGATCCGGGACCTGCAGATCGACACGCGTTTCTACCAGGCCTCCAGCAGCGAGATGTTCGGCCTGGTCACCGAGGTTCCTCAGCGGGAGACCACGCCCTTCCACCCCCGCAGCCCCTACGGTTGTGCCAAGGCGTTCGGCTTCTGGCAGTCGGTGAATCACCGTGAGGCCTACGGCATGTTCATTTGCAACGGCATCCTGTTCAATCACGAGAGCCCCCGCCGCGGGGAGACCTTCGTCACCAGGAAGATCACCCGGGCCGCGACCCGCATCAAGGAAGGCCTGCAGCAGAAGCTCCACCTGGGGAATCTGGATGCCCGGCGGGACTGGGGTTTTGCCGGGGACTTCGTGGAGGCGATGTACCTGATGCTCCAGCAGGACCGGCCGGATGATTACGTAGTTGCCACCGGCGAGACCCACTCGGTGCGCGAATTCGTGGAAGGGGCCTTCGGCCTGGTGGGGCTGGACTGGGAGAATCACCTCGAGACCGATGCCCGCTATCTTCGACCGACGGAGGTTGATCTGCTGCAGGGCGACGCCAGCAAGGCCCGGGAGAAACTCGGCTGGACCCCGAAGGTCACCTTCACGGAGCTGGTGCGGATGATGACCGAGCACGACTGGAGCCTGGCCAGGGAGGAGCGGGTCATCAAGGAGCACCGGGCTGAGAAAGGCGGCTAGGACCGTCCAGCAGGATGAGCTGTGGCGCCGCCGTCTCGGCGGTCTCTTCATAAGCGGCACCTGCTAGTTCCTGACCGTGAGAACCACCGGCGAGACGCCGGTGCCACAGCCGGGCGTGCCACTGCTCTCGAGCAGTGCCTTGCCGCGGGTGTGCCACTGCTCTCGAGCAGTGTCTCGCCGGGAGAGGTTTGAGGAATGAACCTGGCTGATGAACGGATCGTCCTTACCGGCGGGGCCGGTTTTCTGGGGAAGTTCGTCCAGGCCGAGTTGCGCCGGGCGGGCGTGCCGCAGGAAAACATCCTGGTTCCCCGCCAGAAGGACTTTGATCTCACGCAGCAGCAGCATGTCGAGCGGATGTACCAGCAGATGCGGCCCACGGTGGTCATCCATCTGGCGGCCCAGGTCGGGGGGATCGGGGCCAACCGGGAAAACCCCGGCCGGTTCTTCCACGCCAACATGGCCATGGGCCTGCACCTCATCGAGGGCGCCCGGGTCGCGGCCATCGAGAAGTTCGTCCAACTGGGCACCGTTTGCGCCTACCCGAACCACACCCCCGTCCCGTTCAAGGAGGAGGACCTCTGGAACGGCTACCCCGAGGAGACCAACGCCCCTTACGGCATCGCCAAGAAGGCCCTGCTGGTCATGCTCCAGGCCTATCGCCGGCAGTACGGGCTCAACGGCATCTTCCTCCTACCGGTCAACCTCTACGGCCCGGAAGATAATTTCGATCTGTCCTCCAGCCACGTGATCCCCGCTTTGATCAGGAAGTGCCTCGAGGCCCGGCAGCGCGGCGATGAGGAAGTCGTAGTCTGGGGCACCGGCTTGGCCAGTCGCGAGTTTCTCTACGTCGAGGATTGCGCCCGGGGCATCGTGCTGGCCGCCCAGAAATACGACGGCCCCGATCCGGTCAATCTCGGCTCCGGGCACGACATCACCATCCGGCTGCTGGCCGCGAAGATCCAGCAACTGGTGGGCTTCACCGGTCGGCTGGTCTGGGACGCATCCCAGCCCGACGGCCAACCCCGTCGCTCCCTGGACACACACCGGGCGGCCGAGCTGTTCGGCTTTCGAGCCCAAGTGGACTTTGAAGAAGGGCTCCGCCGGACGGTCGCCTGGTATCGCCAGGAGAGAGGCCTTTGAGCACAACCGTGTAGGGTGACGCACCCCAACGAGCGTGAAGGCGCCGGCGGCAGATTGGACTCCTTGCCGACCATGCTCCGGCGTGGCAACCACCACAGCGCCAAGTTCTGGCGGCGAGAGGAAAGACCCGCGAAGGACCCGCACGGGTCTGTTTCTCTGAGATTCCAAGAAAAAAGGCTTGACGAGGCTCGAAACGCGGCATAATGTATTAGTTGATCGTTCAGCTAATTCCCCTGGGCGCATGGAAGGGTGACGAAAACGATGGCCGGATCGGACAGGGCGGATAGTTCAGCGGCTAGACCTCGCGATGGGGGCAGCTTGCTCCGTCAATCGCAAGCTCCGAACGGCGGCCGAATCAAGCAGCGTCGGGATCGACCCGAGAGGACGCGTGACAGACTTGTCGAGGCGGCCCGACAGCTCTTCCTGGTGAAGGGCTACGAAGCAACGGGCATCGCGGAGATTCTCCGCGAGACAGGCACCAACAGCGGGAGCCTCTACTACTTCTTCAAGACGAAGGAGGCCTTGCTCGTAGCGGTGCTCGACCGCTATGTCGAGCTGCTCGATCCGATGGTGATCGAACCCGCCTTTGCCACAACGGACGATCCAATCGAACGAATCTTCGCGGTGATGGAAGGCTATCGGCAGATGCTGCTCGTGACCGAGTGTCGACAGGGTTGCCCGATCGGAAACCTGGCGTTGGAGATGAGCGAGAAGTCGGACGCAGTTCGCGAGAAGATCGCGCTGAATTTCAGGAACTGGCGCAATGCGATACAGACGTGCCTGGACGAGGCCTTCGACCGGGTGGAACCGAGAGTCGACTGCGCCCAGCTTTCGTCGTTCGTCCTCACGGTTATGGAGGGAGCGGTCATGCAGGCCAGAGCGTATCGCAGCATCGAGCCGTTTGACGACGCGATCAGCGTGCTACGGCAGCACGTTGAGGGTCTTCTGATCAAGCCGGCTCGGCCCGCTGGGTGATGAAGTTCAGTGGATTGGCCTGATGGAAACCACCGATCGTCGGGCAACTGACGGAGCACTGCTCACTGAAGTATTGTTGGAAAAAGAATGGATAGGTTCGCCTACAGTTGGAGGTCGAAAGAGGATGAACAGGAAACTCATTCTTGCAGGTGTTATGGGAGTGACATTGTTCGTTGGGAGCATAGCGATGACGCAAAACTCCACGGCCAAGCCGCCTTCATCCAAGGACACTGAAATACGGCGCGTCGACGTCGGCATCGAAGTTCCGGCCTCGCTACGCGAGGTATGGCACGCGTGGACGACCAACGAGGGCGTGCAAACGTTTTTCGCCAGGCGAACGAACGTCAAGCTGGCCGTCGAGGGTCCGTTCGAAATGCTGTTTCTGGAAGACGCCCCCACCGGACAGCAGGGCTCGGAGGGCTGCAAGTTCCTGAGCTATCTTCCCTACGAAATGCTCTCGTTCACCTGGAACGCGCCGCCCCAGTTCAAGCACGCCCGTGGGCGTCACACCTGGGTCGTCGTGCGATTCAAAGAGCTTTCGCCGCGTCGCACCGAGGTCAAGCTCACGCACCTGGGATGGGACGAACGCATAGCCGAATTTCCGACGCACCGCGACGAGTGGGTCCAGGTTCAGGACTATTTTTCCGAGGCGTGGCTGTTTGTTCTGGATCAACTCAAAAAGCGATTCGAGGATGGACCGCGCTGGGGTACGCAGTGATCCTGTTTGACATGCGAGCGCGGGGGAGGAAAAGGGGGTCGGGAGTCGTCTTTTCGGGGGGTTGGCGATTCGTGGGGGCGTAGTTGATGCGGCGCGGAAACGGGTCGGAATAGTTGTCCCCGAGACGGCCAGGACAGGACTGTCACGAGGGAGCGGCCAATGGGTGGATTCACTGCGGGAGAGGCCGCTTTCGCTTCAATCGAGAGGTCTCGTGCGGTATGATGATGATCGAAGGTGCGGCGAATGGAGAATCCCGGCTCAGAATGACCATCCGAAAGACAAGTCAATGAACGTACTGGTCACGGGTGGAGCCGGATACGTAGGCAGCGACGCGGTGCGGGCCCTCCTCGAGGCCGGACACGATGTCGTGGTCCTGGATGACCTTTCCTCGGGTCATGCTGCCGTCGCTGTCGGTCTCGATTGTTCGATCTTCCTGGGACACGCCGATTCCCCCGCCTATCCAAGCCAGGCCTCCACGGCCGCCCATCGAGGTACACACTGCCCAGAAGCCACGCGAGACGCGAACTCACCTCAACACAGACCGATAACCGATCGATGCCTCCAAGCTATCGGCAGCCCGCTCCCAGCGTGCCCGGTCGCCGCCTCGGCGCCGAGGCGCGCCGCTTGACCCTTCAGTATACCGATTCTGCGACCCGTTTGACAGTTCGAGTCGTCGGGTGCCGGGCCTGCAGATTGAACCAGGCGATCCTCTCGGCGTAGGACAGGAGTGGGACAAGAAGTACACCCTGTGGCTATGCGCTGTCGGCTCCAGCCTCGGCGCGGTGGTGCCGATAACATAGCAGCGGCGTCAAGTGGCAGCGCCGTCGCTGGTGATTCACTGACTAGGGGTTGTGTCGAGCGGCGAAGACGACGAAGCGGTATCGACTCCGCGCTGTGCCTGGTGCACAGCTCCCACAGCGGTCCCCACAAGCAGGGTCGAATGCCGTCGTCTTGGCCCCAATGAAGAGCCGATCGTAGGGCACAATCACCGTGGACCACCGGATTAGTGAGCCAAGTCGGACACGGGTCTCCCACTCGGTTGGTGAGGCCGGCGGCTGCTTTCCCGCGGGACTGTTGTTCAGGAGACGCGCGGGCCACGCGCCTCGCCGCGGTGGGCCATCAAGTTCAGGCCATCCCCGATTCGTCCTTCCTGATCCCGTAGGCCGGCGCTTCGTTCGGGACCGGGGGCCGGAACCCACGATGAGGGATGGAGTGATCCAGTCAACAGCCTGGGATGCGGTTAGGCGACTTCAGCAGAGGTGAATCGAGTGGCGGCCCTACTAGTGATCGTTCTGTCAGGAGCCGCCGGCCCGCCCCCTTCATCTGCCCCGACGGCCCCTGGCGGCGCGATCGTCAAACAACTGCGGGCCCTCGAGCCGCTGCCCAAGACCCATTACACTTGGGGCCTTTCCGCAGACCTGCTGGATCCCGGGGATCCTCGGCTGTACCAGATCGTCCGAATCACTCACACCGCTTGCCTTAGAGGCGAATGGGATACGTCGCGCCAGGTGGAGGCCGCGGTGATGGTATGCCGGGCAGTCAACTCCGCCGGGCCGGCGATCCGCGCGACGCTGGGGATCAACTATTCCCCCTGGGGGACCGGCCGGGTCGGAACGGGGCTATCGCCGAAGGCCGACCAACCGGACATCGGCCGATTACATGAGCGAGAAGTCGCCGTATTCCGAGCCAAGCTGGTTCGTTTCCAGGACTGGCTGGCGGCCGCCAATCGACGGCACCAAACGGACATTCGTGTTTCGGCACTACTGTTGGATTGCGAGCAGTTCCGGATCAAGAAGGACGACAACGCGTGGAATGCGGCCTTGACGGAGAGATACAACGAGATCTACGACGCTGGCCGCAAGGTGTTTCCCGCGGCCCGAATCGAGTGGTTCGGTCGTGGGCTTCGGCGCGTGGCATACGGCAATGGGTGGGATCAACACGGACACTTCACGCTCGAGGAGAAGGCGGACTCCTTCTCCTGCTCGCTCTACTGCCTTCCCGAGATCGGCTACATGCGGGAGACTTTCCGGCGGACGTACGAGTTGGCCCGGGCCCATGCGGTATCAGAAGTGACCCCGTGGGTCGCCCTGGGCGCCGGCTGGCGAAGGCAGGCAGATACATTCCACCGGTGGGCCTATGATTGGGATTACGATCCGGTCTACTCCTGGCAGCTCGGCAGGGAGTTGAACCGAGCTGCGTTGGCCGAACATGCCCAGCGCTACGCCCCCTGGAGCGCAGCCAAGGTCGTGATGCTTTACCCGCCGCCGTTCAATCCCCGCACGCCGTCTTGGGCAAAGCACTTCATCGCTTACGTGCGGGGGGCTCACGACATCAGGGAGCTGCCGCCCGGAGGTACCGCCGGGAGCCCGAGGACCTCGCCAGGGAGCCTCCGGCACTCGGCGGCGGAGACGGGTTGGATGCCGCCCCTAGCGACCTCTTCGGTGTCCGCGAGGTGGCCCCGGTGCGTCCAAGGTGCCTCCCGCATCCGTCCGCGTTTGGCGACTCCCCCGAACCCCGAGGTGAAGTGAAGTGACCGGGAAGATCCCCGACCAGAGTCCCGGCTCACGCATCGCCCGCCTGGGGGGTTATCTCTCCTGGTCGGTTGCCGATCACACCATTTTCGTAGCCGTCCCCCGACTCCTCATCTTTCCCATCTTGGCCGGACTGCTGGGAGACCAGGCATTTGGGAGCTTTGTGCTGGCCTTGGGATTCGTCCATCTCATCGGCGTGGCCCCCAGCACCGGCTTGTGGAGCTACGTCATCAGAGACTTGGCCAATCATGACCATTCCAACCAGCAGCTCCTCATGCGCAGTGTGGGGATGTTCTGTCTGGTGGCCGTGCTGCCCTTCAGCCTCTTCTTCATCTTCGGCGCTAACGCCTTGGCCTCCAGCTACTCCGATCCGAGTCTGGCTCTGACCCTGCCTGCTCTGGCGATCTACCTCTTGCTGACCAACCTGGTCGAGACCATGTTGACCGCCCACCGGGTCCACCGTTCCTTTCGCTTCCTGGTCGTGGTCCACTCGGTGCAGACGTTGTTCCTCTTGCTGGCGATTCCCCTCTACTGGCTCGCCGGCATGTCGGGAGTTGCCAGTGCTTACGTTCTGGCCAGCGGTGCGGCCTTGTCCGTTGTGCTGGTTCGGAAGCGCTCAGATTACCTGAAACGCCCACTGTATTCGCCGGAATTTATCCGCTCGGCGATGCGTGTCTGGCTGCCCCTTTCCGGCAGTGCCTTTCTCTTCGAATCTGCAGGGTACCTCGACCGCATCCTCTTGGGATACTGGTGGAGCAGCACGGACGTCGCCGTGTTCTTTGCCGCCGCGGGTACCGCCAAGATACTGATGTTTCCCAGCGTGCACGCCTCCAGAATGATCCTGAGTCTGCTGGGCAGGGTACGGCACAGCGAACGGTTCACTCAGAAGTTCTATGCCCTGTATGGGGTCGGGGCCCTTGTTCTCGCCCTGGTGCTGTTCCTCCTGGGCTCGTTGCTCGGGCGGCCAATCCTCAGCATCCTCTATCCCAGCCTCATGAATCGGGCCCTGCCCCTCTGGAACTACGCAGCAGCAGCAGCAGCGGCGATGAGTCTCTACGTAAGTTGTCGCCCGTTCGTGCTAAAGTTCCTGTCTCCGAACATCATCCCGGTCTTGGCTGTCTTCTCGGTCATCGGTAGGATCATCCCTATCATCCTCCTGGTACCCTCTGGCGGCTCGCTTGGTGCCGTCCAGGCTATGGCCATTGGCTCACTGGTCACCGGCCTGGCCTGGTTGATCGCCTACCTTAGGGGATTCGTCTTCACCCGGGGACCGCGGCCACTGCCTGATTTCGATGATGGAGCCGCCCTGAAGAACCAAGCCGCTGGAGCCGATAACGACACTGCGGCAGAGGTGGAGCAACCATGATCATCCTGACGAGAGGCGGCCCCGAACAGCCCGACATGACCACCGCGCTTCAATCGGAGGCGTCGATGGCTTCGGTCACGCGCCGGTCGGCCCGCTCGGCAATCGATGGCTTCAATCGGTATTCGAGTCCCAGCGCCGGCCCAGAGTCCCGGCATGAGCGCGGGCTTGTTCTCACAGTTGCTCGAGGACCTGGAACCGGAGCCGGCCGGCAACCGGACCGACCGGTTCGTCGGACGTCACCGAGCCCCTCGCGCCCGGCGCCCCGATCAGGTGTCGCCGGACCGTCGTTCGCAGTCACCAGAGGATGAGACCATGGCCGTTCCGCTCACCGCACTCATCATCCTGCTGTTCCTGGTGGTAGCCTTGGCCCATCCTTGGGTGATGATGTTTATCTTGATGGCAACGCCGGCCTTCAAACTGGGGTTGATCTACTATGTCCCTCTATTCCAAAAGGTCGACTTCACGGCTCTGGTGTGCGCCATGGCTCTGCTTGTGGGCCTATGGAGCTACTTCCGGCGCGCCCATCTGGGACGCCCACTCATGCTCCCCTGGGCCATGTTGTTCTGTATGTTGGGCCTGGCCTTGCTGCTGGCGGTGGGGCTCCTCCATAGCACGGCGCCAGCCTACGGTAGGAGCAAGACCGTTCAATTTGCCGGAATCGGCATTCCCTTCCTAGTACTGCCGTCCTTCTATGTCCGTTGCAAGGAGGACGGCCATGCCATGATACGAATGGTGATTCTTGCTGGCATCGTGGTGAGTGTGTTTCTGATCGGAATGCAGGAATTGGAAATTGGCCGACGCATCCAAAGTGGGGGACCGGGCAGAGCCAACGTTCTGGGCGGATCCCCCGGAAACGCAGCTCTGGTAGTCGGAATGGCCATTCTGATCACACTGACGTTTTTCTATATTAAGGGCAGCACCTCTCGCCTCGTGAGGCAGGCCGCCCTGATCGTACTGCCCATAGGCGTGCTTGCCATCCTGATGAGTGGGTCTCGATCCTGTCTACTGTACCTGTTCCTGGTCGCCACTGTCCTGCCTATTCTCTCGGCGAAGAGACAGCACACACTGAACATCCTCATCCGTGCGCTCCTGCTGCCCTTGGCACTGATCATCATCTTCTCACTCTTGTCGGCTACCGGATGGGAAATTCTCGAACGGTGGACCAACTTCTTCGAACAGCGCGGCACAGCTACGCAGAGCCGGACACTCCTCTACAGTTTCGTACTGCGTAATTGGTGGACACACCCTGTGCTCGGCCACGGCGCGGGCAGCTTCCTCGAAGACTACTCCGTGGGCGTTATTAAATGCCCGCACAATATCATCCTCGAAGCCTTGTATGAGGAAGGTATTGTCGGGATGCTTATTCTGCTACTATTCCTCTTCTTCGTTGCCAGAACGGCCGTACGCGGATTCCGCCAAATCCCCGAAGATCACCCTCGAGATCGCCTCCTGATTATCGCCCCTCTCATTATGGTAGTTTTTATGGTCCTCAGGAGTATGACCAGTGTCGATCTGGACGAAATCCGATTCCTTTACCTGGCTTCCGGATTGCTGCATGCTAATGTTGCCCAGTTGACGTACTCTAACCACGAGTTGACTCCAGCCCTTCAGCTTCAGCCATTGCCGCTGCGAGGTGCCCGATTCGATCATGAACGACACCATGCCCTATAATCTGGCCCGCGGATCGAGCCAGGACGGCTCCCGGAGGAGCGCTTTGGGAGATCTCTTGTGGTCCGGTCTGCAGTATTTCACGAAAGGGACCGTAGAATCGATAAGTAGACGGATGGACAACGTCAAACGCACTCGTTATGCTGCGTACAAGATAGCCGTGGCTTTTCCCGCACGTAGCGTATGTGATTACACAGCTTCCATCCCGCGATTCCGGCAGACTCCGAATCCGGTATCTTGATTATCCCCACAGCTCCCAGGGGATCAGGAATCTAGAGCATGAGCCGTGCTGGCAGGCCTAACATCGTGATTGTCGTAATGGACTGTGTCCGCGCCCAGAACATGCCCGTCTATGGATGCCCGACACCAACCACACCGCGAATCTCCCAACTGGCAGCTCAGGCTGTCAGATTTGACGCCGCCATCACCGCCGGCGAGCAAACGCTTTCCTCGACCGCCTCCTTGTTTACCGGCATGTATCCTTCCTCCCATGGACTTCGCATCACCGGCGACAAGCTGGGCGGGCATCTCGTCACCCTAGCCGAAGCACTGCAGGGTAACGGGTATTCAACACACTGCATCAACTGTAACAATCCCTATGTATCTCCGTTCACGATGCTGCAGCGTGGTTTTGACGAATACCTCTGCGCATTCCCAGCCGTGCGACGCTGGCTCACCAGGATGCGCGGCCACCAACCCACTCCCCACTTGGATCGTGCTCGCCCGGCAGGTGGTGAAACACCGCAGCAGGATCATCATGACGCAGATGCTATCTCCCGTGACGCTGTCTCCGCGCCTCATACCACCTGGCGCGCCGCCGCAATCGAGAGTCTGAGGTGGACGCTTACCCGGATCGTGGACAATGGTGCCTCCGCGGCCTTTTCGCGAGCCCGGCGCATCTTGCGGGAGAGTCGTCCTGATCGGCCGGCCTTCGTCTATGTCCACTTGATGGAGACCCACGCGCCCTACTTGCCACCCGCCCGCCATCGCGGACTCTTCCTCCCGGCAGGCCATGGTCGGAAACTCGCACTGGTCAATCAGGATCCCCTCCCTTTTCTCACTGGTGCGGCCACTATGGACGCTCTAGACTTCGCAATCGTCGAGGGGTTATACAATGGCAGCATTCATTACACCGATCACCTGTTTGGTGCTTTCTTCGAGACCTTGCGCCGGCAGAGCAATCTCTCTGACACCATCATCATTCTCACCGCCGACCACGGCGAGAACTTTGGAGACCACGGCCTTCTGGGTCATGGGCAGTGTGTGTACGACACCGTGGTCCGTGTGCCATTGCTTATCTGGGGACCGGTTATCGACTCCCACATGAAAGGGACCGTCATATCAGAGGTCGTTCAGAACATCGACCTGACGGCCAGTTGCCTGGATTGGTCCAGCACGACGGACGCCAAGATGCGCGAACAGATGGACTCACAGCCCCTTCCCTTTCTCTCTGGAAACTCACGACCAAGGGAACATGCCATTAGCGAAAGCCTCCGCCTCTTTGACAAGACACACCGTCGGGTACTCCAGGAAATGGGGCTACTCCATCTGGGAGCCATTGGCGCACGCAGCAAGACCCACAAACTGATTCATCAGACCACCGGCCAAGAGGAGTTCTACGACCTGAAGAGTGATCCTGGTGAGGAAGACAACATCATCGGGCGGAAGACCGAAGAGCAGGAGGTGCTTCGGTCGGTCCTCGAACCGATGATCCCAAAGTTCCGAAAATCGTGTAGTGACGCCCTCTCGCGGTTCGAGCAAGCCGATACATATGAAGTTGACCCGGAGGTGGAACGGCGCTTGCGGGACCTCGGGTACATCGACTAGAATCCGCGCAGACCCGATGGCGAGACCGAGAGCGAACTCGTGCCTCATGTCACCGATGCCTGCGCCAGGAAGGGAACAAACGCATGTTTACATGATAGGCATCGCTTGAAGAGCAAAGTGCTCAAGTGGTCCGGCTTCGCGACACGGTTGCGGATGGAGAATAATTAGGAAGTGATGGATACTAACGGCTCCGCATCATCCTCAGGCGATGCCCCAGGCGTCAAGAAGGAACTCGTAATGGAGAGTGCTTCATCCTTCCAGTGTCCGGCATGCGGAGATACCCGGGCAACGATGATCGGTCCGACGCACGGCGGCTTTTATGGGCGTTGTCGGAGTTGTGGAGTGGAGGCGCAGATTGCCCAAGACGGAGCGGCAGCAGGTGAGAGATTCAGAGCAGCCCAGGCTTCGTGCTATGGTGAGCAAGAGGGCTTGGATCTCCCTTCGGTTCGTCGGTTCAGTCGTTACCTTGCCGCCGTGCGAATGAGGATCATAAGGCGCCACCTTCCCCGCGGGAGACTTCTCGAGGTGGGGCCTGGTAGCGGGGAGTTTCTTGAATTGGCCCAGTCGTATGGCTATGAATTGGATAGCATTGAACACAGCCCCGTTCAAGCGCGGCGACTCAGCGAGAGGATCGGGATCACGGTATCCTGCGGCATGTTCGAGGAAATGGATCTCTCAGGCCGCACTTATGATGGCGTGGTCAGTTCCCACGTGATTGAGCATGTGCCGGACCCACTCCGCCACATGAGTGCGGCGCGAGCGGCCGTGGCGCCTGGTGGCTACTTCTTCCTGGCTACACCGAATCTCAAAGCCTGGAGCCGGCGGATCGCCGGCAGTCGTTGGCCCGGTTATACCGCAGGGCACCTTTGTCTCTTCGATGCGTCGAGCTTAACCCGTTGGCTGGGACAAGCGGGTTGGAAGGTGGTTGACGTGTACACAAATGAGGGTGCCTGGGAATGGCCTTGGGTACTGCTGAATATGCGACGCAAGCCTCGCGGCGTTCGTTCGTTCGAGCAATCGGCTGCGTTGATCCGCAAGACTCCCTACGCGGTGACCTCCGCGATCGTCTCTGCCATTGGCATCTTTTCGTGGCCGCTCCGCCGCCTTCAGAACACACTCGGGGCGGGATACGATCTCATGGTTGTGGCTCAGGCAGAAGCGTAGCACGTCATCGCGGAACGGGACGGCCTGTGGAAATCGCATAGAGCCTCGAATCGATACTCAAGCCAGTCAGACGGGGCAGCGTGAGCGTGAGGTGGAGGAACAGACGCATGCGTGACGTATCGATTGCCTTCGTTGGTGACATTTTCATGGGCGAGAAGCCGCAAATGTCCTTGGAGCCTGGGGTCGCAGAGGTTCTGGGCCGGCCGGATTTGGTGGTGGCCAACCAGGAAGGGCCTGTTACTGCCGTTGCAGACCCGGTTTTAGAGAAGACTTGTCTCAAGTCAAGCCCGGCATCGGCAAGCATCCTGCGAGACTGGGGCGTGGACGTCGTCACGCTGGCCAACAACCACATGTTCGACTACGGGTGGGAGGGTTTCACGGAGACGCGTCGGGCGCTGGCCCAGGCCGACATCGCCTATTTGGGCGCGGGCCATAACCTGAGTGAGGCGACCAAGCCCCTGGTCCGCGACATCAACGGGTTTCGACTCGGCTTACTGAATTATTCTTGTGAGGCGACCGAAACGACTTGCGCCGGCGAGAAGACGTTCGGATGCGCTCCTGTGGATGCTGCCCTCATGATCGCACAGATTAAGGATCTGTCCGGCATCGTTGACGCGGTGGTTGTCCTGCCGCACTGGGGCTACTACGACTTTGCCTCTCCCACTCTCGAGCAAGTGAATCTGGCGAATCGTCTCCTCGACGCGGGCGCGACCGCCGTCGTGGGACATCATAGCCACGTAATCAATGGCGTTGTGAAGCGTGGCGACCAACTGGTCGCGTATAGTCTGGGCAATTTTGCGTTCGCTCCGTTCAAGGTCGATGGGCGCGTGATGGAACTTTCCCAGGAGAACCACGAAGGGACCATCTTGATGTTGCACTTTGCCGGGCGGACACTGGCATCGTACGAAGCAATACTCACCGTCGAAAGAAACGACCATATCGCTCTTGACGACACTGCGCCCCGCCGAATGGAGCTTGCCAAACAATCCAAGCTGCTTGCCTCACCCGACTACGCCAGGTACTGGCGGCGGGTGGTGCGCCGGCGGCTGATCAAGCGCATTCTCTACTGGGCGGATGTGCGCAACTGGCGTAGGATACGAAAGGCCACGCTTTACACAGGCTGGTTGCTGCTCAAGCACATGGTTTTGCGGCGGTGAAGGTCCCTCGGCCGAAAGCCGCCAGTGACTCGAATGCCGGGAACACCGAATCGGTGATCAGGATAGCGAGGATGGCAGAACCGCTGGTCGCGCCCTGAAGCGGGCTAGACGGAGGACATGATGGCGCTGGAAGATCTGCTGCATCCGTACAAGGATTTGTACCGCATCAGTCCGGCCTGGTTCAAGCGGACGATCGGGCAGGTATACGCCTTGTTTCCGATGCGAATTCGCTACGGACGGATGCTCGCTCAATCGCGGCGTTTTCTGGACAAGAGCCAATGGTGGTCCTGGGAGCAACACAGAGAATACCAGTGGGAGAAAATGCGCTCACTCTTGCAGCACGCCTACGAGAATGTGCCCTATTACCACGCTGTCATGAACGATGCCAATCTGACGCCTGCGGACATTCGTTCTCATGATGATTGGCAGAAGCTGCCGTATTTGACCAAGGATGATATCCGGCGCCACAAGATGGAATTGGTCGCGACCAACATGCGTCACCGGATGTTGGCCACGAATACCGGAGGGAGCACAGGCCAGCCGCTGGAATTCTATTGGGAGCGCGGGCGAACGCGCGCGCTGGAGCGAGCATTCATGTGGCGACAGTGGTCGTGGGCGGGGTTCCGATACGGCGACCGCACCGTCGTGATTCGCGGCCAAACAGTAAACGAAGGGCTTTGGCACTACGATCCGATCGACAGGCACCTGTTTCTCAACGCCTACAACCTGTCCGATGGCACGGCGGAAGCGCTGCTTGAGAAGATGCGGGGATTCCGCCCGCTGTCCATCCAAGCTTACCCCTCAACGCTCGCATTATTGGCCTCGTGGATGAAACGGCACCAGACCCCCCCGATTGAGAGCGTCAAGACGCTGTTGTGTGGGTCGGAGAATCTGTACCCGGAACAAAAGAGGCTGTTCGACGAAGTCTTCAAGGCCCGCGTCTATAGTTGGTACGGTCACGGCGAACAATGCTGCCAAGCTGGATTCTGCGAGAAGGAAGACCTCTATCACGTTTACAGCGAATACGGGTACATGGAGTTGGTCGCCCCGGACGGGAGCGTCCTCCCCTGGACTGAGGGCCAGCGGGGCGAAATCGTCGGCACAAGCCTCATCAACAACACGATGCCTTTCCTGCGGTACCGCACCGGCGACATCGGTGTTGCCGGGCCAAGTAAGTGTTCCTGTGGACGCAACTATCGCCTGTTGACCAGGATCGAGGGTCGACAACAGGAGTACATCATCGCAGCGGATGGCCGAGCGATCTCGCTGACGGGTCTGGTGTTTGGACAGCATTGGCACGCATTCGCGAAGATGCGTCAGTTACAGTTAGAACAGAACGAGCCGGGAAAAGTCACCCTACGCATCGCCAGGGAACCGGCGTTTGGCGAAGAGGACGAGCGTGAAATCCTGGAGAAGATACACGGCGTGGTTGGCCCTGGACTGGATGTGACTTTTGAGTACGTGGACTACATTCCGCCGACGGCCAGGGGCAAGCACGTGTTCGTGAGACAGTCGTTGCAACTGCCGAATGCCTGGGCGGGGTGCCAGCCGACAGCGGCGCCGGAAGCTCATTGATGGCAACTGCTGAGGAGTACCATCCGTGAAGCAGATCCTGCAGCATCTTCGCTCCGGTCAGATCAAGGTGGCGGATGTGCTCTGCCCGATGGGGCGACCCGGCACCTGCTGATCCAAAGCCGCGTCAGTCTGATCTCGGCGGCGGGTATGAACTCCTTGTTGTGGCCTAGGCAGCAGAGTAGGATCAGGTCATCGAAGGACTCGGGCACCCTGGGCGGCGTCAAAGAATCGGAGCCCACGCGACCCTAGTTGGAGGAAACATGTCGAGACGAACTTCCATCTTGTGCGTAGCCTCCCACAATAGCCCGCACATTACTCCCTTCTACGACGAGCTGGCAGTCCAGGAGAACGTCGATGTCACGCGCGCCAGCCTGCATCGCCTGCCTGCTTGGCGCCTGGAGATGGGCTGGCCCGAGATGGAGGCGGACGCACCCTATCTCCAACCCTGGCGAAGCTGGGAGGATCGGCGGGCCTACCACCGAGCGCTCATGAGTCTCGACATCGCGATCTTGCCGGCTTTCTTTCATACCAAGACGGAGCCGTTCCACCACTTGGCGCGCCGCCTGACCGGCCGTCCCACCCTGTTATGGAACGAATACGACTTGGGGAGGCGTCACCGCAGCTTCCTCAACTACTGGGCTAAAAGCGTGCTGCTGTTCCCGTGCGACACGACGCAGTTCCACCTCTTGTCCATGGGTCTCGCAACGCCTGGAGAGTTCCGGCGCCTTGGCGTCCGGAAATGGCGGGCGTGGTTGTTTAGCTATGCCGTCCAGCCGATGTTCGGTACGAACGCCAATCGGATCGAGAAGAACAGTGATGAGCTTCACATTGTCTTTTGTGGTAGTTTGACTCAGCGAAAAGGCGTTGATTTCCTGGTCGAAGCCCTGGGGCGACCTGAACTGGCGAAGAAGCCCTGGCGACTGATGCTGATCGGCGACGGTGAGCAACGAGCAGAACTGGAGAATGCCGCCGCCCGCCTGGGAATCAGGGACAAGATGAGTTTCCTCGGCATACTCCCACGCCATCGCTGCGCCGAGATCTACGCCGCGGGAGACGTACTGGTCCTTCCCAGCCGCTATGATGGCTGGGGAGCCGTGATCAACGAAGCGATGGATTTTGGCCTGGCGGTGATCGCCAGTGACGCCGCCGGCGCCTCGATGATGGTCTCGCACGGGGAGAACGGCTTCGTTTTCAGCAATGGCAACAGCGAGGAACTCTCCGGCTATTTGGCGCGCCTGGTGGCCGACCCGTCGCTGGCAGCCAAGATGGGCCGCGCTAGTCTCGAGCAGATCCGCATGTATCACCCGGACCAGCTAGCCCGCCGACTGGCGGCATTGTGCCGTGGAATCGCGGGCCACGCCCCGATGCCGAGCTTCAAGGAGGGTATTTGCAGCTCCCTGCCGTGGCCGGCCTGAGTCTCTGATGGGCGCTGCATCCAACGTGCGGTCGCGGCCCACCGATCGGGCCGGGGCGGACAGTCACGCAGGGCGGCGAGAGGCGAGTGCAACAGCGTTGGCGGAGTTGGAGAACCTGCTTGGCCGCGCCATTGCCCGGCATGCCCCGGGCGGATGATGTCGCCGTCCTGAAGTCCGCGCCAATCGCCCGCTGAAGCTGGTCTTTTTTTAGTTCGTCGAAGGAGCAACCCACGTCGGTCATAGACCGATATAGAACGGCCGGCACGATCGACCGCGGCTTGGTTGTAGAACGCAGATACTGTATCCTGGCTTGCTAACGAGCTTAACGGCACTCGAATGGGTCCTTCGATCGACCCAGCGGAGCATCTGTGAAGCAAATCTTACAAAACCTCCGTAGCGGAGAGATCGAGGTGGCGGAAGTACCCTGCCCGATGGTGCGGCCCGGCCACCTGTTGATCCAAAGCCGGGTCAGCCTGATCTCAGCGGGCACCGAACGCATGCTGGTCGAGTTCGGTCGCGCCGGGCTCATCGCCAAGGCCCGATCCCAACCCGAGAAGGTCCGCCAGGTCCTCAACAAGATCAAGACCGATGGTTTGCTGCCCACCTTGGAGGTGGTCTTCAGTCGGCTCGACGAACCACTACCCCTGGGTTACTGCAACACGGGCACCGTCGTGGAAGTCGGCCCGGACGTCACGGGTTTTACCGTCGGTGATCGAGTGGCCTCCAACGGCCCGCATGCCGAGATGGTTTGTGTGCCGGCCACCCTCTGCGCTCGAGTTCCAGACGCCGTTGACGACGAGTCGGCCAGCTTCACGGTCCTCGGTTCGATAGCTTTGCAGGGCATGCGACTGCTGCGTCCGAGCTTCGACGAGAACTTCGTGGTCATCGGCCTGGGGCTCTTGGGGATGGTCGGCATTCAACTCCTGCGGGCCAGCGGCGGCAATGTCCTGGGCGTGGACTTGGACGCCGGCCGCTGCGAACTGGCCCGATCGTTTGGATCGCAGGTGGTTTGCCTGGCCGACGGGGCCGATCCGATCGCCGCCGCCGAGGCCTTCAGCCACGGCCGGGGCGTCGATGGCGTGTTGGTCACGGCGGCGACGAAGAGTAACGACCCCATGCGTCAGGCCGCCCGAATGTGCCGCAAGCGAGGACGCATCGTCGCCACCGGCGCCGTGGGCATGGACCTCGAACGCAGCACCCTATATGAGAAGGAACTGTCCCTGCAGGTGTCCTGTGCTTACGGCCCGGGCCGCTACGACCCCGCCTATGAACAACTGGGCAGAGATTACCCACTACCTTATGTTCGCTGGACGGCGGCCCGGAACTTCGAGGCGGTCCTCAATGCGATGGCCGAGAGGCGCCTCGATGTCCATCCGCTGATCTCCCATCAGGCCAAACACGCCGACGCCCAGACGGCGTACCAACGTGTTCTCGATGACCCCAGCGCCCTGGGAGTGATCATGGCCTATCCGGAGCAGCCGCGGCCGATGGACCGCGTCGTCGGCTTGAGGTCAGCCGCCGAGGTCCGCTCCGAGCGGACGGCGCCGGTCGTCGGGGTCATCGGCGCGGGCAACTTCACCAAGCTCCAATTGCTGCCGGCCCTCAAGGCAACCTCCGCGGTGATCAAGTCCATCGCCAGCGCCGGCGGCGTCACCAGCCTCCACGCCGCTCGCAAGTTCGCTGCCCAGGAGGCCACCAGCGACTACCACGACATACTTCGATCACCCGAGATCACCGCGGTGATCGTCGGGACGCGGCACGATTCGCATCCTCGCCTGGTGGTCGAGGCCTTGGAGGCCGGCAAGCACGTGTTCGTAGAAAAGCCCCTGGCCATTGACGAGCAGGGCATGGAATCGGTCCGCCGGGCCCACGTGGCTCACCCGAAGCTCCAACTGATGGTCGGCTTCAATCGGCGTTTCGCTCCCCACACGGTCCAGGCCAAGAAGCTGCTGGCGGGGAGATCGCAGCCTATCGCCATCACCATGATGGTCAACGCCGGGCAACTGCCCTTCGATCACTGGCAGCACGACCCGCTGGTCGGTGGCGGCCGCATCATCGGCGAGGGCTGTCACTTCATCGACCTGTTGATGTACTTGGTCGGCCAGCCCATCACCACGGTCCAGGCGGTCTCCCTGGCCCCGCAGGACCCCAGCCGGCCTGATGACCGAATGACGATCAACATGACCTACGCCGACGGATCGATCGGCACCGTCCACTACTGGGCCAACGGCTCCAAGTCCTTCCCCAAGGAGCGGGTCGAGGTTTTCAGTGAGAACCGCATCCTGGTCATCGACAACTGGCGGCAACTGCGGGGCTTCGGATGGCCCGGCGTGCCCCGAATGAAGACGCGCCAGAACAAGGGTCACCAGGCGGAGGTCGCCGCGTTCATCGAGCGCGTGGCTAACGGGGGAGAGCCCCTCATCCCCTTTGCCGAACTGGACCTGGTTACCCGGGCCAGTTTCGCCGCCGTAAGATCGGCCAAAGAGGGGATCCCCATCACCTTGGCCGCACCGGAGGCCCGCGCCCCAGTCAACTCTCCAGCGGATGAAGCGCCGGCGACATGAGTCCTCTCAAGAAGGCCTATTACATCAATCGCTACTTCGGCCCGCGGATAATCTGGCTGCGGGCCGGCGTCTACCTGGGCAAGTACCTGGGCAGGACTCGCCGGGTGTTCCGCCCCCGACCGTGGGAGCAGCTCGAGCTGAGCGCCCTCTGCCAAAGAGGTACGCCGACGGCCGGGCCGGACTACGCCGACTTCAAGCGGGCCAAGCCGCCTCCGTTCCTGTTTCCACTGGGTCAGCCGCCGGAGATACCCACCTCGATTCGCGGCCCCGCCGATCGGCAGCCGCCCTTGGCCGAGCGTCTCGAACTCCTCTCCCAGGACCGCTGCACCTACTTCTTCCGCACGCCTTCCCCTGAGCCGATCGACTGGCACGCCAATCCGTTCGACAAGACCCGTAGCGATCCAGGCCGGACCTGGTGCGACGTTCCCGACTACCTGCCGCAGCAGGGTGATCCCCGCATGCTGTGGGAACCCTCCCGCGCCGCCTGGGCCCTTGACCTGGCTAGAGCGCCGGCTCATGGGCTGGGCCCGGGCAGCGCCGACCTGTTTTGGCGCTGGGTGGATTCCTGGATGAAGCACAATCCACCCTATATGGGCTTCCAATGGAAATGCGGCCAGGAGAGTACCGTCCGGCTGATGGCCATCACCCTGGGTTTCTGGAGCCTGGCCGACGACCCGGCGACCACCCCTGATCGTTGGGCGCAGTTCGCCAGGTTGGCCTGGGCGACCGGCTACCGCATCCATCACCACATCAACTACGCCCTCTCCCAGAAGAACAACCACGCGATTTCCGAGGCCTGCGGACTGATCCTGATCGCTCAGCTCTTCCCCGAGTTTTCGGACTCGCCCGGCTGGGACGCTGCCGGCCGACGGGTCCTGGGGCAGGAGATCCGCCGACAGACCTATGACGACGGCAGCTACCTGCAGCACTCAATGAACTACCAGCGGGTGATGCTCCAAGGGGCGATGCTCGGCCTCCGTCTGGCAGAGTTGGCCGACCGACCCTTCGATCGGGATCTGTACGAACGTCTCGGCCGCTGCGGAGAGTTCCTGTTCCAGATGATGGACCCGGAGACCGGCCGGCTCCCACAGTATGGACCGAACGACGGCGCCCATATCTTGCCGCTGAGCGAATGTGACTTCACCGATTTTCGCCCCGTCATCCAGGCGACGCACTACCTGGCCCGACGGCGCCGGCTCCTGCCTGCCGGACCTTGGGATGAGGAGCTGCTGTGGTTGTTCGGACGCCGGGCCCTGGAGGCGCAGGAGGCCCCGCAGAGAGTCCCCACCTCCCGGGCGTTTGACAGCGGCGGATACTACACACTGCGGAAGGACGACACCTGGGCGATGGTCCGGTGCCACACCTATCGTGACCGGACGAGCCAGTGTGATCAGTTGCAGCTTGATCTATGGTGGCGGGGGCAGAACATCCTCCAGGACTGCGGAACCTATCACTACTACGTGCCCGGCCGGCCCGATCTCGAACGATACTTCAAGTCCGCCGCCGCCCACAACAACATCGAGATCGACGGGTGCGATCCGCTGGAGAGCGTCTCCCGTTTCCTATGGTTCCCCTGGTCTCGGGCGGCCAAACGCAATTTCGAGCCGACCGGGCCACGGGTCATCTGGTTCGAGGGCGAGCATTATGACTACGACCGTGCTCCCTGGAGGGTGGTGCATCGCCGAACCGTTATCGCCCTGGGAAGTCACGCCTGGATGGTGGTCGACGATCTGCTGGGCGACGGAGAGCACCAGGCAACCCTCCGCTGGCACATGATCGACGTGCCCTACGAGGTAGACGCAGCACGCGTCTCGGTCAACCTGAAGACGCCCGCCGGCGATGCCGTTGTGACGGTGATCGGGGAGCCGACCGCGCCGCAGACCTTCGAGGTGGTGCGCGGCCGCACCGAGCCCGGGCGCGTCCAGGGCCTCGCCGCGCCTTACTACGGCGAGCTGCAGTCCGTTCCCACCCTGGAGGTCTCCCTGCGATGCCCCCTGCCGCAGCGGATGATAACCGTCATCGGCCTCGGTGAGGCCGTCGTGCCGCACCTGGTGGATCGATCCGCGGATGCCCAACATTGGAGAGTAACAATCCGGAACACGGCCTATACCATCAGGTTGGCCCGTCCGCTACGATCTATGGAGAGGACGCTATTGGAGTGTTCGCCGGCGCCCGATTCGGCCGACTCCCCGTCGGTGGATGCGGGCGCCCAGAACATCAGGAGAGCAGAATGAAGATCAGCATCTTCGGCATGGGATATGTGGGCGTGGTCAGCGCGGCTTGCTTGCTGCGGGACGGCCACCAGGTGACCGGCGCCGACCCCGTGACCTCCAAGGTTGACGACCTGGCCGAGGGTCGCACGCCGATCCAGGAACCCGGCGTAGCCGAGATGCTGGCCGAGGGGCACGGCGCCGGCAGGCTCCACTCCACCACCGAGCCGGCGGTCGCCCTGCAAGGCAGCGACATGGTCTGGATTTGCGTCGGAACACCCTCCGGACGGGATGGCGGGATCAGCCTGACGTCGGTCGAGGCAGCCATTCGACAGATTGGAGAATGCCTCGCCGACACGCAGGATAGGCCCCTGCTGGTGGTCCGAAGCACGATACTGCCCGGCACCACCCGCGGCCGGCTGATCCCGGCCCTGGAAGAGAGCAGCGGCCTGGTGGTGGGGAAGGACTTGCAGGTGGTCTTCCATCCGGAGTTCCTCCGTGAGGGTTCCGCGGTCCATGATTTCGACAACCCTCCCAAGATCGTGGTCGGCGAGGCCCATCCCTCCGCCGGCGACCGGCTGATGTCCATCTACCAGGCGAAGTACGACGCCCCGCGCTTCCGACTCGACCTCGGCGAAGCCGAGATGGTGAAGTACTGCGACAACCTGTTCCATGCCGTCAAGATCACCTTCGCCAACGAGGTCGGGGCCATCGCCCGGGCCGCGGGGGTGGACGCCCGTCGGGTCGCCGAGGTCTTCTGTGCCGACACCAAACTCAACATCAGCCCCTGCTATCTCCGGCCGGGCTTTGCGTTCGGAGGTTCCTGCCTCCCCAAAGACCTGCGGGCCATCCTGCGACACGCCTCGGTCAGATCGGTAAAGGTCCCCATGCTCGACGGCATGCTGGCCAGCAATGCGTATCAGGTCGATGATCTTGTCGCCCGGATCCTGGCCCATCGCCCCGGCACGGTGGGGATGGTGGGCCTGGCCTTCAAGCCCGACACCGACGACATGCGTGAGAGCCCCTACGTCGCGGTGGCCAAGCGTTTGATCGGGGAAGGCGTGAAGCTGAGGATCTACGATCCCGGCGTGCACCCCGGGCGCTTGATCGGCAGCAACAAGGAGGCCGTGCAGGCCGCCCTGGCCCATCTCGAAATGCTCCTGGTCTCCTCCCTGGACGACCTCGGCTCCTGCGACCTTCTGGTCATCAATCACGCTACGGTCAACGCGGATCAGGTCGGCAGCTGGCTTAAAGCCGGAATCCAGGTAATGGACCTGGCCGACATCGCCGATGTGGATCGCAAGGCCGACGGCTACGAAGGCGTCGCTTGGTAGGAAGCAGTTCGTGCGTATTCTCTACCTACACCAGTATTTCAACACTCGCCGAGGATTCACGGGCACCAGGTCCTATGAATTCGCCAGGCACCTGGTGCAAAAGGGCCATCAGGTAACCATGATGACCTCCGGCCGGCTCACCGAGGATCGATTGACCGTCCCCCGGGGAAAGAGCTTTTTTGAAGTGGACGTCGACGGCATTCAGGTCGTCCCGATAGCGGCTGCTTATGGCAATGTCCTGGGTGGCACGGGGTTTGGCGGCGTTCGGCGGATGGGCCATTTCATGCACTTTGCCAATCTGGCGACTCGGGTCGGAAAGAAACTGACCAGGCCCGACATCGTCTTTGCCACCCACACCCCCCTGACCATCGGGCTGCCGGGCATCAAACTGAGCCGGCACTTCGGCGTGCCTTTTGTGTTTGAAGTCCGCGACCTTTGGCCCCAAGCATTGATCAACTTCGGGGCTTTGAAGAATCCGCTGGTCATCTGGTGGATGCGCCGCCTGGAGCGCAGGATCTACGGCGCCGCCCGGCATATCGTGGCCCTCTCGCCGGGGATGAAGGCCGGCGTGGTCCGGTGCGGTGTTCCGCCGGAGCGGGTCACGGTCATCACCAATGCCAGCGATCTCGACCTGTTCCATCCCGACCTGGACGGCAGCGATGCTCGCCAACGACTCGGCCTGGACGACAGCTTCGCGGCAATTTATTTCGGAGCCATGGGCCTGGCCAATGGGCTGCAGTACGCAATCGAGGCGGCCCGCATCCTCCAGGAGCGCGGCAACCGCCGCGTCAGGATCGTCCTCCACGGCGACGGCGGAAAGCGCCCTGAGCTGGAGCGATTGGCCCGGACGTACGGCCTGAAGAACGTGATCTTCAGCGACCCGGTGCCCAACAAGGCCGACGTCGCCCGCCTTGTCGCCGGCTGCAACGTCTGCATGACCATCTACGCCGCCACCAGGAAGGAGCAGACCTGGTCGCCCAACAAGATGTTCGATTCCTTGGCCGCCGGTCGGCCGGTCTTGATCAACGTACCGGGCTGGCTCGGAGACACCATCGAGAACAACCGCTGCGGCCTTTTTGTCGACCCCGAACACCCCGCAGCCTTGGCCGATGCCCTGGAAGTCCTGGCCGGCGATCCGCAGCGTTGTGCGGAGATGGGCCGCAGGGCCCGAGCCCTGGCGGAAAGGGAGTTTGCCCGCGAAGTGCTGGCCGACCGACTCGAGACAGTCTTGTTGCAGGTCCAACAGTCTGGCTGAAGCTATGAACTACACGATCGCACGCATGAAGCCCGAGCACGCCCCGGATGTGGGCAGACTCCATCAGGACGGCATCATCAAGGGGTTCATCAGCACTCTCGGTATCGAATTCTTGACGGATCTATACCTGGCGATCGATCGCAGCGAGAAGGGCTTTGTCTTCGTGGGCCTGGATGACAATGGCACTACCCGAGGGTTTGTCTGCGGGGCGACGACGGTCGGTGGCGTGTATCGATCGGTGTTGTTTCGGCGGGGCTGGCTCCACGTCCGCATTCTGGCGCGTCGTCTCTTGAATCCGCGTACGCTGTGGCGAATCCTCGAATCGCTGGTCTACCCTGTCCGATCGCCCAAAGGTCTTCCCGACGCGGAACTCCTCTCCATCGTCGTCGATCCGGATACCCGGGGATCCGGGATTGCCACCGACTTGCTGGCCGCCCTGCTTACCGAGTTCCGCAAACAGGGTTGTCCGCAAATCAAGGTTCTGGTGAGAGCGGATCTGGAGCGGGCCAACGCATACTATGTCAAGCACGGGTTCACCCTGGCAACCACCGTTGAGAGCCATGGGGTCCTGTCCAACATCTACGTCATTGACACGGATGCACCGTGACCAGAGACTCATCCATGCCCCTCAATGCCATCTCGGTGGACGTGGAGGACTGGCTCCAGTCCACCATCGATCCGACTCTGCCGCTGACCGACCGGTTTCCCCACAGCACGCGGGCCGTCTTGGAGGCCTTCGGGGCCCACGGGGTCAAGGGCACATTCTTTATTCTCGGACTGGCCGCCGAGAAGGCCCCCGACCTGGTCCGAGAAATCCAGCAGGCCGGACACGAGATTCAGAGCCACGGCTATGGCCACCGCCTGGTCCACACCATCACCCCGGAGGAGTTCCGCGAGGACCTCCGCCGGTCCAAGAAGCTCCTCGAAGACATCACCGGCCAGCCGATCACCGGTTACCGGGCCCCGGCCTTCACCATCACCCTCCGCAACCTGTGGGCCCTCGACGCCCTCGTCGAATGCGGCTACACCTACGATTCTTCCATCTTTCCGCTCAAGACCAGTCGCTACGGCATCGAGGGGGCCCCCTGGTTCCCCCACCGTCTGAAGACCCCCGGCGGCGGCGAACTCCTCGAATTGCCGGTGGCCTCGTGCCGCTGGGCCCGTCGGAGAATCCCGATCGGTGGCGGGGGGTATTTTCGGCTGTTCCCCTATGCCGTGCTCCGCCGGGGCTTCCGCCAGATCAACCGGGCCGGCCACCCCTTGGTCATCTACATGCACCCGTATGAGTATGACCCCATCGAGTTCAAGGAACTAGGGTATCCGGTACCCTGGAAACAGCGATTCCATCAAGGCCTCGGCCGGCGGCGCTTTCCGCGGATAATCGACCGCATGTTGAGCGATTTCCCGTTCGGCTCCATGCAAGAAGTCATCGATTCACTGGGAGACATTCCTGGCCATGAATATAGTGTTCCTCACCGCCGATGAGCCCCTCTATTTGCCCGCCTTCTTCGCCCAGCTGCTGAGCCACCGGGCTGCCGACACCCGGGCCGTCTTCACGGTTCCCTCCCGCTACGGCAAGGACAGCACCTGGAAGATGGCCAAGAGATACCTGGCCGCCCTGGGCATCTGGAACTTCATGATCCTCACCTGGCGAACCGTGAAGGCCAAGGTCTATGACCGGCTGGGCATCGGCCGGTCCAAGGGCCGGTACCATTCCGTGGCTTCAGCCGCCGCGGCAAACGGTGTCCACTGCGAACGGATTCCCAAGGTCAACGACGAGGCCTTTCTCCAGCGGCTGCGAGACATCCCGACGGACCTGATCGTCTCCGTCTCCTGCCCGCAAATCTTTCGCCGGCCGCTGATCGAGCTTTCCCCTTTGGGTTGTCTGAACATGCACGGGGCCTTGCTCCCCGAATATCGGGGGATTGCCCCCAGCTTCTGGATGATGGCCCACGGCGAGACCCGGGCCGGAGTGACGGTCTTCTTCGTCAATGAGGACATCGATGCCGGCGACGTGGTCGAAGTGGAGGGATTCCCCATCGAGCCGGACGAGACCCTGCACCAATTCATCGTCCGCAGCAAGCGGATCGCCTGCGGAGCCCTGTTGCGGGCCATCCAGAAGGTCGAGGATGGCGATCCGCCGCGAAATCCTCTCCAAAAGGAGGAGGGCAGCTACTTCGGCTTCCCCACCCGCGGTGCATATCGCGAATTCCGCCGCCGGGGCCGCAAGCTCTGGTAGCCCGAGCCTGCGGCAGAGCAACCCGAGGCACCCGAGACATGTTCGAGATCGCCAACTACGCCGAGGCCGGCCTCTGGGCGATCATCGGCCTGGCTCTCCTCTTCGCCGGCATGACACTCACTGAGCAGCCTCGGCGGGACGCTTTTATTGCCGCCGCCACCTTCATGGCGTTCGGGGCCAGCGATCTGGTGGAGGTCCGCAGCGGGGCTTGGTGGAGCCCCTGGTGGCTTCTGATCTGGAAGGCCTCATGCCTGGCGGTCTTCGGATGGCTGCTTATCGGCCGCGCCCGCCGCCGGCGGAAATCGAAGAACGGCGACCAATGATGTTTGCAGCGTAGCTCCCACGCTTTGCCGCCGATCTGAGAAGACGGTTGCATCCCTTCGACAGGTCCCGGAAGATAGACTCCCGCGGCCGGGGCCATCAGGCTGCGGCGGCCTCGGACCTCACCGTATCCCGCTAGAGGAACCGGCGGATACCAGGAGGTCCTCAAGGTGCGGGCACCCCGTCGCCGCCCTCGGGCGATCGATTGCCAATGGTAGAAGCCATGCCCCCAGGACAGTCATCTCCACACGAGCAGGCCGCCGCCCTCAGCGATCTGCCGCCGGACGAGCTGCTCCGCTACGGCCTCGAGCTGGGGCTCGACCTGGACCAGGACATGCCTCGGGAAGAGATGATCCGCCGGATTCGGGTCCGCCACGAGCTACTGATCGATCTGGACCGCCACGCCCTGTTAGACGTGATCGTATGGTCTCGCAGTCCGGTGCGCAGAAGCGCTTCCAAGGACGAGCTGGCCCGGGAGATCGCCCGCTCCCGGAGAACCAATTACCAGGCCCTCTCCCGCCGCGGCCTGGTCACCTTGGCCAGGCTCCGCGGCATACCGGCCCGGGAGTCCGACAACGCCGAGGAACTCATCGCCCGCCTCCGCAAACGGGACGGCTTCTGGCACCGCCTGACAAGAAAGCGGCGCTCCCTGGCCGCCTCGTTGGTAACCCGACTCCTGGACACCTCCCGCCGGGAGGGAAACGGCGAATACCGCTTCCTTCCCGAAGAGGCCTCGGAAGGCCAGGCCTCCGCCCAAGAGTCGCTGAAGTCCCAGATCGAGGAACGCGGCGTGGTCGGCGGTCTGGCCAATCGCCTCCGGGGTGCGGCGGACGAATACGTCCACGCCAAACTCGAGGAAATCGAAGCCCGCATCGACACCAAGCTGGACGCCATCGACCAGCGTCTCGCCGAATGGCGCGACCGCGAGGTGGCCAACCGTCTCAAGATCCTGCGAATCACGCTCATCTTCACGGTCCTTGTCGCCACCCTCAGCTTGGGTTATAAGATACTCAACGCCAGATGCTCAATAGAGGACGCCCCGGAGACTGGACAGGTAAGCCAACGGCTGTAGGCCCGGTGCCACAGCCGGGATTACTTCCACCGGATGGAACCTTGGCGAGGTCCTATGTTCGAGAAACTGACCCCACGGATGCGTAGAGTCATCGATGCTTCGCAGAGCATCGCCCGCGACTACGACCAGGACTACGTTGGCACCGAGCACCTGTTGCTGGCCATCCTGCGCGAGGGAACCGGCCTGGGCGCCGAGATCCTCACCGGTCTCGGCATCAACCTCTCGAAGACCAAGGAAGTCGTCGACCGGCTCATCAAGAAAAGCCTCGAAGACACCTGGGTCTTCGGCCGACTCCCCGGCACCCCGCACTTTCGCAATGTCATGGCCTCGGCCATTGAAGGGGCCCGCCAGCTGGAGAGCAAGGTGGTCTGCACCGAGCACCTGCTGCTGGCCTTGGCCAGCGAGGAGGGCAGTGTCGCCTATGCCGCCATTCAAGAATTAGGGGTTCGGGCCCCGACCATCCGCCGGGAAATCACCAAACACCTCGACCGTACTTGTGAGTCGGACACCACCGCGAAGGATGGTCCGGCGGACAAGTCCTAACGCCGCTCACCGCGAAACGCAATCCGTTATTACCAAGGAGGAGGCCTTGGGCCACGACCTGGCCGTGCCAAGGTGCGGGTCTTCTACTACCACATGAGTGTCGCCGCCCCGAACTCCTCGGGGTTGGCCCTTTCCCAGCTCTTGCGCACCAGACCCAGCCCGTAGACACAGTATTCGAATTGGTCGCTCAGCGCCCGCAGCACCGCGGCCGGAGGCTCTGTTTGCCCGCTGCTCAGATCGGAGGCGATCGCATACGAGCGCTTGCCCTGCCGGGAGTAGCTCAGCAGCCCGTCCCGGGTGCGGCGGCGACGCATCCGCTGGAGAATCTCCGGATAGACGCCGGCCCAGAACAGCGTATAGTCGCCGATGTGCCGATGGTAGATACGGCGGCGTTCGTCGCTGGTCGCCCCGGGGCCGACCTCCGCCTGGCAGAGCATCTCGGCCACGTCTTCCACTCGCCTGCCGCTACCGTCGCAGAGCAGGTTGATCCGCTCGACGTGGATGAACTCGGTCAGCAGCTCGATCAGGTAGTCCAGCACCGCCGGGTCGCACAGGCCGATCTCACCCTGGAAGTTGCCCTCCACCAGCGCGGCGAACCAACGACGGAGCGAATGACTCTCGGGCACAGATTTCATAATCCACCAGACTCCCTGACCCCAGAACGCCGGCCCATGCGGACCCCATGCCCGGACTGCCGGCGTGGCGGTTCACGGCCCGCCAATCCGCTCTTCGGATGTCCTGGTAATCAATCGTAGGATTCGTCCTCGGCGCGGTAAAGTAGAGTATCCGTCGGACCTGGCGATGTGCTATTATCGGTCGACCTGCTCGCCCGGCGCAGACGGCCCGGCGGACAAACCCGGCCGTACGAGGACCCCGCCATCAAGACCAGTGAGCTGCAATATAACCTCCCCGCCGAGCGCATCGCCCAAGAGCCCTGCCGGCCGCGCGATGCCGCCCGCCTGATGGTCCTCCATCGGGAAACGGGGAAGATCCAACATCGCGTCTTCCGCGACCTGCCCGCGCTTCTGACCCGCGACGACTGCCTGGTCATCAACCACACCGGCGTCTTGCCGGCCAAGTTCACGGTCCATCGCCGAACCGGCGGGCGACTCGAGGGCCTGTTCCTGAAGGAAACGTCGCCGGGCCTTTGGGAGGTTCTCCTCGGCGGGGTCGGCAGACTCAAGGAGGGAGAGCCCCTGACCATGGATTCTACCTCGTGGTCCATGGTCTTCAGACGGCGTCTGGAGGGCAGGTCCTGCGAGGTCGAGGTCCGGCCGTCCGACCCTGCCGGGAAGGTGCTGGAAGTCATCGGCCAGGCCCCCCTGCCGCCCTACATTCGGCGATCCCGGGGCGATCCTCCCGAGCGGGGCCGGCGCGACCGCCAGGACTACCAGACCGTTTACGCCAGCGCTCCGGGCTCGGTCGCCGCCCCCACCGCGGGGTTGCACTTCACTTCCGACCTGCTCCGCGAGATCCGTCAGGGCGTGGGGACGGCCGTCGCCGAGCTGTCCTTGCACGTCGGCCTGGGCACCTTCCAACCCGTGGAAGTCGCCGACCTGGCCGATCATCCGATGCACCGCGAGTGGTACAATCTCCCCGCCGACTCTGCCGCCGCGATACAGCGTACCCAGGCCAGTGGCGGTCGCATCCTCGCCGTGGGGACGACCAGTGTCCGCACGCTGGAATCCTGCACCGGCACCGGCGAATTGCGGCCTCAATCCGGCTGGACCGATCTGCTAATCTACCCCCCGTACACCTTTCGGGTCACCGACGCCCTGCTGACCAATTTCCACCTGCCCGGCAGTACGCTGCTCGCCCTGGTATATGCCTTCGCCGGGCGAGAGACCGCCTTGGCGGCTTATCGATGCGCCATCGACGAGGGCTATCGCTTCTACAGCTTCGGCGACGCCATGCTGATCCTCTGATACCGCCTTCCGCCAGCGGGCCGACCAGTTGACTACGCCGCCAGCTATTCGGGCCGCGTTCTAATCCCACGGTTGGATGGTGGCCGGCCAACATCTATACTGCCCACTCGGTCGCCTGAACATCGACTGGAGGATAAGACATGCGCCCGCCCAAGGTGAGACTATCGTTCCTCTGCGTGCTCGCGGTCACTGCCCTCGCCTCGCCACCCGGGCTGGCCCAAGTGAGATTGCCCCCTTCCTCCCAGCCCGCGGCCAGCGATGTGGAAAGGGCCTTCGCCCACCTCGGACTGGAATGCGGCGACATCTGCATTCGCAGCGCCGACGTTGCCAGACTGGCCAACAACCAACGTTACGGCTCGCTACTGGGCTACCTGTTCGAGGAGCCGTTGGCCTCCAAATCCTTCGCCCAGCATGTCCGGACGACGCTCCAGGACGAACTCCGATCGCCCCCGCCGGCCAAACTCGAGTCCGCATTCTGGGCCGGCCTCCAGGGTCCGAACCCAAAGCCGCCCCGAGACCTGTCGCCGACCGCGGTGGCCAACGTGATCAGCAAGCTCTCCCGCTGGAATGACCGGGTCGTTCGTCGCACCCTGCTGGGTAACCCCATCCGGGCCGACATGGA
>CAZFMS010000005.1:0-41175 GCA_964520125.1 uncultured Planctomycetaceae bacterium
GGGGGTGGGGCGTCGGGGAGGGTAACCACTCGGGCCATTTGGGGTAAGACCCGGTAGGCGAATACGTCGTGGTAGAATTCCAGGGAGGCTCCGGTTTCCACGGAGGCGTGCAGGTCGCGGAGGATGCAGGCCAGCTCCTGGAGTTCTTCGGTCATGCGGGCGGGGGTCGGATCGGGTCGGAGCAGCCATACGCCGCCGACCAGATGGAATTGGGCGCGAACCAGGGGGATGTTGTCGCCCTCCTGGAGGGTTACGGTGGCCTGGTTGCCTCTGAATAGTTGGTTGATCAGGCGGACTCGGGTGGAGAACGGCCCCAGGTTGTTCTCCATGGCCGACAGGCTCCAGGTGGTGCCCGTGGGGCCGGAGAACCTCTGTTCGGCGACGGTCTGGAGGGCCTGGTTGGCGTCGATTACCTGATCGATCGCTTGGAGCAATTCGATGGCGGCCGGGCGGCGGTCTGCGGTGATCCAGGGGGCGATTTCTGCATAGGCGCGCTGTTGGTGGAGGGACTGCAGCAAGCGGACCACGTCGGCGGGGGACCCGGTTGGCGGGGTGGTGGTGCTGGGGCTATCGGCGAGGTAGTCGCTGGCGTCGGCCGCGGCGGGTGTGGAGCGGTTGTCGCAGCCGGCGGGGCCGGCCCAGGTCGCGGCGGTGAGGAGGCATATGGCTGCTGTCCGGCGTCGGTGCATATGCGTCATATCGGGAACGAGGTCGGGTGGTCGTGAGGAATCGGCGGTGCTCGGCGTCAATGAGGCGGATAACGGGGCCTGGAGTGGTCTGGCGAGAGGGGGTTTGGTTTGCGCCGGAGACCGGGCCGGGGACGGCCCGGCTCGCTTGGGTCCGCAGGGGCTCGCTTGGGTCGGCAGGGTGGTGTGGTCAGGTGGGCGGTTGGTTGAACGGTGGGTGGTGGTTGTTTGACGGGGCGGGGGTCCGTAAAGTATCGCCCCATTCGGCCGAAGCAGGCCTCGGCGATGACGATAGAATTGGTAGCAGATGACGCCTATTCCTCCGTTGAATTCAGGGCTACGACAGGCGAAGAGCGTGGCCCGGGGTCTGGCGGTGGCCGTGATCGGGCTGGTGCTGTCGGGCTGTGCGGCCGATCGGCCGCTGAATGTTCGGATCGGCGATGAGGTGGTTCGGCCGGAGCGGGCGGTGGTGGTTTTCTTCATCGACGGCTTCGGGCGCAGGCAGTTTGACGCGGCCCTGGGCGAGGGGCGGATTCCCGGCATTGCTCGGCACATCGTCGAGCGGGGCGTGGGGGTCGAGGCGGCGGTGTCATGCCTGCCGTCGATTACCTATGCCAACTCGGTCAGCATGCTCACCGGTCGATATCCTGGCCGTCACGGCATCATCTCCAACAAGTGGTTCGAGCCCAGCACCGGGCGATATCAGGATTACTGCTTCATCAAGACTTACCAGCAGGTTGATGACGACTACCGCCAGACGCCCACGATCTACGAGGTCCTTCATGACCGGGTGACGGTCAGCATCCAGGCGGCCATGCGACGGGGTTGCACCCACACCATAGACAACTGGGCGACCAGCGGCGTTAACTGGTTCTTTGGCAACGTTACCGGCGTGGACTGTCTGGTTGCTCAGCGCTTCGAGCTGATCGCCGAACACGCGGTTGGTTGGGGCCAGTGGCCGGATTTGATTTGGGTGTACTTCCCGGCGGTCGACAACATCGGCCATCGCTTCGGCCCCAGCTCGCGGCAATACCGGGAGGCGGTGGCCAACGTAGATTTGCAGATCGATCGGATCTGCCGGGCTCTGCAGGGCATTGGCATGTATGACCGGACCTATCTGTGTCTGGTGAGCGATCACGGGCTTGTTTCCGTGGGAGAAGAGAACGTATTTGATATCGCCCGATTCTTGAGAGACGAGACCGGGGCCCGGGTCTGGTCGGGCGGCAAGACCGCTCCGAGCGTCGGGGGCCGCGTCGGCGGAGATTATGACTATGTGGTGGTCACCAGTGCTTCTCGCTGGGCGGCGGTCTATCCGATGCGGGGTGGGGGGGAGGTCGGCGACGACGAGATTAGGGCGTTGGCGCGGTCGCTGGAGGAGATCGAGGTCGGGGCCGTGGAGGGTGACGGGTTCGAGGCAGGGGCCGGCGCGGTGGTCCCGGCTTGGCTTAGGAAAGCCATCGATCTTCCAGCGGTCGAGTTGGTGGCCTGCAGCTTCCGGCGGGGGAAGGTCCACCTGTTCGCCGCAGGGGCCCAGGCGGTGATCGTTCGGACCGATGATCCCGCAGAGCGCCACCGGGTTTGGCCGGTGACGGGGGGGAAGGTCTTCACCGAGCAGGAGCCGGTCGCCGGCGCGTCTGACATCGCGGAGTCCGACAGCCGGGCCTGGCTGCGGGCCTCGGTGGGGGGTCGGTATCCCGATCTCGTACCCCAGGTGGTGGCGATGTTCGACAGCGAGCGGGCCGGCAGCATAGTGTTCTTCGCCGCGGAGGGCTGGGATTTCTCCGACGCCGACCCGGCCGGCGGCCACGGGTCGGTGTTGGCCGACGAGATGCTGGTGCCCATGATCTTCGCTGGGCCGGGGCTGGCCCCAGGGGGCACCATCCCGGGCGCCCGAACTTGCGACCTGATGCCTACGCTGCTGGGATTGCTCGGCGCCGAGGCGGTCCTTGCTGACGGAACGGGCGTCGACATTGACGGCGTCAATCTGCTAACATGCCTCGACTCGAACGCGGAGCGCTGAGTAGTTACTTCTCGGCCGATGGGAGCCGGGCGGTGATGGAGCGGTGAATCTGCCTGGGCCCGGTGGGCCTGGGCTTGGTGGCGCGGAGGTTCGAGGCCCGACAGCTTTTCGCAATGCAGACCACGTTAAAGGCATTGATCGTCGTCGCCGCTCTCGGGGTTGCCTGGCAGGTCGGCCAGGCGTCCCGATCGGTGGATAGACCCTCTGTCGAGGAGCGGCCTGCGGTGCGGCCGGGTCGTCCCGTTTCGGTCGGCGGGCAGTTCCGCGGGATGGCCATTCAGCTTCACGGCGGCCCGGACGTTTACGAACGCTACCACCACCTCATTCCCGAGGTAGCCGAGTTGGGGGCCGACACGGTGCAGCTCGTAGTCCACGGATGGCAACGGGATGCCGGCAGCCTGGACCTCCACCTGGATGCTCAGAGGACGGCCAACGCCGAGGACGTCGGCAGGCTTTGCGACCTGGCCCGGGACCGGGGGCTGCGGATCATCCTGATGCCCATCGTCTTGTTGACCGACCCGCGCAATAACGAATGGCGGGGCAAGATCATCCCGGCCGATCGCGAATGGGACACGTGGTTCCGGCGCTATACGCGGTTCATGGTGCATTTCGCCCGGATCGCCGAGCGGCACCGGGTGGAAGTGCTGATGGTCGGGTCGGAGTTGATCAAGACGGAGCGTTATGCGGAACGGTGGCGCCGGGTGATCGAGGAGGTCCGGCAGCACTATCGCGGCAAGCTGGGGTACTCGGCGAACTGGGACCACTACCAGACCGAGAAAATCGGCTTTTGGCAGAAGGTCGATTACGTGGGGATGACGACCTACTACGAGCTGGCCGACGGCCCGAATCCGTCGATCGAGGAGATCGACGCCAATTGGACCAGGATCAGGGCGGAGATCACGGCTTTCCAGAAGGAAGTTCGGAAGCCGATCATCTTTACCGAGGTGGGCTGGTGCAGCCAGGAAGGTGCGGCCCACGAAGGATGGAACTATTACGCCAACCAGAACGCCACCGCGGCGGGTCAACGGGAGCAGGCCATTCTGTATGAGTCTTTCATCAAGGCCTGGTCAGAGGCCCCGGGGGTGGGGGGGGTCATCTGGTGGGAATGGGATGCGGGAGCGGGCGGCGGCGAGGACCACGGCTACACTCCCCGCGGCAAGCCGGCCGAGGCGGTGTTGCGGACCTGGTTTGCGGATCAGGCCGGGCCGGAGGTTGCCGATAAACGTACGGTAGGCAGGGAGCTGGGGAATAGTGAATAGCGAATGGCGGATTGAGGGATTCTGCTGGCGCGCGCGGGTGGCGTTGCTAGGATTAGTCGGTTTTTGGTTTTGCTGTTCGCCGGTTGTTCTTTTGGATTAGCCATGGGAGATGGGCATGCCGTTGCCATATCACGAGCGTACGCACGATTGTGGGGCCTTGCGGGCGTCGGACGTGGGTCAGACCGTTCTGCTGGCCGGCTGGGTCGACAACTTCCGCGACTTGGGCGGGATAGTTTTTATTGATCTCCGTGATCGCGGCGGCATTACGCAGTTGCGCTTCAATCCGCAGACCGACCCCGAGGCTCACGAGGTGGCCAGATCGCTGCGGAGTGAATACGTGGTGGCGGTCCGCGGGGAGGTGGTCCATCGCGGCGACAAGGTCAATCCGGAGCTGCCCACCGGCGAGATCGAGATTTCGGCCCAGGAGATCGATTTGCTCAACAAGTCCAAGACCCCGCCGTTTCCGTTGGACGACGAGATTGAAACAAACGAGGATTTGCGGTTGGAGCACCGGGTGCTGGATCTCCGCCGCACGCCGGTGAAGAACGCCCTGCTGTTGCGGCATCGGATCACCAAGACGATCCGTGACTACTTCGACCGGCACGGCTTTGTCGATGTGGAGACGCCCATCTTGAACAAGTCTACGCCGGAGGGGGCCCGGGACTACCTGGTGCCTTCGCGTCTCCAGCACGGCGGGTTCTATGCCCTGCCGCAGTCGCCCCAGATATTCAAGCAGTTGCTGATGATGGGCGGCTTCGACAGGTACATGCAGATCGCCCGGTGCTTCCGTGATGAGGACCTGCGGGCCGACCGCCAGCCGGAGTTCACCCAGGTGGACATCGAGATGGCCTTCGTCCAGCCGGAGAACGTCATGCGGCACGTCGAGGCCAGCCTGGCGGAGGTAATGAAGGTGGTGCTGGGGGTGGATATACCCTTGCCCATGCCGCGCATCAGCTACCCGGAGGCGATGAGGACTTATGGCCGGGATGCCCCCGACCGGCGCTACGACTTGACCATCAAGGAGGTTTCGGCGGTGGCGGCGGAGACGGAGTTCAAGGTGTTCCGCGAACCGCTGGAGTCAGGCGGCGTGGTTCGCTGCCTGGTGATCCCGGGCGGGGCGTCGATGACCCGTAAGGAGACCGACGGGCTGGCCGAGGAGGTCAAGGGCATTGGTGCGGGCGGGCTGCCGGTGGTCAAGGTCGCCGAGGAGGGTGGCAAGACGGTTTTGCAGACCGGGGTGGCCAAGTTCTTCGACAATGACGCCGTGGTCGGCCGGCTCCTGGAGGCCAGTGGTGCGAAGCCCGGGGACCTGATCTGCTTTGCGGCGGACAACGAGGAGGATGTCTGCAAGTATTTGGGCTGGCTGCGTAGCAACGTGGCCGAGCGCCGGGGGTTGATCCCCCGGGACAAGTGGTCCTTCTGTTGGGTGGTGGACTTCCCGCTGTTCGGCTACGACCGGGAGGAAGGGGCCATTTACCCTATGCACCATCCCTTCACCAGCCCCCAGGACCAGGACCTGGAACTGCTGAAGCTGGGCACCAACGAGGTGCCTCCGGCCGAGGACCTGGTCAAGATCCGGGCCAAGGCCTACGACGTGGTGCTCAACGGCACGGAACTCGGCGGCGGCTCGATCAGGATTCACCGAGAGGATGTGCAGTCGAAGATTTTTCAGTTGCTGGGCATCTCCCCGGCGGAGGCCAAGGCGAAGTTCGAGTTCCTGCTGGAGGCCTTGCAGTATGGGGCTCCGCCCCACGGGGGGATCGCCCTGGGCCTGGACCGCATCATCATGCTGCTGGGGGGCTTTCCCTCTATCCGCGACGTGATCGCCTTTCCCAAGAACGCCAAGGCGGCCTGCCCGCTGACCGGGGCCCCGTCGGAGGTGGCCGCGGCGCAGCTCGAGGAGTTGGGCCTGGCCATTACTGGAGGATAGTCACGGGGCCGTTTTCGGTTACGGCTCCAGCAGGGCGGCAACCATTCCGGGTATGTCTTCGAGTCCCAGGGAGTCGTTTTCGGAGAAGTCCGCGTGGCAGACGGCGGACTGGTCGGGGGTGGTGAGGAGGGCCTCTACGAACAGGTGGAGGTCGTCTCCGTCGGCGAACAGGTCGCCGTTCATGTCGCCGTCGGGGGGTCCGGGGCAGCATATCGGCTTGGTGATCGAGAAGGCGTCGAGCCCGGATTCAACGATGCTCTGGGGTTCGCCATCGTTGACGGTGAAGCGGAGACGCATCGTGGAGGTGAGGGGCACGTTGGCCTCGGCCAAGTCGGCGGTGGTGATGTCGTGGTGTCGCCAACTCATGCCTCCATCGGTGTCGTGGACGGCGACCACAGTCCACCTGCCCAGGCCGCCGGTGTTGTTGGCCTCGACCAGTAGTTGGTCTACCCCGCCTCCGGTGTCGGTGAGGCGGAGGAAGTAGTCGTATCCGATGGTCCCACCCTCGGGGATCTCGAATATGGGCGAGGTCAGGCGTACGGCGCCGTCATCCACGTCGGTGTTGCCGGCCTGGTTCTGGGTGAGGTAGCACTGTCCGCTGCCGTCGGCATCGGCGGCCGGGTCGTAGTCCCAACCGGGATCGTTGACCGGGACTCCGCGCTGCCAGTCGCCGCTGGTGGCTCCCAGGTTCTCGGCGAACCAGCCCTGGTCGGTCTCGAAGTCGTCTTCCAGGCTTACGGAGACTCCATAGATGGCGGTTCTCGAGAAGTAGATGGTGGGGGCATTCCAGGGATCGGTGAAGGTGTCCCCGCCGGTCTCTTGAGCGCTGAGGTAATAGAGGACCTCCCGGCCGCAATCGGCCTCCGGGAAGACCGCGTCGTATACGTTGGGGGAGACCACGTCCATAAGGGCGCTCTCCCAACCGATGCCGCGGTTGAAGTGCAACATGCCGGTGTCGGGCACCGGCACGCCGTTGCCCAGTCCGGTGACCTGGACCCTGAGGGTGGTGCCGCCGAGGGGGGCGATATACTCCGGATGGCCGTCGGGATAGGTGAAGCCCAGGGCGTCATAGGGTACGGCCACTCCGGCGGCGTCTACCAACCAGCCGACCAGGCTGCGGGTCATCTTGACGGCATAGGGAAAGTTTAGATTGCCGGGCTGCTCGAAGGTGTCCTGCGAGGAGTGGTAGTAAGGGTTGTTCCAGACTTCGCTCTCGATGAGCATGCAGGCGTCGAAGCCGGCCGAGTCGAAGGGGGCGTGGTCGCTCTGGCCGTTCCAGCCGGGATCCATCGAGGCCAGGCCGTTGCCGTATTCGTCGACGGCGGTGGCCAGGGCGGCGGCGACCGCGCTTCCGGAGCGCTGGTAGATGCGGGCCAGGTCGGTGTTGGGGTCATAGGCGACCATGTCGAGTTGGACCATGCCCACGATGTCGTCGGAGATGTGGGCGCTGACATAGGCGCTGCTGCCCACCAGGCCCTGCTCCTCGCGGTCGAAGCCGATGAAGCGGATGGTGTAGTCCGAGTCGTATTGGGTGACGATGCGGGCGGCCTCCAGGACCAGGGCCACGCCGCTGGCGTCGTCATCGGCCCCGGGGTTGTCGACCGAGTCGTAGTGGGCTCCGATGATGTAGACTTGATCCGGGTAGACGGTGCCCAGCTTGGTGCCGACCACGTTGTAGTAGGTGGTGCTGAGGTAGGTGAAGGGCTCCAGGGTGACGGTCAGGCCGTAGGTCTCGAAGAGAAACTCGATGTTGTCGCGGGCCAGATCGTGCTCGGCCCCGTAGCCGCGGTTGTCGCCTATGTGGGTGTAGAGCCAATTGTCCATGAAGTCGACGTAGCTGGTCATGCTGACTTCGTCGGCGGCGATGTTCCCCGGGGTGGTGGCGAGGGCGAGAGAGGCCGTTGCGGCGGTGATGCCGCCAGCCAGGATCAAGAACACTATCGACCGCCGGTACAAGATGTTCATCTGCTTGGCCTCCCGCTTACGCAGTATCATCTAAGGTGAAAGTTCCAGTGTCGGGGCTCCCTCCCCGGGTTTCGATTGGGGGAGGGGCGCTGCTAATCCCTGAACTCCCCCGGGATTCACTATAACCCGGCGGCAACGGCCGATGCAAGGCCGGCCGCGATCGGCACCGGTTAGGATGCTTAATTCCGCGTTTTTCTCGCCGCTGGGAACGCTGAGGCCGCGGAGTGGTATCCTGCTGGAAGTCATGACCGGGAGTGCGCGACTCCTTGCTCAGACAGGGTGTTTCTCGCACTGGGGTTTCCGACTTGGGCAACATCGGCTTGCGGCTTTGCCGGGTGATGGCCGTGAGCTGGGCAGCGATCGAGGAGGATAGGGGTTGGTTAATGAGGTGAACAACTGCCGATCTCGGTATTGTCGGATCGGTGGCTTCGGGGAGGGGCGGCCGCGCAGCTTGGGGCGGCCGGCTAATCGTCGCGGGCGATGCCCAGCTTTTCGGCTTGTTGGCGTAGTTGCCGGAGGGCTCGGTGACAGATCATGTGGACAGACCCGACAGTGCGGTTCATGGCCTGGGCCACGTCGGCGACCGGTCGGCCTTCGAGAAAGCGCATCTTGATGACCTCCCGGTAATGCTCGGGCAGGCCGGCCACGCAGGCCGCCAGGACGCCCAGGGCCTCGTCCTTGCGTACCACCTGGCTGGGGGACCCCTGGTCGGCCATGATCCGGGCCATCAGATCGACGTAGGTGGTTCGTTGCCCAGAGGGATAGGCGGGCTTGACTTCCCGGCGGATGTCTCGTCGCTCGGCCCGCAAGGCCCGATGTTCGTCGATCAGCTTGCGATCCAGGATGGCGTACATCCAGCGGAGGAAGGAGTCCTTTCCCTGGTAGGAGAAGTTGACGATGGCCCGGAAGACCTCGAGGTAGACCTGCTGGAGGATGTCCTCGGGCTCGATTTTGGACCTCATGCCGGGGTCCATGTGCCTCAGCAGCCTGGCCCGGAGGCGGGGATGATAGAGCACGACCAGCCGGCGCACGGCCTCCTGATCGCCGTTACGGGCGTTGTCGATCAGGGTTTGGGTTTCGGTCGGGTCTAGCACGCCTGCGGCTGCCTTTCGTCACCGGGTGGAGGGCTGCCCGGCGGACTTTAAGCGAAATAAGAGGCCCCGGAACCTACAATACTGAATCTGAGTATATAGAGGAACGACCCCGGGGCCCTGCTCCGGGCTTGAATCTGGGTCCTAGTTTCTAATAGGAGGGCTGTGAAAACTGTGGTACTCTTTTCTCTTGGAGGCCGGTGTGATGATCGGCCACAGGGCATCAGGGGTACGCCTGGGCGTACTCATGGTGGTTGCAGTTGACGGGAACGTCACATCCTTATATGAGACAAGGAGATAGCGAGATACAGGCCGGGCAGCCGGCGGACCCACCCATGACCTCTCCAGGCCACAATATAGATGATTCGCTCGGCGGGGACCCGGCGGAGGAGCGCTTGGGCGAGTTGATCAACGACTTCTTCGATCGCCGGGAGCGCGGTGAGGACCTGTGCGAGGAGGGCTTCCTGGCCGAGCACCCCGAGGACGCCGCTGAGCTGCGACAGCATCTCAAGGGGCTGGAGCTGATCGGCAGGCTGGGTTCGAGTACGCGGCAATCGACGGTGCCGGGCGGCCCGGCGGCGGCCTTCGGCGGCAGCTCGGCCGCGGATTACTTGTCAGGCCAGGACAATGCTCTGCCGGAGCTTCCCGGTTACGACATTCTGAAGCAGATCGGCCGGGGGGGCATGGGGGTGGTCTTCAAGGCCGTGCAGCGGTCGACGAAGCGGGTGGTGGCCCTGAAGTTGTTGTTGGAGGGGTCTCTGGCCTCGGAGACATCTCGGCGACGTTTCGAGCGGGAGATCGCCCTGGCGGCCCAGTTGCGCCACCCGAACATCATCCCGATTTACGACAGCGGCGTGGCCGAGGGGCGGATGTACTTTGCGATGGAGCATGTCTATGGCCTGCCTCTGACCGGCTACTTGCAGGTGCACGCACCGGATCTTCCCGGGAGGCTGAGGCTGTTTGCGACGATTTGCAGGGCTCTGGGTCACGCCCATCAGCGGGGGGTGATCCATCGCGATCTGAAGCCCTCCAACATCCTGGTGGACGCCGAAGGTGCGCCGCACATCCTGGACTTCGGCCTGGCCAAGTCGGGGGCCTTGGGTGACATGACCACCTCGGTGACCGCCCAGATCATCGGCACGCCGGCGTATATGTCTCCGGAGCAGGCGGCGGGTGATCCGGGGGGCATCGACACTCGGACGGACGTTTACTCGTTGGCGGTGGTCCTCTACGAGATGTTAACCGGGCAGATGCCCTATGAGACCACGGGGGCGATGGGCAAGATCCTGAACAACATCGCCCATGCCGAACCTCTGCCTCCGGGTCATCACGACCACCGGATCGACGGGGAGATCTCCGCGATCGTGCTCAAGGGTCTGGAGAAGCACCGGGACGACAGATACCAATCGGTGGATTCTCTCTGCGGCGACGTGGAGCGCTACCTGGCCGGAGAGCCGATTACCGCCAAGCCGGCCAGCGGCCTGTATCTGTTCCGCAAGGCGATCCGGAAGCACCGCCTGCCGGTGGGGGTGGCGGCCTGCCTGATTGTTTGCATCGCCTCGTCGTTTTGGATCGGGCGGCACGTGGCCGAGATTGGGCAGCCGGAGAACCGGCCCGGTTCGGAGGCCGTCCTTACGGCGAGCCCTGCGGAGCGGGAGGCTGCGGGGCCGGGGCCCGGGGGACTTGCCGCACCCGGGGAGAGCGGTCGGGTCTCGCCCGGAGTTCGAGGACTGCTGGAGAGATTGGATCCTGAAGAGGCCGAGGCCCTCGCATTGTCCCTGGGACTGGGGAAGGACCTGAGGAGCGGCGAGGCGGGGACTGCGTTGATAGAGATGTTGGCCAGGGCTTTGGAGAAAGCCGAATCAGACTCCGGGGAGATGCCGCGGCTCATGTCCAAAGACGTGGGCTATGATCTATCCGACCCGCGGTTCATTCCGTTTGATTTCGGGTCGGGGTACGAAGAGGAACCGACCGCTCCTTCGACGCCGGCCCAGGGGCCACAAGCTCGGCCGACCAAGGCGCAATTGACCGATGCTCTGGAGGTGATATGGTCGGCGTTGCGGCCGGGGAGCACACCTCCCACGGCGGGGCAAGCGGCGAACTCTCCAGGCCCGGTGGTTGGATCCGCGACGAGCAGGCCGGCCACCACCCAGGCGGCCCCCGCCCCGGCGGCTGATGCGGCGAGGGTCGAGGACTCCGGGCCGGCGCCGGCCTCGCCGACGTCCGCCCCGACGGCGACGCAACCGGGTAGCTGAATTCTACTACTCCGAGCGTGAAGTACGTAGCATCTTGGGTGCTAACGGCAGCCTGTGGGCGGTGCTCTTGTCCAGCGAGACACTGGCGGACAAGCCGCCAGTGGCACCCTTAGCACTTGCAGTGTGCACCCTTAGCACTTGCGGTGTTCACCCTTAGCACTTGCGGTGTGCACCCTTAGGACTTGTGGTGTTCAAGGTTCTCCTCTCTGATTAATAATTGAGTTGCCGTGGCTCCGGTGTCCGGCCGGTGTCTTCAAGCCACATCCTGCCGATGTGCGGCCGTCTGGAGCGATTCACGATTGCCGGTGACGCAGCCAACGGTGAGGTTTCTCCAAGGCCAGGCCGCGCGGGCTGAAGCCCGCGGCTCTTCCAGGACACAGGCAAACGTGAAATGCCCTAATCATCGGCGGTGAACTTTCAGGGGAGCTGCCGGTCGTGGCTGGTCGGGGTCGCGGTGGCTCGGCTGCTACCTGGAGGCTGGTGGGGGTTCCTCGTTGTCCGGTTCAAGGTCCTCCGGCCGCGGGACCAGTCGCACGCCGTAGTCCTCGGCGGGGTACTTGAGGGAGAAGATCCACCGCTCAATCCGCCTCAGAGCCGCGGCCTTGCGGGTCTTGAAAGACGGCGGGGACTCGATCTTACCCGGGTGTCGCAGCTCGGTGCGGACTCCCTTGGCCGGCAGCATGTAGGTCAGCAACAAGGAATCCTCCGGCCGGGCCCGGTCGATCAGCGGCCGGCCGTCTACCTGGATGTCATTCAACATGATGAAATTGGCGTAGGTGGTGGGGGCGGTCTTCTGCAGGTCGCTGAACAGCCGGAAGCTGAGGCTGTCGTCCTCGGTGTCGGCACTGTGGCATCCCGGCTGCTTGGCGCAACTTCGGAGGATCACGGGCAGCAAGTTCTTCTTGAAGGTGACGAAGACCTCCGGGTCGGACATGATCTCGACGCGGTCGGCGTACTGGGTGCCGGTGTTCTGGGCTATCCAATGCAGTTTCTGGGCGGCGGTCAGTTTGCGAAAGGAGCGTCGCTGCCTTTCTATTTCGGCTTCGGTCGCGGAGCGAAAGAGGGGGTCTGCGGCGCGTTCGGCGAGGTAGTCATCCAAGGTCTGCTTGGGGATCTTGACCTTGACCCGGTCGGGCCGGCTGGTGTCGAGGCGCATGCCGCGCAGCTCCATGAAGCGGATGCGGTTGATCTCCTCGGGGGTCAGCTTCCTCAGGCCGACGACGGGGCCGGGATCCTGGTCGGCGGCTGGCGGGTCGTCCGGCCGGGCCTTGCTCTTGGGCGGGCCGAGGTATAACTCGGGGCCCGGCGGGAGGGCGATGGGGGCAGAAGAAGGGTGATCACCGACGACCGGTCGAGGATGCACAAAGGCGATTTCCGCGAGCATCAGCCCGGCGCAGCAGGTAACTGCTCCTAGGAGCCAGCCGAGTAGTTTCTTGCGTTTTAGGGTCATGATGGGGCCTCTGGGGATGCGTTGGCCGGGGCGGGTGTGGCACAGGCGTCTCGCCTGTGAATCAGCGCCGAGACGGAGGTGCCACAGATCCAGGCGACGGCCCTTGATCTCTGACGGATGAGATTCTAGCCTATCCTGTTCGGTCTCGCTCGTCGCCGGCCATGAGTCCATCGCCGAGGTGGTTACGAATCGGCCGGCCTCCGGTTTTTCTTTGATTATGCCCTGATGGCGGCAGATCAGGCTTGCCGCTTCCCGGGAGCAGATTCGGAAGCCCGCCATGCCGGATCCCACGTCCAGTCTGGAAGCACTGTTGGGCCGCCAGGTGGTCATGGATACCGCCGGGCCGATCACCTGGGTTGGCACGCTGGAGGAGATCCGTCCCGACGGATTCTGGCTGGTGGATGCCGACCTGCGCGATCGAGCCGAGGGCCACGACACCAAGGAAGAATACGTCTGTGAGGCCCGGGAGCGTGGCATACGAGCTAATCGCCGGCGTATCTTCGTCTTCTCGCAGGTGGTGGTGAGCGTCTCGGCGTTGGAAGACGTCTTGACTCACTGAGCGGGCTGCCGGGTTGACTGACTCAGGCGGCGGGATCATGTCCGTGCGTTTTTTCTTGTTGGGGGGGAGACTCCTTTCTACGGGGGGGCCGAGGGCTTGCCGGGTGGGAGGGCAGTGAGCCTGGCGGATTCTCGATCGATCGGCAGCCGGGGGCCTTACGGTCCGTTGAGCAGGGCGGTCACCATGCCGGGCAGGTCGCCGGTTCCCAGGTCGGAGCTGTCGTCGAAGTCGCCGCGGCAGATCTGGTCGGGCGTCGGGGAGGCGGCCAGCAGGGCGTCGACGAAGTATCGGATGTCCAGGCCGTCCACGCCGGCGGGGGCCGCGTAGTCCCCCAGGGGAATGCCGGAGCAAGGATCGGCGGCGCAGGGATTGGGTGGGCCGCAGTCGGTGAACGGTCCGGCCCATTGGCCGCCGCCACCTGTGCAGCCGTCCTCGGTCTGGGCTGGGAGACAGGCCTGGCCGAAGCAGCAGGCACCTTGGGGTTGGGGGCAGGGGTTTGGGTTGCAGGTCGTTCCCGGGCCGCCGAAGGTGCCGCCCAGGGCTTGGCATTGGAACCCGAAGTTCTCGAGACACTCTCCGGTCAGCATGCAGCAGGCTCCGGCCAGGCAGACATTGTCGTCACAATCGGTGCCCGAGCCGGCGTAGATGCCGTTGATCCCTTCGCAGAAGTCCTGTTCGGTCAAAGTCAGACATCCGCCCATGCGGCAGCAGGCGCCGCGGGGGTTGCAGGTGATGGCCCCGCAGTTCAGGCCTTCGTGCCAGGTAGCCCCGAATTCTGCCGCGCAGTCGGCCTGCTCTATGTCGGGGGCACAATTGCCGTTGGCGTAGCAGCAGGCCCCGGTGACCCCGGGGCATTCGATGACCGCGCGGATCGCCAGATCTCCAGCGAGGATAAGGCAGAAGTTGTACCAATCCCATCCCAGGCCGATGTCGCCGAAGAGGACATTGCTGCCGGGCTGGCAGCCGTCGGTGTCTCGGACGACGCTGGGTCCTCCGTTGCCTACGTCGGTGGGGTTGAAGAACTCCAGGGTTACGGTGAACTGCTGGCCGGTGGTCACCGGTACGCTCAGGGGGATCGTCTGGGCTTCGTCTAGATAGCGGAATTCGTTCCAGAAGCCCGGGGACATCACCGGTCCTTCGAGCAAGGCCAACTGGGGGCCCGGGGTGGGGAAGGTGCTACCATCGTAGATGTGGATGGCCTGCTCGAGGCTGTCCCCGTGTCCGGGGGTGTTTTCCAGCCAGAGGATCTGGACGGCAACGATGTTCCCGTCGCAGGGGGAGGTCAGGCGGGCTCCAGCGTGCTCACCGGCGATAAAATCGCCGACGATCCAGGCCTCGCTGAAGTTCACGACGGAGTCGTTTTGCACCAGCAGCTCCTCGGCGTTGGCGCTGGGGCCGGCGAGGAGCACGGTCAGGGCGCAGGCGAGGGCGGTGGATGCCCGGCCGGGCTGGGTCTGGGCCTGAGGGGGGTCCAAAGGGCAGGCACGCACAGTTTTCTTCAAAGCCGACATCCTTCCATCTCCGCGGTCTGCGCCGATTGGTGGTCGGTCCGGGCGGGTCTCGGGATCGTTCCGGCGGGTGATCGGCTTTCAGGCCCGGCGACCTTCAGCCACCGGTTTCGGCTGACCTGAGGCCCGCGCGGCCCGCCTGCGACAACTCCCTGGCGTCCCTAACCATTATCGCCCGCTGGTTGAGTGAATTCAACGTGGAGGGTGATTAATGTTGGTTCGGCCAGTCGGGGGGCCGGCCAGGACCCGGCCTCCAGGCTGTGCGGCCTAGAGGATCCCCTCGCCGAAGCCGCCGGTCGGCCGTGGGGCGGCCGGCTCTTCGGTCGGGATCGGGGCGGCCTCCTGGTCCGGTCGATCATCGTGAGGCGACTGGTCTTCATGCGGCGGTTGATCTTCGTGGTCGGTGGCGTCGTCTTGGATCGGGCGGTCTTCTCGGGCCGCGACCTCTTCTCGAGGTTCCGGAGGGGTTGGATCAGGCTGGTCGTCGGGGGAGGGCTGCGGGGCCGAGGATTCCTGGGGGGTTGGGTCTCGCGGAGCCCCCCGGTGGCGCCGGTCGCTGCTCCTGCCGCCGTCGCTCCGCCGGGTCTGGCGCTGATCATGCCTGCTGGATGCCGTTTCCCTCAGTTCAGCGACTAACTGCTCATACTCCGAACCGGCCGGTTCATCATCTTCGTCCATGGCGAGCGGCTGGTAATCGGGTTCTTTGGCCAGCTCCAGCTCTTCCTGATAGGCCTCGATCACTGCGGTCTGGATTTGCTCTCGGCAGGCGGCGTTGATGGGGTGGGCGATGTCGGCGTGGAGCTTGGCCCGGCCTGCCGAGTCTCGCGGCACGCGGTTGTCGGCCAGGCGGGTTCCGCACTCGTTACAATGGCGGGCCCGCAGGTGATTCTTGTAGCCGCATTTTGGACAGCGATCGGTCAGCTTGCGCGAGGGCATGGCCAGGAAGGGGCCGTTGGTTCCCTCTATTACCTTGAGGTCGCGAACGACGAAGTCGCCGTTCATGGTCACGCTGCAGAAAGCCCGGAGGCGTTCCTGGTTGTCGCTGACCAGCTTGACGCGTATCTCGGTGATGTTCATCAGTCAGTCTCCCTGGTGTCTGTGCTGTAAGACCATTTCTCCAACTGTCTGGACTCGTCTGCCCGCAGGGATTCCCGGCGGACGACAACATGGCGGCCTCAGGCATGATCATATCGTGGGGGCGAGCAGGATTCTGTCTCCCTGATCCAGGCGCGGCAGCGCCTCCCGCCTCCAGTCTCCGGCCTCCTCCGGCGAATCGAAGATGGCGAACAGGCAGCTTCCGCTGCCGGTCATGTGGACCGATCTTCCGTCCAGCCCGTCCAAGGTCGCGTGCAAACGTCCCAATCGTGGCTGGGTGGCGAAAGCCGCGTCCTCCAGGTCGTTGAACAGCAGGGCGGAGAGTCCCCGGGCGTCGCCGGGGAGCCGTTTCCAAGGATGCTGTTGTTCGATCGGCCGGGGCCGCGGGCCCGCCCAGCGCTTATACACTGATGCCGTGGAGATGCCGTAGGAGGGCACCACCAGGGCGATCCAGCCTTCCCAGCCGTCTCGGAGAGGTTCGACACGCTCTCCGCGGCCGCGGATCAGGGTCGGGCCGGGCTGGAGGAACATGGGTACATCCGACCCGAGTCGGGCGGCGATGGGCATCAGTCGCTGGGCCGGCCAGTCCAGCCTCCAGAGGGCGTTCAGACCCAGCAGGGTTGCCGCGGCGTCACTGCTTCCGCCGCCCAAACCGGCCCCGGTCGGAATGTGTTTCACCAACTCGATTGCTGCGGAGGCCTCTTGATCGACGGAGCCGGCGAGGGCCTCAGCCGCCCGGCAGGCCAGGTTGGAAGGGCCGTCGGGCACGTTTGAAGGGTTTCCCCGGATAGTGAGGGTCAGGCCGGCGGCCGGCTTGAAGACCAATTCGTCGAAGAGGCCCACCGGTACGGTCCAGGATTCGATTTCGTGGAATCCGTCCGGCCGCCGGCGGTGGACTGCGAGGGTCAGGTTGACCTTGGCGGCGGCCCGCCGACGGACGACTTGTGGTGCGGTCTTCGACACGGGGCTGGCCGGCCTGGAAGGGCGATGCATGCTTGTTGTAGCTTCCTGCCCGTCGAGCCTCTGCGGGTCGATCATGTGGTGGCCCAATCCGGTCTTGAAATCCTGTGGTCAGTGCAGCACGATTCTACCATCGAGCGGTGGGGAATGGTCAAGAATCCGGTTAGCAAAGTCAGGGGCCTCGATTGTGGTCGGCCTGCGGGGTACTCGGGGTGCGGCCGGCGCCGAGGTGGGCGATGGCCAGAGTGACGGCCAGGCCGATCAGCAAGGCGGGCCCGGCCTGAGCGTACTCCGAGGGTCCTTTGACCTGGGCATGCAGCCAGAGCATGACCGCCGATCCGGCCAGGATGCCCAGCAAGAAGGCGACGGTCGGCCTGGCGTGGTGATGGAGGAGCCATTTCAGGATATTGGTTACGCCGACCAGGCTGATGATGGCCCCGATGGCCACGGGCACGATTACGTGCAAGGCGGCGAGGTCGCCCGATTTTCCGCCGGAGAGGGCCCAGTCTTTGGTCAGCGAGATGGCCGACAGGATCTGCTCATAGCGGCCCAGCAGCAGCAGCATGTAGGCTCCGGAGATACCCGGCAGGACCATGGCGCTCATGCCCAGGAGACCGGCGGCCAGATCTCGTCCGTAGGCCCGCTGCAAGGAGAATTCTCCGCCCTGGACCGTCCGTTTGATCTGCTCCTGGTCGTCCCGGCTCGGTTCGGGGTGGTCAGTCTTGGCGGCGGCGATCCCGATCATCAGGCCGAGCCCGGCGGCCGTGCACAGGGCTGACCGGAGACTGATCGGCTGCATCATACGCCACAGCAGCGGTACGCCGCCCAGGGTCATCCCGATGAAGAGTGAATACATCGCCACCGGGTGGAGCAGCACCAACCGGGCCAGGGGGCCGGCCAGCGACAGGATGGTGACCGCGGCGGTGAGGGCAATGATCCCGAGGAAGACGGTTCCCCGGCGGGTGAACTTGAAGCGGGTGGCGTCGGCAATGGCAGAGATGAAGTCATCGTACAGCCCGGTGATGAGGATCATGGTTCCGCCGCTGACCCCGGGGACCAGATTGGCCAGCCCCATCAGCACTCCACCGATTCCGCACCGGATGAGGGGCAGGCCGGGCTGTTCGGCCGGCCGGCCCGACTCTACTCCCGGCGGGACGCTCTTTTCGTCTTCGCTCAACGGCACTCCTATCGTCGTGGTGGACCGGCGGGCGTCGTGGCGCCTCGGCGGTCCAGTCTGCCGGCGGAGGCCCGCTTGGGAATGGCAGAGGGACCGCCTGACGCCGGACGGATGGGCATCATACCGCTGTGGTGTCGGGATGACATCGCCTGGGGCAAGCTCATGCTTAACGCTGGGCAGGTGATGGGTGGGTCGGACCTGATCAACCCGGCCAACCTTGACGGCGGCGGGGTCGAGAGGATCGCAGGTAGGGCCTCGTACCCCCGAGACCCCGAGACCTCGAGCGGTTCCTGGGGGCGGTGGGAGGTTGTGGGCTGAGGGGGGCGGTGGCGGTGGGGTCTGCGGGGCCGCCTTGGACGGCGCGGACATCGTTCAAGTTGCCACTGGGCCGACGATCACCGGGCTGGCCGGCGATGCGGACAATCTCCCGGTTTATTGGACGGCTAACGGCAAGGTGATCCAGACCGAGGGGGTAGTGGCTCGGGTTTCCCCGGTGACCGCTGTTGTGGAGGCCGATTGGGCATCCGGGACAGCCCGGATTGGCGTTGGATCAGGATGTGGTGGTACATTAGGGCCTGGAGGTGGCTGGGCCAGGTCCTGGTCGGGCCATCGCGGATCAGGTTGGGCGTGTGGCGGAATGGCAGACGCTGGGGACTTAAAATCCCCTGTCCCTCGAGGACGTGCGGGTTCGAATCCCGCCACGCCCAGTTCGGTCGGGGCTACTTTTTGGGCTTCGTTCCAAAAAAAAGCACTATCGTCTGCCTCTGGATCGAAATCGCCCATGCGATCCGGCCGATCAACCCAAGTCGGCCCAGGCGGCACGGATGCCCGAAGGGAAATCCCTCCCAGGCCATTTCCGGACCTCCCCCAGGGCCACTATCGCCTGGCGGCACTGTTAGTTAGCGTTATCTAGCCTCCTCTTGGGATATCCCAGGGGCGGTCGGCGGTTTCTGAGCGTGGCCAGGGTATATTATGGTCTTTTTTTTGGACGGTAGGACCTTGACAGCCTGGGGCGTTTCGGGTAATTATATATCGGAAGAACGAGCTAAGAAGCACAGAGCGCCCTTTCAACCAAGGGCCAGAAGGGGTAGGAAATGGAGGTACGCTGCAGGTCGTTCCTCACTCCTCATGCGGCGTGCAACGAATGATCCAGGTGTCAAGCTGTGGAGGGTGACGGGTGCGCCTCCTCGACTGCGTGGTGCGGCGAGGGAGGAATCCGGCGCGCTGTGGAGCTTTTTCTCGATTAAGTCGTAATGTGTAATTGATGGGCCGTGTTCGACGGCTGAACTCATCCATCAGGTTGGAAAAGGAGTAACAGTATGAGACAGCGAAAAGCGTTACTGACAACAGTCGGTGTTGTCACGTGTTTGTGCATGTGTTGGGCCATCGGGAGCACGGCCGCCGATGAGCGGAACGTCCCGCCGGCGCCAGTGAATGCCGGGAGCGACCAGACGGATGCTCCGCATTCGGCCGTGTTGGCCAACCCGCCGACCGGCGGTTCGTCTGCTGCCGCCTTGACCGGGACTCACCTGCTTCCGGCGAGGAGGAATGCAGCCCCTCAGGCCGCCGCGAATACCTCGCGGAACTCGATCGGCCTGGGCGACGGGATCCACTCCCTGGAGGGCTCCGGCTTGACGGGTGGCAGCCACACCCCTGAGACGCAAGGGCGGGGCGGCTGCGTGGGGAACACCACGCTGACCCAGAACGCCAACCCGGTCGACATAATTTCCGGCAACACGCCCGCCTGTGGCAGTGGCACGCCTCGTAGTACCACCGAGAATGCTTATGGCCGCTGCTTCGACCTCTCCACCGGACCCATCGCCGGCCTGGACCTGAATGTCAATTGTGTCGAGTTCGCTATTGAGTCCTCCTCGGACAACGTCGAGGGGCCTGGTGCGCCTTTCACCGTCCAGGTCAGGTTGTACACCGACAGCGACGGCTGTCCTCCTCTTCATCCCGACACGGATATGGTCCTGCTGGCCGAAGTTGACGTGGTCATCCCCGACGAGACAAGCTTGACACTTTTTCAGGCACTCTTCCCGGCCACTCTGGTCCCGGCCAACTCGAAGTTGGTCGTCGAACTCTGGGCGGACAACAGGCAGGATCTCGACGGAGGATCCACGTACTTTGGCAGCAACCCCGACGGCGAGACCGCTCCGAGCTATCTCCGGGCGGTATCCTGCGGCTTGGTTAACTACCAGACCCTGGCCTCCATCGGCTGGGCCGACACCCACATGGTTATGAGCGTCATCGGCGACACCAGCGGTGTAGCGCCCGACGGGGCGTGCTGTGTCGATGGTGTCTGTGTCGGCACCATGATCTATGACGACTGCATCGCCCAGTGCGGTGAGTGGACTGTCTTCGAGACCTGTCCGGAGTTCCAGTGCCCGGCGGCCTGCATAGTGCCGTGCGACCCGGAGAAGACGCCGGAAGGCGAGCCGGTGTGCGGCGATGAGTACGACGATACCTACAACGGGGGCTGCAATTCCACCGTCCCGGTCTTCCAGTCGATCGCCTGCGGGGCCCGGATTTGTGGCGAGTCCGGCACCTTTTTAGTCCAGGGCGACATCCCCTGCGTGGATGACATCGACTGTCCCGAGGGTGAGACCTGCGATCTGGTGAGCGGGTTCTGCACCGGCGGCCCGTATCCCTTCGGTTCGCGGGATACCGACTGGTACGAGATTGTGCTGGACCAGGAGGTCACCATAGTATGGGACGTGGTGGCGGAATTCCCCTTGCAGATGCTGCTCATCGACAGCGGTGACGGCACTTGTGTCGACGGGAGCTACAGCATCGAGACCTCGGCGACGGCTCCGCCCTGCGTGCCGGCCAACATTACCGCTTCGTTGGCCCCCGGCACCTATTGGCTGTGGGTCGGCCCGTCGGTCTTCGAGTGCGTCCCCTGCGGCAAGAAGTACAACATGGATCTGGAATGCTTTGGAAGGGATGTCTTCCCCTCCAATCTGGAGATTATGCTGGAGATCGACAATGTCACCCCGGGGATTATCCAGGTGAACCTCAGTTCCGCGGGCGTGTCCAGCTACGCCGAGGTCTTGCGGGATCCCCCGCCGTATTCGAGCGGCACGCCCATCCAGACCGAGATCGTGGCGATGGAACTGACCGGCTTCGATCAGTGGCTCGGCCCGATTACCGTTACCGAGAGCCCGATCCTGGACTCCACCGGCGCGATCACGAACGTGGTGGCGGCCGGCGGTTTCTTCCAATCTGGAGACAGCTCCTTCGACATGTGGCCCGATATCGTGCTGGGTCATCTGCCCGAACTCGGGGTGATCATCACCAAGGAACCGCACCACATGACCGCCGACGGCATCACCAACCTGCCTCCGTGGGGGGCCATCTACGAGTGGATTCCCGGCGGGGTGGAGTGCAAGGGTGATATGGACGGCGACAACGACATCGACGGCGACGACATCTGGCTGTTCGTCAACTGCCTCCTGGGGCTGAATCCCCCGCCGGCCGATTGTCAACTTGCCGACATGGACAAGGACGGCGACTGGGATATGGTTGACGTGTTCGCCTTTGTCGACGCCCTGTTGACCAAGCCGCCTTGCGACGGCGGTGGGGGCGGCCCGATCGAGCTTCACGTCCACCGATGCAGTGAGGATGTCAAGCCTTACTTCATCACCCCGTCACCGGCACCGGTGATTCTCGATAGCGGCTCGGCTAGCCACACGTTTACGGTTCCCGAGGCCGGCATTATTGGCGACATTGATGTCGATCTGCACATCGTCCACGAGGACGTGGGTGATCTGAACGTTACCATCGAGCACCTTGGCACCGTGGTGACCTTGTGGAATCACGGCTGCGCCGGGAATGCGGACATGGATGTCGTCTTCGACGACAACGGTCGCCCGGCGGTATGTGCCGCTCCGGTGGTCGGGAACATCATTCCGGTTGGTTCCCTGGCGGCATTCAATGGCATGAACAAGCAAGGCGATTGGACTATCACGGTCTTCGACACGGTTCCCCTGGGCTGCGGCTGGCTGGTCGAGTGGTCGATGCACTTCTGCAACGGCGACATCGAGAACATCTCGGTTGGCCGCATCCACAGCGTGCGGCACATCGTCAAGGATGAGCCGGGCGACAAGTGTGCGGGTTCCATCTATCACAACGGCGAGCCCGATGGAGTCCAAGCGGTCTCCGCGGAGCGCCGCGTGGATGGCAGCCTGGTCCGCTGGGCCATTGACGACGTGAACTTCGCCGGCGATGCCCTGATCGAGGATCTGCACTGGTGGGCCGTTGATGACGCGGCCTTCAATTGGACCGGCCTGGTTGACATGATCATCACCGAGGATCTTGGTGGTGTGCCGGGCGCGACCCTGTACGAGTTGCTGGACCAGCCCGGCGTACGAGACGCAACCGGTCAGGTGATGTTCGGGGACCCGGTCTATATGTACCAGCTCTTCCCGGATCCGCCCATCTTCCTGCCGGCGGGTTCGTACTTCATCGGTATGCGGCCCGTTGCGGCGGCCCCTTACAATGGGCAGAGCTTCTGGGCGACTGCACCGCTGTCCGGCTCGCAGATCTATCTGGACTATCCGCCGGACAATCCGGCCTGGACGGCCGGTGACGTGGTCTTTGGTGCCCAGTATGACGTGGCCTTCTGCGTGACCGGCCAGATGCCGGCGCCGGAGCCGAGCAGTTCCTGCTGCTACCCGAACGGCTGCACCTCGATTCCGCCGTCAGAGCCTGATCCGGAGTCGTTCTGCATGAGCACAGGTGGCATCTCCTGGCATCCGGAGCCCTGCGACAGCGTTCCCGATCCTTGTGCCGACCCGGTCGGTGCCTGCTGCTGGGGCCCTGCCGGTTTCCAGATTCAAGGCTGCGATTCGGACGTTACTTCGGCCGATTGCACCGCTGCTCATCCGGGCGAGGTGGTGAACTGGAACGAGGGTGCGGATTGCGGTATCTGCCAAGGCAGGTGCTGCGTCGAAGCCGCGGGTCAGTGCACCGAGGAGTATGAGGCGGGCTGCATTGCTCTAGGCGGCGAGCCCGGCCTACCCGGCACCGCGTGCAGCGACGACGAGTGTCCGTGCACTTACAGCGTCCCGTGGAACGACAGCTGTGGCGACGTAACGACGCCGGTGTTGAACTTCGGCGAGACCCTGTGCTTCGACGGTAACAACGCGTGTGCCACCAACGTCAGTTGTGAGTCTCTGGACCCATCGACGTGGCATGCCTTCACGATCCTCGACTGCATGAGGCTGAAGATCGATCTGTGCAACTCCCGGACGGAACCGGGGACCGGCTGGATCGTCATCGAGGATGCCTGTCCTTGCGGAACCCACGTGTTCGCCGAGTCGTACACCTTCTACGACTGCGAGTGCGGAGTGAACATGACTCTGTACTTCGACCAGAACGGTTTGGAGGCCGGTACGTACTACCTGCCGGTGCACGGCGGTCCTGATCTGGACGAGTACGGTGACTACACTCTCTGTGTCACCTCCCTCGATTCCTGCGGCGTACCGCCGGTCAATGACCAGTGTGCCGACGCCATCCAGGTCTTGGCTGGTTCGACGACCGCGTAATCCACGGCCAGTGCTCTGACCGAGTACGACCCGTACTTGGGCGACTGCGGTACGGGAGCACCGGTTCCGCCGGAGCTGAACTGCGGTCCCGACCGGGATATATTCTTCAAGTATCAGCATGCCGTGCCTACGACCGAGCAGGTCTGCGTCGATCTGTGCGGCCTTCCGATCGAGACTTACGACCCGATGCTGGCGGTCTACGGTCCCTACACTGGAGACCCGTCGCTAAGCTGTCCTACGCCGCCGGTCCTGACGCCGGAAGAGGTCTGTGACGACGACTTCTGCAGCACGCCGGGCTTCGGTGCGCCGGGGCGAGTGGAGTTCACGGCCGCTAGGAATCAGTGGTTCCTGATCCGGGTCGGCGGCTGTGCCGGATCGTTTGGCACCGGTGAGATGAGCGTTAACATCCTGGTTCCCGGCGAGATCTGTTGGGAGCCGTTGGGCAAGTGTTGCTACGTCGATGCTGACGGGGTGCAATGCGTGGAATCGACCTTCCAAGGCTGCACCGACAATGTCGGTGGTATCTGGACCTTCGGCCTGGACTGCCCCACGACTCCGGAGAACGACTGTCCGCCGGTCGGCCGGTGCTGCTACCTGCAGACCGGGATACCGATCTGCGTCGAGAACTTCGAGGCCGAGTGCACTGTTCTCAGTGGCGAGTGGACCGCGGGCCTGAATTGCGTGGACAACCCGTGTCCGCCCTTGGGTCGTTGCTGCACCTTTGATCCTGGCACGGGCGCCCCGGTTTGTCTCGACGCCACTTCGGAGGTGGTGTGCACGGGGCTCAGCGGGCTGTGGCTCGAAGCAGGAGACTGCGTTGCCGATCCGTGCCCGTTGGGTCAGTGTTGCTACGACGACGGTGCCGGTGGCCTGGCCTGTGAGAACACCAGCGAGGCCGCCTGTGTCGGCTTCTGGGGCGGTGCGTGGGACGGCGGTACGAACTGCACCCAGCCGTGCCCGGAGATCGGCCGGTGCTGTTATACCCCGGCTCCGAGCTGCATCGACACCACCCAGGTAGACTGCCTCAGCAACTTCCCGGGCGGTTCGTGGACCTCGGGACTGAACTGCACCAGCGATCCGTGCCCGTTCTAGGCTGGTTGTTGAGCAGAGGAGTTTGACTGACAACTAAACACCCGCCCGCCTCGATACTTCGGGGCGGGCGGGTTCTTTTTTTGTCCGCGGCGTGCTCCGCGATCTTGGCGGAGAATAATAATGCACCGCTCCCTGACGGTCGCGGCTCTGATCGCTTGCTGATGCGGGCACCGCTCCATGGATGTGGACACGGCTTACTGACGGTCGGGACGGTGATCGTTTGCTGATGTGGACACCGCTGCCTTATCCCGACGGGCGTCGGGATGGCTCTGATGAGGCACTGGTGCGTGAACCGGGTCAGGCCAGGCGGGCCCGGAGTGAGCTGACGATCTCGGCGGCTCGTTTGGCGGCCGCATCGGGGGCCAGCTTCTCGACGTCTTCTTCCGCCCGTTGTTTGAGTTCGACCACGCCGGCGGCAAGGCTCTTGCGGCCCACGGTGATTCGCAGGGGGATGCCGATCAGATCGGCGTCCTTGAACTTGAAGCCGGCCCGCTCATCGCGGTCGTCCAGCAGGGCTTCGATCCCCGCCGCGGCGAGGTCGTCGTGCAGCTTTGCGGCGGTGGTCATGACCTCCTCGTTGCGGGGGTCCAGGGCCACGATGAGCACCTCGAAGGGGGCGATGCTGATCGGCCAGATGATCCCCGCTTCGTCGTGGCCGGACTCGATGGCCGCGGCCATGATGCGATTCAGCCCGATGCCGTAGCAGCCCATGATGAAGGCTCGGGCCTGCCCGTTCTTGTTGAGGTAGGTGGCCTGGAGGGCATCGCTGTACTTGGTGCCCAGCTTGAAGACGTGGCCCACCTCGATGCACTTGCGGAAGGTCATGCTGGCGCCGCACTTCACGCAGCGGTCGTCGGGGGCCACGGTGCGAACGTCGCCTGCAATCACGCTGTCGCCGGCCAGCGGAAAGTCTCGCCCCGGGTTGACGCCGGTGACGTGGTAGTCGGTGCGGCAGGCCCCGGTGGCCGCGTTGCGCATTACGGTCACGGCCTGGTCGACGATCAGCCGGTAGGGCATGGAGGACTTGTCCAGGGCGTGGGGCCCGGCAAACCCGACCTCGGCGCCGGTCAGCTTGCTGATGGTGGCCTCGTCGGCCAGCTCCAGGACCGCGCCGGCGACCCTGGCGAGCTTGTTATCGTTGACCTCGTGATCCCCTCGAACCAGCACCACCACGGGTGGGGGGGCCGCTTGATCCGCGGACTTGGCGGAGTGATGGTCAGGCGCCTGCACGTAGATCAAGGTCTTTATCATCTGCTGCGGCTTGGTGTTCAGGAAGGCGGTGACATCGTCAATGGTCTTCTGACCCGGGGTGTGGACCTCGGTGAGGGGCTGCATCTCGGCCTGGTCCTGGGGCAGGGGGGCGGGCTCGGCTCGCTCGGTGTTGGCCGCGTAGCCGCACGATCCGCAGTGGACCAGCAGGTCTTCTCCGGCGTCGGTCTGGACCATGAACTCGTGGGAGGCATCGCCGCCGATCGGCCCGCTCTCGGCCTCGACGGCGACATAGGGCAGGCCGCAGCGGGCGAAGATGCGGCAATAGGCCTGGTACATCTTCTGGTAACCCTGGTCCAGGCTCTCCAGGCTGTCGTGGAAGCTGTAGGCGTCCTTCATCAGGAACTCGCGGGTCCGCAATACGCCGGACTTGGGCCGGGCCTCGCCGCGGAATTTCACCTGGATCTGGTAGAGGTTGACGGGAAGCTGCTTGTAGCTGTTGAGGTGGGCCCGGGCGATCTCGGTGATGGGCTCTTCGTGGGTCGGCCCGAGCACGGTCTGGGAGCGCCAGTCGCCCTGGGGCCCGGCGAGGCGGAGCAGCGTATCGCCCATCGCCTCGGTGCGGCCGGTCTGCTGCCATAGTTCGAGGGGGTGGAGGACGGGCATGTGCAATTCGATGGCACCGGCGCGGTCCATCTCCTGGCGGACGATCCGCTCCACCTTGCGCAGCGACCGGTAGCCCAGCGGGAGGTAGGAATAGACCCCCGCGGCCAATTGACGGATCAAGCCGGCCCGCAGCATGAGCCGGTGCGACGGCACTACCGCGTCCCGGGGAACTTCCTTGGTGGTGGGTATGAAGAACTCGCTCCAGCGCATTTTGGTGGCCTCGATTCTGGCGGTGCACATTCGGTAAAGGGCCGCTATTAGGCCATCGAACCAATCATAATGCAAGCCCGGTGGAGGCCGGCCGGCTCTCCGGCCCGGGGAGTTCACCGCGAAGCACGCGGAGATCGTGGAGCCGGGATGGGCAAGGAGAAGCCCGGATGGGAGGCTCCGCGGAGCGTGAAACGCCGAATCTCCGGCCCGGCGAGGATCCGGGTCAGTCTCCTGTCGTGGTACTGGCAGACGGTCCATTATCGGATAGGTGCGTCTTATTCGCCGGGGGGGCGGGGCCCATCCAAGTGCCGGAGGCCAGGGGGCAGCTCGACCCGCTGTCTCGGCGGTGAAGAGTCCGGCTTTGGCGCCTGGGCCGCGGATATTGTTGGAAGCTCTAAGTAAACGAGCGGTCTCTGGTTCCCGATGAAACCTGGGTACCGGTCGACCGATACCGCGGCCCCGGTTGCCGCGGGCGTCGGCGGCCCAGCGGCTGAGTTCCTCATCGTCGTGCGAGGTTCAACCATGGGATTCGAAATGCTCGAGCGGCGGACCGATCCGCGAACCCAGGCCTTCGTCCCCGTTACCCTGAGCTTCCAGGACAGCGAAGAAGACACTCCGGCTCATCTGCTCGATCTGTCCAGCGGCGGGGCGGGGGTGCTGACGACGGCGTACAACGCTCCGGATCTGGGCCAGTTCGTGGACTTGAAATTCGACCCGCCCGGCGGCCGCGGCGGGCTGGAGTCCGGCGGCCGGCAGGAGACCGGCATCGTGGTCAACGTTCGCAACCCCGAGCGGGGCATCGCCCGCATCGGCATCCGCTTTTTGCAGCACCGTGACGTTAGCGGCGATCTCTTCGACCCCCGGGAGATTCTCACGGCCTACCGACAGCGAGTACCCGCCCAGGAGCAGGGCAACCGATGGCAAACGGCTCTGGGCTTCCAGGGCCATAGCCCCTGTCCAACTCCCACGGCGGCGAACTGAGGTCGGTTATCCCGCTCTCGCCTGCCCCGGCAATGCACCTCGTGGCCGGGCGCGTGATTCCACTACTCTGTCCCCTGATGCAGCTGGCTGGATTGGTCCAGGGTGACTATACTGCTGGGCCGGGCTGCGGCCGGACGGAATGGTGCAGCCCGCAAGGGTGCAACGCGGCGCCGTTAGAGAGACAGGATCGGGTATGACCAGCACCGCCAAATCTCCGAGTACTTCCTCGCATCGCTTCATCGAGCAACTGCAACCTGGTGAACTCCTGTCCGACGAGGTGTTCCTGGTCCGGCAGAAGGACCTGCGCACCACCAGCAATGGCAGCCTGTATATCCATCTGGTCCTGGTCGATCGCACGGGCCAGATGCTGGGCCGGATCTGGAGTGCCACCCAGCAGCAATTCGATTTGATCCCCCAGGCGGGTTTCATCCGGGTCCGCGGCCGGACGGAGAGCTACAAGGGCAACCTGCAGTTTATCGTCGACGGCCTGCGTCCCGCGGAGATCGGCAAGTTCGACATCGCGGACTTCCTGCCGCGGTCGGAGCACGACCTGGAGGAGATGTGGGAGCGCGTCCTGGCGATCCTGCGGACGGTGAAGAACCCGGATCTGCTGGCCCTGATCAAGCAGTTCGTCAAGGACGAGGCCATCTTGGCCGGCTTCAAGAAGGCCCCGGCGGCGGTGCAGAACCACCATGCCTATATCGGGGGCCTGCTCGAACACACCTTGGCGGTCCTCGAGCTGGCCACCCGCATCCTGGGGGCGACGGATGATTCTGAGAGTCTGTATCCCGAGGTAGGGCGCGACATTACCCTGGTGGGCGTATTCCTCCACGACCTGGGTAAGGCCGCGGAGCTGTCCTATGAGACGAGCTTTACCTACTCCAACATCGGGCAGCTGGTCGGCCACATCACCCAGGCCGCGATCTGGATCGATCAGAAGGTCGCCGAGGTCGAGCATGAGACCGGGCAGCGCTTTCCGGAGGATCTGGCCAACGTCCTCACTCATATCGTCTTGTCGCATCACGGCAGCTATGAATACGGCAGCCCCAAGCTGCCGGCCTGCCCGGAGGCCTTTCTGGTCCACTATCTCGACAATATCGATGCCAAGCTGCACATGTCGCTGGGGGCGATCCGGGGGGACAAGGACGCCGAGAGCGATTGGACCCAGTACGTCCGGGCCCTGGAGACCCGGGTGTTCAAGAAGAATGCGACGGGCTCGGCGCGGGAATCCTCGGAGTAGTCCGCGTTCCTCGGTCCGGTGACGACTGATCAGCACCCTGGTTTTGCGGCCTGGAACTCATCTGCTCGTGGGCCCGGTTCTTTGCTCATGGGACGCGATCCTCTGTTCATGGGATCCCGGCGGATGCTCTGCTGGAATGCTCCGTCCCCGGCGGTTACATTATGGGTTTTGGGCCCGGGTCGACCGGGGGCCAGGGAATCCAGGGGAAACGGTCCTTCCAGATCTGTGATGAAGGAGTTGTGCATGATAAGAATGATGCTTTTGCGGGCGGTAGGGTGCCTGTCGGTGATGTCGTTTTGGCTGGTTCAGCCGGCGACCGCCCAGCCGCCCACTCCGGCTACCGATCAGGAGATCAAGGAGATGATCGCCGCGGCGGGGGCGGCCAAGGACTATGACGATTCTGCGATGGTCTATGTCCTGGATGAGGCCGACGTTTATGTCCAGGATGGCGGGTTGGCCACCACCGAGAGCTGTCAGGTCATCAAGATCCTCACCGACGCGGGTACCAAGTCGCAGTCCGTGCTGCGGCACGAGTTCGACCCGGCGACCAATCGGGTGACCATCAAGTTGCTTCGCGTCCACCGCGAGGACGGCACGATGGAGGACCTGCCGGTCTCGACGGTGATCACCCAGCCGGCCCGGCAGCACATGATCTATTGGGGCAACCAGCAGCACGTGTTGGACATACCGCGCTTGGAGGTGGGCGACAGCGTGGAGATTCGCATCAGCAAGATCGGCTTCAACATCGCCTATCTTCGCGACGGCGGCGACGGGGCCGGCGGAGGGTCGTCGGACGAGGAGACCTTGCAGCCGCCCATGCCCGGCCACTGGTACGAGAGCACGCTATTCCAGGGTAGTTACCCGATCATCAAGAAGCGCTATTCGGTGCACATGCCCAAGGACAAGCCGGTGCAGTACGAGGTGTACAACGGGGCCCTGCGTTCCTCCTTGTGGTTCGGCGAGGACCATAACGTATATAGCTGGTACGCCGAGGACGTGCCGGCGGTGAAACGCGAGCCGCGGATGACCTCTTTGGACGACAACGTTCCCAAGCTGGTCATGGCCACGGTGGCGGACTGGCTGGCCAAGTCGCGCTGGTTTCACGAGGTGAACGAGACCCAGTTCGAGGCCGACGACGCCATCCGGGCCAAGGTCGCCGAACTCACCGACGGCCTGGAGGACGAGGAAGCCGAGATCCTGGCCTGCCTGCACTGGGTGGCGGACTACGTTCGCTACTACGGCACCAGCCGGGGACCCTGTGAGGGATTCACCCTGCACACGGGTATCGAGACCTTTCGCGATCGGGGCGGGGTTTGCAAGGACAAGGCCGGGATGCTGGTGACCATGCTCCGGGTGCTGGGGCACGAGGTGCACCCGGCGTTGACCATGGCCGGTTCGCGGGTGGAGAGGCTACCCGCCGACCAGTTCAATCACACCGTTACGGTCATGCGGCTGAAGGATGGCAGCTTTCGCATCCTCGACCCCACCTGGTCTCCGCACAGCCGGGAGGTCTGGTCCAGTTGGGAGGCCTTGCAGGGTCTGGTCTACGGCACTCCGGAAGGCCAGGACCTGACCCTGTCACCGTACTACTCACCCGAGTACAGCACCCTGTCGTACCGCGGCGAGAGCGAGATTCACCCGGACGGCAGCTTGACGACTCAGGTGGTGATCGATGCCTCGGGATCGCCGGGGACCTCCTTCCGCCGGACGGTGGGGCGGACCCCCCGGGCCCGGCAGCGAGCCCTGTTCGAGGAAGCCCTGCACATCGCCCCCAACGTCGTCCTGAAGCAGCTCGAGTGCACCAACCCGCTGGACTACTCGCAGGATTCGAAGATCACTTTGGACGTCTCGGCCTCGGGTTATGCAGCCGGGGACGGCGAGTTGCGGCTGTTTCGCATGCCGCTGGCTTCGCGTCCCCTGGAGCGGTTCATCTCCCCGGACCTGAACTACTCGGTCAAGGCCAAAGAGCGGAAGTTCGGCCTGCGTCTGCGGGCCGCCCGGCTGGTGAAGATCCAGGAGACGGTGAAGCTGCCGCCCGGTTGGAAGGTTGTGCACGTGCCTGAGGACCAGGAGTTCAAATCCGGTCAGGTGGCGTACACCTTCAAGGCCACGACTGAAGATGATCGGCTCACCTACAGTTGCGAGATGACCATCAAGAACAACATCATTCCCCCCGAGGACTACGTAGGCTACAAGAAAGCCATCGAGGCTTTGAAGGGTCTGGCCGACGAGTGGATTGTCTGCCGCGTCGAAGATAGTGATGTCGCCGGCGAGGAGCACGCCAGAGCTACCGTGCAGATCGAAGAGGTGCACCATGATTAATCGCGACAGTCGAGCCAATACTCAATCACCCGATTCGGCGGCGCCGGCCTCGGTCCGCAGGGGTGGTCAGGCTTCGTGGGTCTTCGGGTTCGCCCTTCTGGCAATGGCCCTATGCTCGCCTCCGGCCGCTCAGGCCCAGGCCCGGGGTGGCAAGGCCGAGGGGCCGGACATGAGCATCGGGGCTGATGAGTTTCCCGGCCAGGACGCGGTCATCCTTCGTTGGGAGCAGCACTGGACCCTGGAGAAGGACGGCGCCGTTCGCCGCCGCGACCACAAGTGGCTGAAGTTGCTGAGCAGGCTGCCCATTCGGGCGGTGGCCGACCCGCGGCTGGACTACTGCGTCGGGCAGGACGAACTGAAGATCCACACGGCGGTGACGCATCTGCCGAATGGCTCGGTGCTGCCGGTGGCGGACTACTCCTTCAACAAGACCGGTCCGGACGACGTTTCCGGCCGGCCGGAGTACACCGCGTGGGAGCAGACGGTGGTCAGTTTTGGCGGCATCGAGGACAACTGTGTCCTCGAGTTGGACTATGAGATCATCACCGGGCCGGGCTTCATGCCCTGGCTGGAGGCCGACCTGCGTTTGGACCAGGACTACCCGGTGGTGGCGCGGGTTATCCAGGTGACCGTCCCGGCGGGAGTCAAGCTGCAATCGCAGGTTGACCGGGCGACGCCGGAGGGCGGCGGCTTGGAGGAGTCCAGGCAGGGCGAACTGACCACGTATCGCTGGACGTTCAAGGATCTGCCGGGGACGCCGGCCGATCCACAGTCGCCTCCCTGGCAGAAGCGCTGCGGACGATTGAGGTTTACGACTAGCGCGGGCGCCGTGGAATGGGTCTCGGCCTTCGTCAGGCCGGTCGAGGCGGCCATTCAGTCGGATGAGGCGATCAAGAAGTTCGCCCAGGCCGCGATCGAGCATGAGACCGACGCGGGGGAGCAGGTCCGCAAGATCGCCAAGAAGCTGCATGACTCGTTCAACTTCGTGAATTCGTCCAAGACTATTCGTTCCTTCGATTGTCGAAAGGCGGCGGAGGTGCTGCGCTCGAACTACGGCAATCCGCTGGAGTCGGCGGCCCTGTTGGCCGCGGCCCTTCGGTCGTTGGACATGAAAACGAGCGTACAGGTTGCCGTGGAGGGCGATTCCTGGAACGCCGAGGTTCCCACGCGGTCCGCCTTTGCGGGCGTGGTGGTAGTCGTGGATCTGCCGGACGGCCCGGCCCGCGTCCATCCCCAGCACGGGGTGTTCGACGATCCGGGGCATTGGGGCCGCCATTGGCTGCTGGGCATCGGTCCGGGGGATCGGCTTCGGGCGGACTATGTCCGGGCCCGGGGGGAGAAGCGACCCAGCGAGATCCAGATCAGCGGAAAGATCAGCCTGGAGAAGAATGGCAAGGCCAAGGGTGATCTGCGCATCCGCCTGACCGGTTCATTTTATGATCCTCGCAAGCTGGAGGACGCCGGCCGGCAGAAGAGCCTCCTCGAGGGCCTCCTGGGGCGCGTGCTGAGCGGGTTTAAGATAACGGATCATTCGGTCGCCACCCTTTCGGACGACGTGCTCAAGGCCACCGTAGCAGTGGCCTCGAAAGAAGAGTTGAAGAGCTTCGGCAAGGAGCGGTTGCTGCTCTTGGGCAGTGGGCCGGCGTTCTTGGCGGATTTCCCCATGCCCCTGGGCCGCTCCCAACGAAAGATGGACGTCCAGTTGGCCGGACGGTTTAGCGAGCGGGTCGACCTGACCATAGAGCTTCCCGAGGGCTGGCAGGCGGCGGTCTTGCCGGCTTCGATGGCCCGTGCGGAAGGGAGCTGGGGGTCGGCTCAGCAGACCGTGGAAGTGGACGGTCGTGAGGTTCGCTTTCAGCGAGTGATTGCGACGACGACTACGACGATGTCTCCCAGCGATTTCGACTCGTTGCGCAAGGTGGTCAACGGCTTGAGGACCGAAGGGTCGCGGGTGCTGGTGGCGGGGCCGGGCGCGAAGGAGGCGGAGTCGGGTGCGAAGGATGCTGGGGTGGCCACGAAGTAAACGGGTCCCGCGGATATTGGTGGCAGGGCATCCTATTTCAGTCGGGCCAAGGCCGCCTCAACGTCGGGACAGACCTCGAAGAACTTGTCCAGGCGCGTGGTATTCAGCAGCCCGCTGACGAACGGGGTGAGGTTGGTCAGGATGATCCGGGACCCTTGGCTGTTGGCCTGGGCGGTGAGCTTCACCAAGTCCCCCAGCCCGGAAGAGCCCATGAACGACACCTGCCCCAGGTCGAGGATGACTCGAGCGCCGTCTTTCTCCAGCAGACGCTTGGCGGCATCCACCAGGTCTTGGCCGCTGCGGTCGGTTAGTTCACCCTGGAGGCGAACCAGGGAAGCCCCGGCCCGGTCTTCGATTTCGATCGTCAGTGCCATGACAGTCTCCTCCCGGCCCTCGAGCCCCGGCGTGTGGTGTACTGCTCTGGAGATTCGCCGGCACCTTTCGGCGGGCGGCTCCGTTTGACGTTTCGGTCCTGCCGGAGATAGCTCGGAAGGAGTTCCCCGCCAGCCGGCTATTCATCGAGCCGGCCCGGTTCGGACCGCTGTTGCTCCTGCAACCTCCTCAATCTAGCTTCGCTGCGTCCGGCCTTCCAGCCCTGCTGGTATCCCATCTCGTATTCTTGCTCCATCATCCACATCCACAGCCAGGCCGCGTTGGTTTCGGTCCAGGAGGACTTGGCGTCCCGCACGCCGTCTTTGTAGCCCTGCTGGAGGTTGCCGGAAGAATGGGACATCCGTCGGGAGGCGCTGGGCCCATCGGTGTTCTGGCTGCAACCGCAGGCCAGCAGCAGCAGCACGGCGAGGGCAGAGGTCCTGAGGCGATGATACCGCGCTGCGGGGGCCGGCGATCCGGTGTGATCAGGCGGGCGGCGCACCGAGATCGACGGACTTTTGACAAGTCTGAAGAAAGGCCTTCGCCACGGTTTATCGGACGAAAAGGAGCACATTGCGATCCCTGATTACCAGGCGGCCGGCGCGTTGCGACTGTTGCGACCGGCCTGTTGAAGTCTATGCCCCGCGCTTGTGGCGATAGACCCCGCGTTCGCAGGCGACCACGAACGTCTCGGCCGTGGTCTTGAGCCGCTCCCAGTCGAGCCGGATCCTATCCGCTTCGACCGGATCGATCGCCCCGTCGTCGGCCACCGATTCGCTTACTTCCCGCAGCAGGCGACTGAAAGCCATCACCAGGTGCTGGGTCGATTGCAGCAGGTCGGTGTCGATATCCTGGCAGTCCGCTTCGGGGTTGTGTACGAAGAACCCGTCGGCCTCGTGACAGAGCCAGTTTACCACCGGGATGTGCCCGGTGAGTAGGACGATCTCGCGCAGGCGGTCCAGCGGATTTCGGGTTCCGCTGGCGTCCGGATCGTTGGCTTCGGCGCCCTCACACCATTTGTAGATCAGGGCGGGGCTGAGCCGTAATTCCGCCGCCAGGGCCTTTACGCCGACCGTCTCGGCCGCCTGACGAAGCACTTCGTGGGATCGCATGAGGGTCTCCTTTGCCAGCTGGAAGTCCACACCTCTAAGCATGTCACCAGCCAGGCGGCAAGCCATTATAATCGAGCCTGCCTTTTGGAGACTAGCCTTGTCTGTGGATCCCCGAATGACTGCCTTTCAGACGAAAAGGGAGCTGCAAGGCATGCTGGCGACGGCCGGGTTCGCTCCGCGCAAGCGGTTCGGACAGAACTTTCTCATCGACCAAAACCTGATGCGGAAGCTGGTCGATTCCGCGGAATTGACGGAGGAGGACTGCGTTCTGGAGGTCGGGGCCGGCACCGGGAGCCTGACCTCCCTGCTGGCCCCGGCTGCTGGGCGGGTGGTGGCCGTGGAGATCGACCGCGGACTGGCCCGACTCGCTGCCGAGTGCCTGTCCCCGTTTCGGAATGTCACCATCCTCACCGCGGACGCCTTGGAGAACAAATCCACGGTCTCCCGAGAGCTGCAGGATGCCCTGGGCCAGGCGGGGGGCCAGAGCGGCGGGCCCTTCAAGATGGTGGCCAACCTTCCCTACGACATCGCCACGCCGTTGGTCATCAACCTGTTGCTCGGTGGCCTGCCCTTTCGCCGTCTCTGTTTCACGGTGCAGGCCGAGGTGGCCGACCGGTTTCTGGCCGCCCCCGGGACCCCGGCCTACGGTCCGGCCGGCATCATCACCCGGCTCCTGGCTACCGGTCGGCGCGTCTGCCGGGTTCCGCCGCAGGCCTTCTGGCCCGTTCCGAAGGTGCGTTCGGCGATGGTGTGTCTGGACGTCCGTGATCCGTCGGCGGTCCCGGTCAGCAATCCGACGGACTTCGCCCGGCTGGTTCGATCGTTTTTCCACCATCGGCGCAAGACCATTACCAACATCGCCGGGCGTATGGATGGCGCCGAACGGCTCCTCTCCGCGATCGACCGGCTCGGCCTCCCGCCGGCCGCCCGCCCCGAGAACCTGAGCTTGGAGCAGTGGGTCGAGCTTCATCTAGCTGCGGGCTGACGCTCCCACCTCTGCTCGATATACTAAGAAGCGACCTCGAGACTCCCGTGGCACCGGCGTCCCGCCGGTGGCAGAGCAGGCTTTGGCGCCGATGCTGCCGGGACCAGGCTGACAGATGCTGATGTGCCCGGCGACAGGCTGGTGCGGCTGTTTCGGGGGATGTAGGTTGAAGGACTGCCATGACCATGCATGATTCCAGCGATCGGGTTATCACCACGACGCATCTGGTCAAGAGTGAAGACCTCAACCATCACCAGACTCTCTACGCCGGCCGTTGCGTCGAGTGGTGCGTCCAGATGGCCTACATCGCCGCGGAGAACTGTTTTGACGAGGCCCGTCCGCTGGTGTTCATGTCCCTGCGGAACCTGTCGATGCGGGAGCCAGGCCGGCTGGGGGATATCATTCAGTTCGCCGGTCGGGTGGACTATCTCGGCGAGTCCACCATCGGCATACGGGTGGAGGGTCGCCGGCTGCAGCCCAAGAACCAGCCCAAGCTGGTAGTTGCCGGCAGCTTCCTGTTCTGCACGGTGGATGACTCGGGCACGGCCGTTCCTCACGGCCTTCCCGCCCTGGAGGCCGGTTCCACCGAGGCCAAGGAACACTGGAATGACGCCGCCGTTGACCTTCCCTGACCCCGTCTCATGAATCCTGACGACACCATCGTCGCGGTCAGTTCTCCGGCCGGCTGGGGGCCGCGCGGGATCGTGCGGCTCAGCGGCCCCGACGCCGTCGGCATCGCCGCCGAGTTGTTCAGCCCTGGTGACGGCAGCCGGCTTCAAGACCACCGGGAGAACAGACACCTCGAGGGCAGGGTGACCATCCAGCAGACCCGATTGCCGGCCGCGGTGTATCTGTTTCGCGCCCCGCGCAGCTATACGCGTCAGGACGTCGTCGAGCTGCACCTCCTCGGGGCGCCGGCGGTGCTGGCCATGACGGTGGAGACCCTCCTCTCCTTAGGGGCGCGCCGGGCTGAGGCGGGGGAGTTCACCGCCCGGGCCTACCTGGCGGGGGCGTTCGATTTGTCCCAGGTCCACGCCGTGGCGGGCATCATCGCGGCTCGGTCCGACCACCAGCTCCGGGCCGCCGAGCGTCTGCTGCACGGGGCCCTGGGCAAGGCCGCTACCCAGGCCCGCGAGGAACTGGCCGACCTTCTCTCTCTGGTCGAGGGGGCCCTGGACTTCGCCGACGAGCCGATCGAGTTCATCACCCCCGCCGAGTTGCGTGGGCGCCTCCGCTCGGTGCGGGCGGCGCTGGAGACCACGGCGGCCGCGGGCCTGCGGGCCGAACGCTGGGGGCAGCTTCCGCGGGTGCTGCTGGCCGGGCCGCCCAACGCCGGTAAGTCCAGCCTGTTGAACCGCCTGTCGGGGCTCGAGCGGGCGATTTGCGCCCCGGTCGCGGGGACTACTCGAGACGTCCTTTGCGCCCCGCTGGCCATCGGGGAAACGGAGTGTCTGCTGGTCGATGTCGCCGGCTTGGGAGAGGCGGTCACGGAGCTGGATGGCCAGACCCAGGCGGCGGCCCGCCGGGCGATCGACGATGCGGACCTCATCTTGCACGTGGTAGATATGACCGCCGCGTCGCGGCCCGACCTCGGCCGGACCGACGCCCCGGCCATTCTGGTCGCCAATAAGTGCGATCTGGTCTTGCCGGAGAAGTTGCCCGGGCTCGCGACCAATTGGGGCAGAATCTCGGGCTTGTCGGTCTGCCCGGTCAGCGCCGTTACCGGCGCAGGATGTGAGGCCCTGCAGGTCCGGATCGAGGAGGCCCTTCAAGATCGTCAAGTAGACATCCATGATCCGGCCATTGCGCTCATGGCTGAGCATCGGGAATCACTGCAGCAGGCGATCCAGGCGTTGGCCAGGGCCGGAGACCTGGCGGCGGATTGTCAGGAGGCTCTGGAGGATGGCGAGTTGGTGGCTGCGGAGCTGCGGGCCGCGGCCCACGCCCTGGGCGGCCTGGTGGGGGAGGACCAAACCGAGGAGATGCTGGGCCGGATCTTCTCCCGCTTCTGTGTGGGCAAGTAGACCGGCGGCCGGGCTTGCGTTTGCATAGACCGGCCGTGAGGATGTTTGTTAGTGAGGACGCGATGAAGCTGGATGGGGTATTTTTGGATTTGTACGGGACCTTGACCACCGGCGACCGGCAGGCGGTGGAGACGACATGCGCTCAGATCGTCCGCGATACCGGCCTGGCCCTCTCGGCTGAGGAGTTGAGCGTCATCTGGGGGGAGCGTTTCCTCCAGGCCATTGAGTCCTGCAATGGGGACGGCTTCCTGAACCTCTTCGATCTCGAGGCCCAGACTCTGGCAGCGACGTTGGCTCCGTTCGACGTCCCGGTCGAACCCGTGATCTACGCCACTATGCTTCGAGAATACTGGCGCGACCCGCCGCTGCAGTCGGAGGTTCCCCGGTTTTTGGCCGAATTCCCGCTGCCGATCTGCATCGTTTCCAACGCCGACCAGGACGACGCCGAGCAGGCCCTGGCCCGGCGCGGCGTCCAGGTTGCCGATCTGATCACCTCCGAGGAGGTGCGGTCCTACAAGCCGGACCCGAGGATCTTCCACGCGGCCCTGGAGCGGACCGGCTGGCGTCGGGATCGAGTGATCCACGTGGGCGACTCGTTGCACAGCGATATCGGGGGGGCTCTGGCCGCGGGTATCCGCAACGTGTGGGTTAACCGCAGCCACCGCATCCACGACATCGGCATTCACCGGCCGGACTTCGAGATCGAGGACCTCAGCACCCTGGCCGACATCGTGAGCCGATGACTACCGGCATTGGCATCTGCTATCACTCCGAGCGTTGAATGCTGAATACTTCCGGCGCTAGGTGCCGAGTATCCAGTTCTTGATGTCCTGATAGGTCACCAAGAGGAAGATGGTGGCGATGAGGGCTATGCCGATCAGTTGGGTGGCGACCTGGGTCTTGATGCTCACCGGCTCGCCGCGGGCCTTTTCCATCAGCAGGAAGACGAACAACCCGCCATCGACGATTGGTATGGGCAAGAAGTTGATGACCGCCAGGTTGGCCGAGATCACCGCGAGGAACCAGAGCAGGTTGATGATGCCGGAGCCGGCCACTTGGCTGCCGATTCGGAAGATCCCCACCGGGCCGCTGATTTTGCTGACGCCCACCTTCTTGGTGAAGATCATGTGACGGATGGTCTGGATGGTGTGCATGGTGGCCCGGTAGGCCTGCTTGAAGCCCACGCCCACGGCCAAGAAGGGGTTGCGGATCGGGTTTCGCTCTAACAGCGGATAACAGGTGAAGGTGGGCAGGAAGCGCACGCGGTGCAGCCAGGGATCGATGTTGCCGGCCGTCACGGCGTACTCGCCGACGCCTTTCTCGTTGTCGGTGGTACTGTATTCGATGCTGACGGTCCGGCCGATCGATTCGGAGAGCAGGCCCTGAACGGCTCGCCAGTCGGGTAGGGCGATGTTGCTCACCAAACCATCTTCGTCGGCGATGGGGAATGAATCCTGACCGGCGATGCGCACGATGCGGTCGCTGGGGGCGAGATCCAGCGTCGCCGAGACACAACCCGGGATGGCGATCTTGGCCGTTTGCAGATCGTCCGCCACCCGGAAGGTCAAGTCTACAAGTTGCCCGGCGTGGGCTCGGAAGACCTCGCTCAACTCATACCACTGGCGGACGGGTTGGCCGGCGGCGGAGAGGATCACGGCTCCTCGCGGGATGCCGGCGGCCTGGGCCGGAGAGACGCGCTGGCCCAATCTACCCTTCACGTCGGCAACGACCAGGTGATTTTCGTCGAGGCAGTAGAGACTGGTGTCCAGGCGTGGTGGGGGGTTGTTGAATAATGCGAACGGACTTTGGGGGATGATCGGTTCGAGGCGGTGGACATCGACGCGCTCGAGCCAGCGGCGCCAGGCCGAACCGCCCTCCAGATCATTCAGCTTGGCCAGGAGCTTGGCCTGCTCTTCCACGACCAAGTCCGAGCCTTCGATCAATCGCCTGGCCGCCTGGGGGGCCGTGGCCGCGTCCTCCAGGGCGGCGCGGATGAGCGTTTCCCGATGTCGCACACAGAACTCGACGGTCGGCGCGGCCAGGCCATGATTGGCGGCCCGGGTGCGGCGAACCTCGATCGAGACCTCCTGGTCAGGGTGACTACTGATGACTTCTTTCAGCTCGTCGTGGTTGGGATGGGCGATTCCTCCGATACTGGTGATCACGTCACCGGGCTCCACGCCGGCCTTCTCGAAAGACTCCTGGAGCTTCAGCGGGATGACGGTCAATCGCGGCACCAGGCCCAGCAGGGAGCCCGTCACCGTCTCCCCAGCCTGGTAGGCCAGAGGGACCCAGGAAGCCTGAATCTGTACCGAGACCTCGGTGGTTTCGATGTCCGGATCGGCCTCGAGGCACATTTCGTCCGAGAGCGCCTGGGGATCCAGCGGGCGCTTGACGATTACGTCCAGGGGAGCGCCGCGCCGGGCGATAACTGCCCGCAGGAACGGACCGAGGCCGTTGAATTCTTGTCCCCGCTCAGCCGAGGCGAGCCGCTGGAACTCGTCTTTGGCCTGCAACTCGCCGGGCGGGTACTCCTCGGCCTGACCCATGGTTGGACGAGCCACGCGCAGATTGCCCCCCGAGGCGATGCCGATCTGCCGCACCTCCTCGTGTTTTCTGAATTCCGGGAGCACCCGCGGCTTGGGGGAGACCAGCTTGCCGTCCCGCTCCACGTCGAGGACCAGCTCTTCATTGGGGTCGGAGAGGACGATGGCCATGGTCAGGTCGGTGAAATTGCGGATCGGGTCCCCGTTCACCGCCCGAATGCGGTCCCCGACCTGCAGACCGGCCCGCCCGGCGGCCATGTCCTCGCGAACCAGGCCGATGATCGGCGGGCTCTCCAAGCGTCCGACCATCACCACGATGGCAAAGGCGGCCGCGGCGAAGAGCAGGTTCATCACCACGCCGGCGGAGATGATCACCATCCGCTGGCCGATGGACTTGCTGGTGAAGGAATCGGGGTTGTCCTTGACCTTCAACTCCCCGGACTTGTCGACGACGAAGTCCTCCTGGCCCAGCATTTTGACGTAGCCCCCCAGGGGCAAGATGTTGAAGGAGTAGCGGGTTCCGCCCTTGGTGAAGCCGATGAGTTCCTTGCCGAATCCGATGGCGAAGCGCTCGACCCGCACCTTGGCCCACTTGGCGGCGAGGAAATGGCCCAGCTCGTGGACGAAGATGACCAAGGAGAAGCCGAGGACCAATAACAAAACGGGCCAAACACTCCCGATCCAGCCGGTGGACTCCGTCTGGGCCAGGATCAGACCGGCCGCCTGCGTCAAACCGAACAGCATTGTGCAACCTCACTTCGGGCTCGGGCGTCCACGTCCATCAGCCTGGGCAGGTCGGGGTGATCTTGGAATTCGTGTCGCTGCAAGACATCGGTCACCAGCGGCACGATGTCCGCAAAACCGATGCGCCCCTCCCGAAAGGCCTCTA
>CAZFMS010000006.1:0-39702 GCA_964520125.1 uncultured Planctomycetaceae bacterium
GCCGATGAGGACGACGGGGAAGAGGACCGGCCGGATGCTGCGGTGGAGATGATACCCGCCGAGATCGGTATTCGCTTCACCCCCAAGATGGCCCACGCGATCAGCGCGACGTTCATGCGGGAGATGAAGGGCCGCTACGAACTCGACGATGACCAGGCCGAGGCCATCCAGCCGATCCTCACCGCCCAGTTTGTCAAGCTGGCCTCGGAGAACGCCGTGGTCGGCCGCGATCTGATCGAGAAGATGATCGAGACGGCCATCGAGCACCAGGGCAGTTTTCCCAAGGAGTCGGCCCGGGAATTAGGCAGCCTCGCCCAGCCGTTGATGCCCGCCCTGAGGGGCTTCTTCACCGAGATCTCCGGAAAGATCGGCCGCAAGATGACCGTCGGGCAGCGGGTCAAGCTCACCGTTGACATGACCGCGGCGGCGGCCGGACTGGCGATGTTCGAGAGCCGCATGAAGCGCTGGTCGGAGGGCAAGGTCGGTGACGGGGCTAACCCCTTCTGGGATCCCGCGGACCATGATCCCTCCAAGGCGGAGCCCGAGCCCGCAGACCCCAATGAGCATCCCGATCACCGCCGGGCCCGGGTCTCTTCCCGGCGCCAGGTGGAGTGGCAGATCAACCTCGACCAGAAGTGGGGGAACTATGTAGATCGAGCCGTCGAGTATTACGGTTTGACCGAGACGCAGCAAACGGCGGCCCAAGCCATTCTCAAGGACTGTCTGGATCGGGCCCACAGAATCAAGACCCCCGAGTGGCAGGCCGGCCTGACCGAAAACCGCATCGCCCGCCGCCTGGCCTGGAGTCTGGGGCCGGAAGTCAGCCAGGGCCCGTGGATGTTCGCCGTCGAGACGGATTACAAAAAGCTCCGCAAACCCCTGACCGACCTGGACGAGGAGTTCAAACGTCGCCTCGATGATATCGTCAACTCCGAGCAGATGGCCGTGGCCAGAGAATCAGTGCGCAAGGCCCTGGCCGAGAAGGGTGTCAAGAAGTCGCCGGTATGATCCCGGCGGCGACCTTCTTCCGGATGTGCCGGCGATAAGGATGAGCAGCCATCCGGCCGACTGACGCAGCTTGTCCGTAACGCACTGGAAGCGACGCGAGAGGGACGAATGTCTGAACAGCCGGGTGCCCCTGGCGGCTTATCCGCCAGTGCCCCTGGCCGGCAACCCACGCAAGGATACCCCGGCATGCAGGCAGTTCTTCGGGACCTGGGCCATTGGATGTGGCGGCTGGTCCCGGCCAACCCGATCCTGGTTCGCGTCGTCCACTCCGGGGGGCGGCGCTCCCGCCATCTGTTGATCAGAGCCGGCTATCTCCTGGCGATGACCATCGCCGTCGTGGTCGGGGTGGTCATCACCCATTCCGGAAGCGAAGGAGCATCGCTGGCCGACCTGGCCAAGCGGGCCACCCAGGTATTCCAAACGGTCTCGTTCATCCAGCTCTTGTTGGTGTGCATCCTGGCCCCGATCTTCACCGCCGCGGCCATCACCCAGGAGAAAGACTCCCAGACCTTCAACATCCTGCTCTCCACCCCCCTGACCAACGGCCAGATCGTCCTCGGGTCGCTCTTGAGTCGCCTGTTCTTCGTTTGTGTGTTGTTGTTGGCCAGCGTACCGCTGTTCTGCATCATGATGGTCTATGGCGGGGTCACCGGAGACAAGATCGCCCTGTCCGGCGCCCTGGCCGCCGGAACCGCCCTGCTGACCGGCTCGCTGGCCATTACCATCAGCGTCATCCGGATCGGCACCGGCCGGACGATCTTCTCTTTCTATCTAGCCATCGCCATCTACATGATCGTGATCTACAGCCTGGCCTCCTGGTCGGGAGTGATTCCGCCGGAGGCCCAGCCGGCACCCGGACAAGGTGCGGTCGGCGAGGGGGCCAGGATGAGCTGGCTGGCCGCCTTTCACCCCTTTCTTGCGTTAGGGGTTGTTCATGGCCGCACGCCGGCCCCGGATTTCGGATCGGTCGCCCATTACGGCTTTCCCGGCAGCTATCTACTGGCCTATCCAGAGTACAGCTTCATCGCGATCACCATCCTGGGCTCACTGCTCTTGGTGCTCCTGAGCCTCTTCTTCGTGCGCCGCGGGGCCATGGAGGGGGAGATGACCATCTTCTCCCGGCTGCTCGGTAGGGCGAAGGCTGCGGACCGAATGAGTGACCAGACCCGCAAGCCGCGACACGTCAGCCGCAACCCCATCGCCTGGCGGGAGGCGGTGACCAGTGCCTCGGCCGGCGGGGGTGAGGTGGTTCGATATGCCATCTTCGGCACCGGCCTGGTGGTGGGTCTGGTCCTGCTGGTGTACTACGGGACGGGTGACTTCACCGCCGCCGAGACCCGCCTCTGGCTCTACGGCATCGTGTCCGTGGAGCTGGGCATCACCCTGTTTCTGGCTACCGCCGCGGCGGCCACCAGCATGACCCGGGAGAAGGAGTCCAACACCTTGGAACTGGCCCTGGCCACCCCCATGACCAGCGGAACCATCATCTGGGGCAAGACCTGGGGCCTGGTTCACGCCGCCGGCCCGATGCTGATAGTGCCTTACCTGACCGTGCTACTCTTCGTGCTGTTCGATCTTCTCGCCGGTCGGGTCGGGCAATCATCCAACCTGGTGGTCAACTGGGAGGCGGTCTTCACGCTGCCCGTCTTGCTGGTGTGCTTCACCGCCTTTGCCTGCATGATCGGCTTGCAATACTCGATCAAGAGCAAGAAGACCATCGTCGCGGTCTTCACCAGCATGGGTATTGTCATCGGCGTCTTTGCCGCGACCGCCGGCTGTGCCTTCGCCATGAGGGATACCGGCGGCGAGTACCTGGCCGCCGCCATGATGCCGCTCACCCCGGTCCCGGCGGTCTTCATGGTCATCGATCCCCGATCCGCCGCCGGCCTGATCGATCCCCTCTCCGCGGCCGGCGCCGGTGCACTGGGGGCCGGCGGGCCCACTCTTCAGGCCTGCCGCATAGTCGCGTTCATCGCCTCCTTCTGTTCGGCGGCGGTCTACGGCCTCATCGGCTACGCCCTGCACCGGTCAATGGTGCGCAACTTCGACATGGTCATTCGCAAGCAAAGCGCGTGAGGAAACGTCGAAACGTCGAAACGTCAAAATGTCGAAACGTCAAAACAGCAAGACACTACGCACGCTTGGGGCACTTGCTTAGCGGGTTATTTCCGCCCGGCCATGTGGTCTTGCGTTCGCTTGACGATTGAAGACAGAATGCGGATGAGTTCATCCACTTCTCGAGCAAGGTGGTCCGCCTGATCTCCGGCAACCAGCCCCGTACGCCTGCACAACTCGAGCCAATAGCACGTTTCCGAAGCCTCCTTCCTGGAGATACTGCACTTGTGGGCAGAATCCGCCTCGGTCATGGCATGGTCGGCCTCGTGAACATTAGCCCCAATAGAAGTTCCACATCGTATCAATTGACGGCCGATCTCCCAGCCCTTGACCCCGTTCGGCAACTGATCAGTAATACCGAGAATCGCTTCAGAAAAGCGCAGCGTCCGTTCCTTCAAGTCACCCTGAATTCTCCCCATCTCAAGTCTCACATCCACAAATCTACTGTACGATCATGTACAGGTTTCGACGTTTCGACGTTTCGACGTTTCTGGCACCTACCCCACGCGGATCACGGTCCGGCGGGCGTATTTCTTGCCGCCCTCCAGGGCCACGTTGACGGTTACTTCGTAACGGCCGGGTCGCTCGTAGGTATGCACCGGCGAGGAGTCGTATGACTCGCCGCCGTCACCGAAGAACCACTTCTGCTTGGTGGCCTTGGGGATCGCGTCCAGGTGAAAGCGAATCACCAGGGGCTTCAGCGGACCCACGGGCCGGGCTTGGATGCGCACCCAAGGTGTCTTCTTGGCGACGTTTTGGAAGAATCGCCAGGGCAGCTTAGGGTCGATCCGGCGGTGGCTGCCGGTGATCTCTCGTTGCTCCACGGCGAGTTGGTTGCTGCGCAGCCAGTCGATCATCTCCTTGGACTGGTCGCGCAGAAAGTCGACCATCCCGTAGATGACCAGGATTCTCTGCCAACGGTCCAATCGATCCGCCGGGATATCTATGAATCGCTCGTCGAAGGTGCCCTGCCGGATGGTCAGGGCCCGAAACACCTCGGGGTTCCCCAGGCCGGTGTGGAGGATGGCAAAGGCCCCGGCGGACCAGCCGGTCATGAAGACCCTCTCCGCAGCGATGTTGTACCTCTGCTTGATCGCCGAGACGATGGCCAGGATGGCCTGCTCGTCCTCACGCTGCAGGGCGATCTGCCTCGAGGGCCCGGGCGGAAAGTCGCCTCTGGTGCCGCGAAGATGAGGGGCGGCAACGATGATGCCGCGGTTCTCGGCGAACTTGGCCCACTCGCGCATCTGCCATTCGGCATCGTCGTAGGGTGGGGTCCCATGGCAGGCAATGACCAGTGGCCACGAGAGCCGGTCGGAGTAAGTGCTCGGCACATATAGCAGGTAAGGCCGTTTGGTCCGCTCATCGGTCAGTTGGCGGACCGGTGCCTGGGTCGGCAGGGCCACCGGAGCCGGGCAGCCGCAACACCACAGGGCCAGGGCGGTCAGCAGTATGGTGGCTGTCGCCGGCAGGCGGGGCCGGCCAGGCTCGGCGGGTTCGGGGTTGGACAAGCTATTAGCCATTGTCTCGATATATTGCAGCGATCCGTCCTTCAACGCCAGGGGCCGCTTGCTCCAGCAGGTCGGCGATCCTATACTGTCATCGAGCCCACCGGCGGGCTGCGGTCTTTGGGGCCGGCCGCCAGAGTGGCACCTTGGGAGGATGGTCCATGCCAGCGAAGCTCGAGGGCCGGTCTATCTTGGTCGTTGATGACGATCCAGATATCGTGACGTCAGTCAAATTGGCCTTCCAGTCATCTGGGGCCCAGGTCATTACCGCCAGGGACGGTAACCAGGCGGTGGACCTGGCCCGGCGGGATGATCCAGACTTGATTGTTCTGGATATGATGATGCCCAAGCGCAGCGGCTTCCTGGTGATGGAGAGCATCAAGCCCCAGCGCGAGTGTGGCACCCGTCCCTACGTGATCATGATCACCGCCAACGAGGGCAAGCGGCACGAAGCGTATGCCAAGCAATTAGGCGTGGACGGCTACATGACCAAGCCGTTCAGCATAGACCGATTGTTGGCCAGGGCCTGCGAGCTGCTGGGCGGGGAGTACACCGATCCGGAAAAACGCTAGACCCCCGGATCAGGGGTGCCCGGAACCGGCGGCCCCGGGGCTTTCCTCATCGCCGCCGCGGCCTCCGCCGTCCTCCGGAGAGTCCTTCGGGGTTTCTAAACCGTGTTGTGACAGTAAGTTAGGTCGGGCTTGCAGTAATCCCCCCCCGCCTATATGCTAACATGGTTAGATCGGCGGCCTGTCGTCAGGTCATGGGGGAGAACATCGAAGAGGGACGTTGGTACACCGGGAGTTTGATTCAACCATGGTCATGGCAGCAGAGCAGAAGATCAAGGTGGTTGAGGCATATCGCCGCCACGAGAAGGACACCGGTTCGCCCGAGGTGCAAGTCGCCTTGCTGACCGACAGAATCCAGGAACTAACCGGCCATCTCAAGTTGCACAAGAAGGATCACGCCTCGCGTCGCGGCTTGCTGAAGATGGTAGGTTCCCGGTCCAGTCTTCTGAAGTATCTGCAAAGAACCGACCGAGCGAGATATCAGAAGACCATTGAGAGTTTGGGTTTGCGAAAGTAATCGACGCCTCGGGTCAGTTCCCCGCACGTTGGTCGGCGACTTCTTTCATCGAGGAAAGCGTGTATGGTCGAGCACCGAACGCCGAGCGGGGCGTGCCGGCGGGTGGCCTTGCTGCGTGATCCCGGAGTCCCGGTGTTGACCCCTTCTGGTTCTTGGGACCGCCGGCCTCATCGTTGAGGACGCGTAGATACAAGCCCCGCGGCCCTGTGCCGGTCGAGCAGATTGTTGATTCAAACAGGTGTTGTAACAAGACGGGTCGGAAGTGATCGAGGTCTTGAAGTCGGAGTTGGTGTGGTAAGTCAGGCAGGACAAGGTAGGCGTAAGTAGATGAAGACACATAGCGTAGAGGTAGAAATCGGCGGTCGGATTCTGAGGATTGAAACAGGCAAGTTGGCCAAGCTGGCCGCAGGGTCGGCTTTGGTGACCTACGGGGAGACCGTGGTTCTCTGTACCGTAGTCACCGCGTCGCCCCGGGAAGGAATCGACTTCTTCCCCCTGACGGTCGATTATCGCGAAAAGATGTATGCCGCGGGCAAGTTCCCGGGCGGGTTCTTCAAACGCGAGGCCCGACCGACCAACAAAGAGATCCTCACCATGCGGTTGACCGACCGCCCCATTCGCCCCCTCTTTCCCGAGGGGTTCCGCGACGAAACTCAGATTCAGTGCATGGTCCTTTCTTCAGATCAGGAGAACGACCCGGACGTGCTGGCCATGTGCGGGGCCTCCGCCGCCCTGTCGGTCAGCCCGGTGCCGTTCAAAGGTCCCACGGCTTCCGTGCGGGTCAGCCGGGTCGAGGGGGAGTTGGTGGTCAACCCCACCATAGCCCAGCGGGCCGTCGCCGATTTTGAGGCGGTCATCTCCTCTCATGCCGACGCCGTGAACATGATCGAGGCCGGGGCCCTGGAAGTCTCCGAACAGGTCGCCGCCGAGGCCATTGCCTTCGGCTTCGCAGAGTGCAAGAAGATCGTGGCGGCCATCAAGGAACTCGGCGAGATGGTCGGCCGGGAGACAGCCTGGAACCCGCCCAAGACCGACGCCTCTCTGCCGGGCAAGGTCCGGGATCTGTGCGAGCGCTGCGACCTCAAGGGGGCCCGCCGAAAGCCGATGAAGGCCGAGCGCAAGGCCGCCGTGGACGAGGTGTACGACAAGATCCGCGCCGAGTTGTTGCCCGAGGGTGCCGAAGATCTTGCTTACACCAAGAACGACGTCGTTGCGGAGATCCAGAAGGTCGAGGAACGCGTCTATCAACAAGGGGTCATGACCGAAAACTTCCGGCCCGACGGTCGGGGGACCGACGACCTGCGCGAGATCATCTGCGAGGTCGAGGTGCTGCCGCGGACCCACGGCTCGGCCCTGTTCACTCGCGGGGAAACCCAGGCCCTGGTGGTCATCACCCTGGGCACCTCACGGGACGAGCAACGGGTCGACGACATGATCGAGGAGTACCGCAAGAAGTTCATGTTGCACTACAATTTCCCGCCCTTCTGCGTGGGCGAGGCCCGGCGGATCGGGGCGGTCAGTCGCCGCGAGATCGGCCACGGAAACCTCGCCGAGCGCTCCTTGCAGGCGGTACTGCCTACCCCGGAGGAATTCCCCTACACCATCAGAGTCGTCAGCGACATCATGGAGTCCAATGGCTCCAGTTCCATGGCCTCCGCTTGCGGCGGAACCTTGGCCCTGATGGATGCCGGTGTCCCTATCAAGCACCCGGTGGCGGGCATCAGCATCGGCATGGTGCACGATGACGGCGGCTACAAGCTACTGACCGACATCCTCGGCGAGGAGGACCACTTCGGCGACATGGACTTCAAGGTGGCCGGCACCCAGGTGGGCATCACCGCTATCCAGCTCGACCTGAAGGTCCGCAGCATCACTCAGCAGCAAATCGTCGAGGCCTTGGAGAAGGCCAAGACCGCCCGCATGGCGATCCTCAAGGAAATGCTCTCCTGCCTGTCGCAGCCGCGCTCGGACATCAGCAAGTATGCTCCTCGGCTGCTGACCATCAAGGTGGATCCCGAAAAGATCGGCAAGATCATCGGCCCCGGCGGCAAGGGCATCAAGGCCCTGGAGGCCAACACCGGGGCGAACATCGACATCAGCGACGACGGGACCGTGCAAATATCCGCCGTCGACGCCGACGCCGCCCAGGCGGCCTACGACGCCATCGAGCAGATCTCCGAAGGCGTCAAGCTGGGACGGATCTACGTGGGCCGGGTCAGCGCGGTCAAGGACTTCGGGGCCTTCGTCGAGGTTACCCCCGGGCAAGACGGCCTGTGCCACATCAGCGAGTTGTCCGACGGCTACGTCCAGAAGGTCAGCGACGTGTGCAAGGTCGGGGACATGCTGAGCGTCAAGGTGATCTTGATCGACGATACCGGCCGGATCAAACTCTCGCGAAAGCAGGCCCTGGCCGAACAGCCGGAGGAGAACGCGCAAGAGACCTCCAAGGCCTGAGCGGGAAGGCTGAATGTCTGAACAGTCTGGGTGCCACTGGTCCCCGACGTACGTCGGCTGGGTGCCACTGGCGGCTTGTCCGCCGGTGGCTGCATAAGGAACCGGCGAACGGGTCCGCAAGCTGATCGAGTCAAGGCCGAACTGCCTTCCAGCGCGAGCGACACGTCCTGACCAGCTGCAGGCCAATGGCAGTTTCGCCTCCATGAAGACGCCCGTTCCCGGTGGTAGGACCAGATCGATGGACGATTCGCATCCCCCCCAACCACCAACCCTGCCCGACTCCGCCGCCGAGCCGATGCCGGCCCTGACCGAGCAGATTGTCGAACTCTCCGCCCTGACCGGGGGCCTGGCTCACGAGATCCGCAATCCCCTTTCCACGTTGAAGGTAAACCTGCAGCTTCTCGACGAAGACTGGCGGCTGGTCGAATCTCCGGAGGCAGACCGCCCTTGCGACCCTCGAGACGTCGCCCGGCGCAGCCGCAAGCGCATCGCCACGCTGGTGGAACAAGCGAATCACCTGGAGCGCATTCTCCAGGACTTCCTGCAATACGTCGGCAAACGGGAACTGAAGCGGGTCCCCTGCGATCTGAACGCCTTGGTGCGCGACTTGGTCGATTTCTACAGGCCGCAGGCCGAGGCCCAGGGGATAGATTTGCGGCTCAGCCTGCCCGAGCAGTCCCTGGTCTGCGACCTGGACGCAGACTTGATGAAGCAGACCCTCCTCAACCTGTTGCTCAACGCCCAACAAGCCATGCCCGACGGCGGGGAGGTGCATCTGCAGGTCGGAGTTCACCGCGACACCTTTGCCCGCATCGATGTCATTGATACCGGCCGGGGCATCCCCGAGGACCGCCAGGAACAGGTCTTCCACGCCTACTACTCTACCAAAAAGGGCGGCACCGGCCTGGGCCTGGCGACGACGCGCCAAATCGTCCGTGAGCATGGCGGGCGAGTTCACGTTTATTCCAAGCCTCCGCACGGTTCGTGCTTCACCATCCTCTTGCCCAGGGCCGAGCAGGCCTGATCCCGTGGACCCCATACCGTCGAAGTCCCCCAGGGACGGATCATCCCGGCCGCGGTTTTGAGAAACGCCTGGATGAGGATATAACTATTGGACGTGGCGGAGACGGTAATCAAATCTACGGGGCCCACCGAGACCGGCAGCTTCGTCCTGCGGGATCTGGCGGTCATCGCCGGCTGCTTCGCGGGGTTCAGCGCCATCTACTGGATCGCCGTGATGGTGGTCTGCGGCGGTCCGGGCTTTCCCCTGGATGATTCCTTCATCCACCTGCAATTCGCCAGGAACTTCTACGAGCACGGCCAAATGGCCTTCAAGCCGGGCGTGCCCAGCAGCGGATCGACCGCCCCGATGTATGCGGTCATGATCGCCGGTGTTTACCACTTGGTGCACAACTGGTACCTGGCCAGCCACTTGCTGGGTGGGATCTGCAGCCTGGGAACGGCAATGGTCGTCTACGGGATAATCCAATCCTGGACCAGTCGACGCGACCTGGCCCGGTGGGCCGGCCTGCTCACCGTGTTGGCCGCCCCCACCGTGGTCCAGGCCTACAGCGGCATGGAATCGGCCGCCTACAGCCTGTTCTTCCTCGTCGGCTTGTGGCTGTACGGTCTTGATTCGCGGCGTCTGCTCGGCTCGGTGGTCCTGGCCCTGACCATCTGGCTCCGGCCGGAGCTGGCTTGCCTATGTCCTTTGATCCTGCTGGAACGGGCGGTGGCCGCCCGGCGGCGCGGCGCTCCCTGGCTGGCAAATTGGCTGGCAGATGCCTGGCCCCATCTGATCATCTGGGTGGCCATGGCCTTGGCTTACGGGGCATACCACTGGCACCAGGATCAACACCTGGTGCCCAGCACCTTCGCCGCCAAGGTCCTCGTTCCGTTTACCGGTAAACCGGTCTGGCTGGATAATCTGCCGACCGCGGCCCAGAATCATCGCTGGGGTATGGCCCTGTTGGCCATGACCGTTTGGCCGTTCCTGCTGCTGCTGGCGGTCGGTGTGGGGATCTGCACCATCTGTGCGCCGCTGGCCTTCGGACTGCGGGAGGCGATCTTCTGGCGCTGGCGGGACGCCGGACCTGCCGGGCCCGGCTGGCGATTGGCCATCATGACCCTGATAGGCTATCCGTTCTTGCGCGGGATGGTTGACACCTTCGGCGTGATCTGGTTTCAGCAGCATCGGTACTACGCCCACCTGACTCCGCTGGCCATTCTCGTGGTGCTCGGGGCCCTGCCTATAACCGGCGCTGTCCTCAAGCGCCGCTGGTGGAACTGGTCCGGCATGGGCCTGGCCCTCCAGGCCAGGAGCACCCTGCGCTGGGCATGTCTCTACTCCCTGGTCCTGGGAGTCATCTCCGTCATCTCCGTCTCGAACATCACTTCCATGCAAGTGGAAATCGCCGAGTGGCTGCGCGAGGACACCGCCGAAGGCGAGCTGATAGCCACCAACGACATCGGGGCCATCGGCTTCATCAGCCAGCGGCCCATCCTGGACACCGTCGGCCTGGTGGAGCCCGGCCTGGTCGAGCACGTGCTCTCCGGCGGAGAACTCCTCGAATACCTGCAACAACGGAACCCCGCACGCGTGGTCATTTTCCCTAACTGGTACAAGAAACTCAGCGCCCGCCGGGATCTGCTCGAACCCATCTACGACGTGAAACTGGACTATAACATCATCTGCGGTGGACCGAGAATGGTGGTCTACCGGCCGCTGTGGCCCCGATCGGGGTCCGAATGATCGTGCCCGCAGTTGGTGGACGATCGTTGCCCGGGTGGTTATATTCCCTCGGCATTCGGCGATGCGACGATGACCGAGGTTCGCCCCGGGGCCCGAGGGCCAGAATGCAATCGCCGGCAGTGAGCCACAAAGGAGAACGCCCTGATGCAGACCCTTGGCGACTTTGTTTATCCCCGAGCGATCCGACACCAGACCCTGGTTCGCGACACCATACTCGTGCTGACCGGCAGCCTGCTGGTGGCCGCCTCGGCGAAAGTCCAGCTTCCCACCCTGCCGGTCCCCCTGACCCTCCAACCGTTCGCCGTCCTCCTGGTCGGGGCCGTGCTGGGAAGCAAGCGCGGGGCGCTGGCCCTGGTCGCCTACCTGCTGCAGGGCGCTGCCGGGTGGCCGGTCTTCGCCCTCCCCTCAGCAGGACCGGCCTATCTCATCGGACCAACAGCGGGCTACCTGTTTGCCTTTCCGCTGGCCGCCTTCTTGGTGGGCAGCCTGGCCCAGCGCGGCTGGGACCGGCGCTTCACCACCGCCGCGGCAGCAATGGCCATCGGCCAAATGGTGATTCTGGCATCGGGCTTCGCCTGGCTGGCCGCGTTTGTCGGCCCCGGCGAGGCATTTGTGGCGGGGGTGGTGCCTTTTCTGCTCGGAGATCTCCTGAAGATCCTCCTTGCGGCCATCGCGCTGCCGGCGGGCTGGTGGTTTGTCCGGAGGATTGAGGGTTCCATGAGTCCCCGTTAGTCCTCGGTATCTCAGTTCAGTCTCCTAATTAGCGGCGGTTGGGCTTGCCGTGCGGATGATTGTCTCGATCTTACTTCCTTGCCTCGCGGTGACCGGATGCGGCCGTCCCGGACCGATCGAGGTGGACCTGACCGCAACGCCGGTCCGCTTCATAATCAATCATCATGGTTGGCCCAGACCGTTCTGGTGGCCCAGGGTCACTGAGTTCGCGGTCGCCAGCAGCGAGAGCGAGGCCGGCGAACTGCTCTGGCAATTAGAGTCAACCAGTGTCCAGGGTGAGCTTGCCCACCGCCTGGCATTCGTCTACGGCAGAGTCCCGCCGGGCTTCACCCAGGTCTATCCCGGAGAAGCTCAGCCACCCGAGCAGCCTGAAACGGGCCGCGTCTACTACGTTGCGGCGGGCGGACAAGACTCCCTCTACCGGATGGCCTTCTCTCTGCCACTCACACTACGAGAGGCCGAGGTACAGAGTAGGGGCCCGAGGCCATAACCTCTGCTGTCTCCAGCTACATGGTATTCATCCACGGGGGAGGCCGATGCTGCCGGCCGGGCTGCAACTTCTGCGCCGCCGCCGCCGGTCTGGTAAGGCCGATCGACCCTACTGATTCCCATTTTCCACGCCCGGGAGCGAACGCAAACCCAACTGGCTGCGGCAGTTACGCACCGCCGGGAACACCAGCCCCGTGACCAGGCTGCTGTTTGGCACGCCGCATGCTCTCCAGGCTGGCAATCGGTCGCGTGGAATACCAGTGCGCCAGGAGATGCCGGTGGCACCAGAACTCGACGGTCACAACAACAACTGGGCAATACCCAGTGCCAAGGCCTCGTCACTCCCAGATTGGCGCGTGCTGGGAGCCAGGATCCGACGAGCAGCCCTGGTCGCGACCACGCTGCACCTGGCCCATTCTGCGGAATGCGGCTCGGACGATGGGGCGGTGTTGGAAACACCGCGGGATTCTTCGGGTGGATGACCCATGATTTACGGACTTTGGCAATCTGCCGCAGGGCTGCAAGCCCAGCAGTATCGGCAGGCTTTGATCACCAACAACCTGGCAAACGCCGAGACCCCCGGCTTCAAGCCGGATCGGATCGCGTTTCATGAGCGGCTCAACGCCTCGATGATCGAGAGCGCCCCGCGCTCTCGTCATCCCGTGCTCGACGCGATGACCGGCGGCCTCTTCGAGACGCCGGTCCATACTGATTTCAGCTTCAACGACGCCAGCCTGATACCGTCCAACAGCCCTCTCGATGTGGCCATTCAGGGCGAGGGCTTTCTGATGGTGCAGACTCCCGACGGCCCGCGCTATACGCGCGACGGCAGGATGATCATGGATCAGGACGGGACTCTCCGCCATGCGGCCAGCGGGGCGCTGATTACCGACACCCGCGGACAGTCCATAGAGCTGGACCCGGCGTCCGGCGAAAAAATCAAGATCGACGAGTTGGGAAACGTAAAGCAGGGCGCCAGCGTGGTCGGGCAATTGGCCCTGGTAGATTTTGCCGACCGGCAGAAGCTCGAGAAAGTCGGCCAGGACCTGTACGCGGCAGACCAGGCCCGGCCGGTCAGTGCGGACGGCCGGTTCAAGCAGTCTTATTACGAGGCGTCCGGCGTGGACCCGGTCAAGTCGCTGGTGGAGATGATCGCCACCGCCCGGGCCTTCGAAATCAATGCCCGGTTGATCGCCTTGCAGGATGAGACGCTGGGACGGGTGGTCAACGATGTCGGCCGAATCGGCTGATGAATGACCGTGCGACAACAGGAGCCTGATGGAGCGGGCAGCAGAGGTTCACCGAGTCGGCCGTCCGACTCGGTGCTGTAGAGGCTGATAGGGAAGGACCCCTATGGGTATTCAGATGTTGCATACCGCGGCGACGGGCATGAAGGCCATGGACTTCAAGCTCGACGTGGTCGCCAATAACCTGGCAAATGTCGAGACCGTGGGCTTCAAACGCTCCCGGGCCAACTTCGAGGACATCCTCTATCAAACGCTCGAGCAGCCCGGTCTCCGCAACGGCTTGGACCAACCACTGCCGACCGGCAAGCAGGTCGGCCTGGGGGTGGTCGTATCGGGCACCCAACTGAATTTTACCCAAGGCGCGCTAAACGAGACCAATCAGCCGCTAGACCTGGCCATAGATGGCGAGGGCTTCTTCCAGGTTCAGGTCTTCATCGACGGCCAGGAAACGACTCTCTACACCCGGGCCGGAAATTTCACCCAGAATTCTGAAGGCGAACTGGTGCTCACCAACAGCATGGGAGCCCGCCTGGAGCCAGCCATCACCGTCCCGCAGGACGCCGGCAGCATCATCGGCATCTCGGTGCAGGGTCTGGTGCAGGTGAGTGTCCCGCCGGCTACCGAATACCAGGACATCGGGCAGATCGAACTGGCCAGGTTCGTCAACCCCGCCGGCCTGGAACAGTTGGCCGGCACTCTCTTCAAAGAGACCGACGCTTCGGGTCCGCCCATCATCGGTAATCCCACCGAGGAAGGGCTGGGCTCCTTGCGGCAGAGATTCCTGGAGATGTCCAACGTGGACCCGGTGCGGGAATTGGTGGAACTGATAAAGACGCAGCGGTCGTTCGAGCTGAATTCGCAATCGATCCAAACCGCGGATCAGACGCTGCAAACGGTCAACAACCTCAGGAGGTAGGTAGCCGCATAGCCGGCGGACCGAAGACGGCGGAGACGTCAACATGAACCGGCAGCGATACAAATATCTGCTCGCAGTATGCCTGGCGCTAACCGTGGCGACCACCGGGTCACCCGCGTCAGCCCGCGCCAACCAGATCCGCATCTGGCCGGCCGCCGTGGTCACCGGAGACGCGGTGACCCTGGCCGACGTGGCCGACCTTCGAGGCTTCGACCGTTCAACAGGCCAGCGGCTGGGGCGGATCGTGGTCCATGCGGCCCCGCGGGCGGGAGGGGCAGTCCTGGTGCGCATCGCGGACATCCGCGGCGCCCTGTCCGAGGCGGATGCCAACATGGCCGCTATCCAGGTGTTTGGCTCGGCCCGGTGCAAGGTGTCCAAACCACGTACCCCGCGGCAGCCCCGACCCTCCACGAAAGCCTCCCCGCAGTACCGCAGTAAACCGCCACCGGCGGAACGACCAAACATCATTCGAGCAGAGCCCCGGCCGAATACCCTGGAAGCACTGATTCGTCAGCACATTGCCGCCCGGGCGCCGGACGACGACGCGAAGCTGGAGATCCGCTTCAGTCCCGCCAGCGAACCCGACCTTCGACTGGGCACCGAGGAGTACCGCTTCAAGATCCGACCTGCCGACGGGCGCCGACTCGGCTTTGTGACCTTCGAAGTGAACATCACGCGCCGCGACGACCAATCCACGCGGGCCGAATCAATCCTGGCCGAGGTGCAACTCGTCCAGGAAGTGATCGTCGCCCGGCGGGCCATCAATCGGGGTAAGACCATCGAGGGCCGGGACCTGAAGCTCGAAGCCCGCCGGTTCAGCGATGTCCAATCCGTGGGGATTACGGATCTGTCGGCGGTGGTCGGGCGTCGATGCGGCCGGTTCCTGCAGGAAGGCGACATGTTGCGGGCCGAGGCACTGCGGACCGATCCGCTGGTCCGCCGCGGCGAGCGGGTAACGATCTGGGTGCGAAACGGCAGTGTGGAAATCAAGACCACCGGCAAGGCCCAGCGGCCCGGCACCCTCGGCGAGACCATCGAGGTGCGCCCGGACGGGGCCCAGCGCCGGCAGGACCTCATCGAGGCCGTGGTGACCGGCCCGGGAACGGTAACCGTCACCGACGTCCGGAGGTTGGCCAGCCGTTAGGCATAAGGCGATGTCATGCGTACGACACTTGTCATGTTAACTCTGATCCTCGGATCGGCGAGTTGGGCTCCCGGCCAGAGTTCGTCTCTCTTCAAGCGCGAGACAGCCCAAAGGGCCGAACCGCAAGGGGCGACCACCAGACCGGCGACCAACGGGGCCGTTCCGGCCGGCGCCGGCACGACAGCACCACAGATGGCCGGACGGAATCAGGCATTGTCCCGGGTCTCGCTGACCGCGGTCGAGTTGCCCGAGCCCACGGTAATCAAGGTCAACGACCTGATCGGCGTGATCGTGCGCTACCGGCTGCGACACCAGAGCAGCGCCAAGGTCAAGCAGGAAAGCGAGTGGGACGTCAACGCCGAACTCGAGGCCTGGTTCCGGCTGCACGACAGCAAATGGACCAACCAGGGGTTTCGAGCCGGCCGGCCGGAGATCAAGTTCAAGAACGAGAACGAGCTGGAGAACAAGGGCAAGGCCGACCGGAAAGACGTGTTTGAAACACGGATCATGGCCAAGGTCCTCGACGTAAAGCCGAACGGCAACCTGATCATCGTGGCCTGGCAGAACATGGTGATAGACGAAGAAGTGCAGTACCTCCGGCTGACCGGGGAGTGCAACAGCAGGGACATCACCCCTGATGGGAACATCACCAGCGACAAGGTCTTCGCCCTCGACGTTCAGACCATGAACGAGGGTGCGGTCCGCGACGCAGTCAAACGCGGTTGGTTCAAGGAACTTCTGGATAGCTGGAAGCCGTTCTGAGAGCATGATTATGCATGTCTTGACGACACATAGGCGGGAGACCGGGATGAACGCCCGAGAGAAGCGCGCCACCCCGGTGGCGGTCGTCGTGCTCTGCCTGCTGGGCCTCTCGATGGGAGTCACCGCGCCCGTATTAGCCACCAGGATTGCCGACGTGACTCACCTCAAGGGACGACGGCAAAACACGTTGTTGGGATATGGCCTGGTGATCGGCCTGCCGGGCACCGGCGACGGCGGCAAATACCTGCCCCCGATCATGATGCTCACCTCGATGCTGGAAAAATTTGAAATCCCCGTGCCCCCCGGGGCCCTCGAGAATACCAAGAACGTGGCCATCGTCATGGTCGAAGCCACCCTGCCGGAAAACGGAGTACGCGAAGGAGACCGGGTAGACGTGCGGGTCAATTCCACCGGGGCGGCCAAGAGCCTGCGAGGCGGATACCTGGTGCCGACCCCGCTGCAGGGGCCGGGGCTGGACACCATCTTCGCCTTTGCCTCCGGTCAGATCCGGCTGACCGATCCGAAGCTCAAAACCGGCGGGATCATCGTGAACGGCGCGACTATGGAGGAGGACGTCATCCACAACTACGTGGCCTACGACGAGTCCAGACAGGCGTGGGAATTCACCCTGGTCCTCGAGGATGTCCACGCCAGCTTCGCCTTGGCAACGGTGATCGCCCAGATGATCAACGAGAACGCCTCGGAGATCGGTCAGGTCCGCCGAGTCGCCCGAGCCGTCGGCCCCAAGAACGTGGTGGTGACCATCCCGGAAGACCAACTGGCCAATCCGGCCGAGTTCGTTGCCCGCATGGAAAACACCGAATTGCTCATGCCCCAGGGCGAGGCCCGCATCGTCATCAATCGCCAGACCCAGACCATTGTCGTTGGCGAGGGCGTTCGGATCGGACCGGCGGTGATTGCCCATCGGGGCATGACCATAACCACCACCAGCCCGCCGCCCAAGCCGACCGTCGAAGAACCACTGATCACCGAGCAGTACGCGGTGGCCATCGATACCCCGAAACGCCAACGGCCCAGCGCCAAGCTGAAGGAAGTGGTCGACGCCCTGAACCAGCTCAATGTGCCGGCCAAGGACATCATCGAGATCATCGAAGAGCTGTATCGGTCCGGCAAGGTGGCCGGCAAGCTGGTCATCCAGGAATAGAACCATGGACCCGATCAACACCGCAAATCACCCGGCGGCCAGCCTGACCAGAATCAGGCAGTGGTCCGCCGCCGCGCCGTCGGAGATTGCCCTCCCGGCCTCCTCGGGTCAGGGGGATCAGGATCTCCGCCGGAGAGTCGGGGAGTTCGTCGGGGACATCTTCTACGGAACGCTGATGCGACAAATGTACGCCTCCAAGCTCAAGGGTGAGCAATTTCATGGCGGCCGCGGCGAGGAGGTCTTCCAGGGCCAACTGGGAATGGAATTGGCCAAGCGCATGGGCCGGGCGGCCAATGACCCGATCTCCAACCGCATCTACGAATCGCTGCGCAGACACATGCCTAAAAATCAAACCACGCCGGAACCTCGGGCCGCGGAAGACCCGGGCACTTCCGGCGAGGTCATTGACCGCGTGGGGAGTGGACTATGAACCGAGCCTTGGTGACCAAGCTGGCCAACGAACTGGCGACCTTGATCGAACGCTTGATCGAGTTGCAGGTTTCATTGCAGGCCGTCGTCAGTGAGAAGCTCGGGGCCATGCGCCGGGCGGATACCGAGGCCATGATCTCGGCGTCGCATCGCGAGGGGAACACCGCTACGACCGTGGTGGCCCTGGACCGCGAGCGGCAGGAGGTGGTCTCGAAATTGTCTCGCGCGTTGGGAATGTCCGGGGAACGAGCCACCGGGGCGGTGAGCCTGCGAATGCTGGCCCAGCGCCTCGAACCGGACCCGCAGGAAAGGCTCCTCGAACTGGCGGACCGATTGCGGCGGGAGATGTTGAAACTGGCGGAGTCCAACCGGGTCGTCGAGTTGGTCAGCCGGGAAATGCTGACCTACTTCAAGTCAGTGTTCTCCACCATGCTGCAAGAGGATGATGCCGCCCCGACTTACTCTTCACGTGGGGAAGTGGGTCCGGTGGCCGGGGCCCGAGTCTTGGATGCGGTGGGTTAATCAATGGGTCTAACATCGTCATTGAGTGTCGGGCGGACGGCCCTGGCGGCCTACCAGGCGGCCTTGGAGGTCGTCGGCAACAACGTCGCCAACTCGGCCACCCCCGGGTATGTCCGCATCAGTCCCCAGCTCTCCGCCCTTTCGGGACCGACCCTCCGGGCCGGGCAGATCGGCGGAGGAGTCAACCTTTCCTCCTTGAAGCGCAACGTCAACGCCTCGCTGGAGGCCCGGCTGCGCACGGCTCTGTCCGACCAGGAATCCGCCTCCGCCGAGCAGTTGAGCCTCGACCGCCTGGAAAGCGTCTTCTCCCTGCTGGGGGACCGGAACTTGGCCTCCCTGATGGGAGAGTTCTTCAGCTCCCTGGGCAACTTGCAGAACAACCCCGAGAATCTGGCCACCCGCGGCATAGTGCTCGATTCCGCCGATACCCTGGCCGCGAGCATCCGCGACATCCGGGCCGACCTGATCAGACTACGCAACGACCTGAACGCCGAAATCGAGGATGCCACCACCCAGGCCGATGAAATCGCCGCCAGAATAGCCGACCTGAACATCCAGATCACCGTGGCCGAGGCCGGCTCCAGCGGCCCGGCCGCAGGGCTGCGCAATCAGCGCGATCAACTCCTCACCGAACTGTCCGAGCTGTTTTCCATCACCGTTCGGGAGCAGCCCTCCGGAGCGATGAACGTGTACATCGGCAACGCATCGCTCATTCAATTCGGCCAGTCGTTCGGACTCAAGACCGTCACCGAGACCGACAGTGACGGATACGCCCTGGCCGTGGTCCGCTTCCAGCACAACAACGCCCGGATATCCCCCCCCAGCGGGCTGGTCGAGGGATTGATCAACTCCCGAGACAACTACCTGGCCAATCAGATGTCCAGGCTGGATACCCTCGCCGCCGGACTGATCCGGGAGATCAACAATATCCACGCCCGCGGCAAGGGGCTGGAGGGCTTTTCCCAACTGACCGCCCTGACCGGGGTCACCGATCCCACCCAGGACCTGAGTCTGGCGGACAACGGGATCACCTTCCTCCCCCAGACGGGGTCATTCTTCATTGACGTCAAGGACACCGCCACCGGCACCGTGGTCCGCACCCAAATCCACCTCGACCTGGACGGGATCGGCACCGACTCGACCCTCGACTCGGTCGCCGCCGATATCACCGCCAATGTGGCCGGGGTGACCGCGACGGTCCTGTCCACCGGCCAATTGCAGCTCAGCGCCACCGGCGGCTCGACCTTTACCTTCGCCGACGACACCTCCGGATTTTTGGCCGCTCTGGGCCTCAATGCCTTCTTCTCCGGCAAGGACAGCAGCGACATCGCCGTCAATTCGCTGCTCGCCGGCAACCCGGCCCTGCTGGCCGCCGCCAAGACCGATCTTCCGGGCGACGGCAGCAATGCCACCGACCTGGCCTCCCTGCAGGATCTGGCCGTCAACACCCTGGGCGGCGTGTCATTGAACGACTACTACACGGCGACCACGGCCAACATCGCCGTGAGCCTGTCCGGGGCCCGCAGTACTGCCGAGGCCAGCGCGATCATTTTCGGTTCTCTTACCGCTCAGCGCGAGGCCCTCTCCGGAGTGAGCCTCGACGAGGAAGCAGTGTCGATGGTGACCTATCAGCGGGCCTACCAGGCGGCCGCCCGCTTCGTGAACGTTGTGGATGAGATGATGCAAGTATTGCTGAGCCTGGTGCGATAGACCCTCGGGCTCGGCGGCCCGAGCTACGGAATAGAACGGCGATTATGGCGATCACCACCGGAAACCTATCCCGCGTCTCGAACAGTCTGCGGGTGTTCACTACCCTGGCCCACCTCCGGGAGAACTCGCTGAGACTGTTCCGTGAGGAGCAGCGGATTGCCACCGGCCGGCAGCTACTCTCCGCCGGCGACGATCCCATCGTGGCCGAGAAGATCACCCGGCTGACGCAGTCCTTGGAGAGCCAAGAGCAGATCCTGGCCAACCTGCGACACGCCGGCGATCATCTCGCCGCGGCGGATACCGCGGTCAGCGAGATCGGCGACCTGCTCATCGAGGCGGCCCGGATCGCCAGCGAACAAGCCGGCAGCCTGCAGAGCGCCGAGGAGCGGGCTGCCCAGGCCATCATTATCGAGAGCGTTATCGATCAATTCATGAATATCGGGAATCGCCAGTTCCAGGGGCGCTACATGTTCGGCGGGCGCGAAGTGAATCTGCCCCCGCTCAATGCCGACCTGGGCCGAGTGACCTGGGTCGGTGATCCGGGCGAACGACAGACCCTGGTCGACCTCGGGTTCACCCAGGCCTTCAACACCGACATCTCCGAAGTCTACGACCTGAGAGAGAGCGTCACCGGCGGATATGCTAACTTCGACGTTCAACTCTCCACCGACGTCCGACTCGGTGAGTTGGATGGAGTCCTCCAGGCCGGCGTTCGGCTGGGACGCATCTCGGTAACCGAAGGTGCCACCACCATCGAGGTGGACCTCTCCGGCGTCGATACGGTCGGCGATCTGATCAACAAATTCAACGATGCCGCCGCGGCAACCTCCCTGACCATAGGGATCAATCCGGCCGACGGTGCTACTCTGCGCATCACCTCCGGCGCGGGCCTGGCTATCCAGGTAACCGAAGTAGGCAACGGCACCACCGCCGCGGACTTGGGCATCCTCCAGAACGTGGGCGCGGGATTAACCCTCGACGGCGACAACGTCAACCGACGGGTAACGTTGACCACCAGCCTGGCCGACCTCACCCCCGCGGGCCTGGCCCTATCCAACGGAGTGGTGATCACCAACGGACAGTCTTCAGCCACCGTCACCTTTGCCGGGGCCACCACGGTGCAGGACGTACTCAACAGCCTCAACGGATCCGGCGCCGGTATCAGAGCCTCCATCAACGCCGCCGCCGACGGCATCATCATCGAGAACCTGGTCTCCGGGACACCCCTGGTGGTGGGCGAAAACGGCGGCACCGATGCCGAGGCCCTGGGTATCCGCACCCTGGACACCGGCGTGTCGCTCTCCCGGCTGAACGGCTACCGGGGGATTCACCCCCTCCAAGGACAGAATGACATTCAGGTTACCGATGCCGGCGGGGTCTCCTTCGAGGTAGACCTGAGTACCGCCCGGACAGTGGCGGACGTCATCAACCTCATCGAGACGGCCGCGACCGGCGCCGGCGCCTCGATCTCCGCTACCACCTCCTTGGGTGGGGGCGGCTTCCGCCTGACCGGAGCCGGGCCGGGAATGATCACCGTGCAACGAGTGGGGCTCTCGCCGGTGGCCGGCGAACTGGGCATAGAAAAGACCGGTACGTCTTCCGGCGTACTGGAAGGCGATGCCGTGGGGCAGTTCTACCAGACTGGTGTGTTCAGCGCTCTCTATCGACTGCGCGACGCACTGATGTCGGACAACACCTCGGAAATCACCGAGGCCGGCGCCCAGATCAATCAAATGCAAACCCACGTGACCTCGGAGGCCGGGCGCGTGGGAGCCAGATCTCGTTCCATGAGTTCGCGACTTCAGCAAACCGATGATGCCCTCACCGCGACCACGGTGTTGCTGTCGACGCTGCAAGATGTCGATTTCACCGAGGCGGTAACCAGGTTTCAACAGGCTCAAACCGCCCTCCAGGCGAGCCTGTTGACCGCCTCACAGACAATGAATCTGTCGCTGTTGGACTTCCTGCGCTGAATTGTCGGGTCGCAGGCGGCTACGGGTTCTTTGAAGATGGCTAGTTGACTAGGGCGGGCGGCTGAGGTGCCGAATCGGCCACCGCACGTCGATGGTGTCACCGGCCCTATGAAATGGTCGCCCCAGGCGACCGGGAGTCAGGCGCAATGATTATCAAAACTTCACGGTTCGGAGGAATCGAGGTCGACGACCAGAGATTCCTGAACTTCCCCAAGGGCCTGCTGGGCTTTCCGGACGACCGGGAGTATGCCTTGATCCAGACCGGGGAGAACAGTGCCTTCTACTGGATGCAGGCCGTCCATCGGCCGGAACTGGCCTTCGTGGTCTGCGATCCCCGCCTGTTCGTCCCGGACTACCGGGTGGCCATCAAGGCCGACGACTTGGCCCAGATCGGCCTGGCCGAAACCAACGGGTCGCAGGTCTTTGTAATCGTGAACAAGGTTGACGAAATGCTGACCGGCAACCTGCAGGGCCCGCTGGTGATAAACGTGGCCACCCGCATCGGAAAACAGTTGGTGCTGTCCGACAAACGCTACTCGACTCGCTACCCGCTGATGAGGCTGCCCGTGGAGCAGACCGCAGTCAGCAGAATCGCCTGAGGTGTGAGTCTTCGGCAGAAGGACAGGGCGTGGCATATGATTTGGCATGAGGTCCGACACTTCCGAATCCGGCCGTTAGAGCCGCGGGCAGGAGCACGTGTTCCGGACCCCGGGCCCGACTGGGTTAGAAGGCCAGAGTATCAGGACCTGGCGATGTGGACTTCCGGCGACAGGTCGTCGCCTTAATACGGCCAGGGAGGAGCCAAGGATGTTGGTGCTATCGCGTCAGCGTGACGAGACGATCATGATTGGTGACGACGTCGAGATCACCATCGTGGACATTCGGGGCGACAAGGTTCGGCTGGGTATCACTGCGCCCACCCATATTCCCGTGCATCGCAAAGAAGTCTACGACGCTATCAAAAGGGAAAACCGGGCCGCGGCTAACTTGAAACCTCGCGACCTGCCGCCGCCGAACGGAACCGCCGACGACAACCAGACCAGGCAGCCCCCTCACAGACCACAGGAACGCTGATGGTCGGCTGTCCGCTGCCGTCCCCCTTGCCGGGATGTGGTGATGACTTCTACGCGGCGTGGAATTGCGCCGCAAGACAATCACGGAGGATTGTGACATGGCTCGCATAAACACGAACACGGCGGCGATCATCGCGGGACGCCAATTGGGGCGATCACACGAACGATTGCTCGTGTCTCTGGAACGACTCTCCAGCGGATTGCGCATCAATCGAGGGGCCGACGATCCGGCGGGACTCATCGTCTCCCAGAGTCTGCGCTCGGAGATCGAAGGGGTGCGCCAGGCGGTGGCCAACTCTCAGCGGGCCTCCAATGTCATTGCCACCACCGAAGGGGCCCTCAACGAGGTCGCCTCGCTGCTCAACGATATTCAAGGAAAGATCCTCGAAGCGGCCAACGTCGGAGCCGTCTCTGATGACGAAATCAAGGCCAACCAACTGCAGGTCGACTCGGCCATCGAGTCCATCACCCGAATCGCCAACACCACCACCTTTGCCGGCCGCAAACTGCTCAACGGCAGCCTGGGCTACATTACCAGTGCCGTCAACGCCGCCGATATTGCCGACCTGAGAATCAACGGCGTCTCCTTCGGCACCGCCAGCTACGTGCCGGTGGCCATCAACGTCATTCAGTCCGCCCAGCATGCCCAGCTGGAGTTCCGGGCCAGTTTGATCACCGCCAGCGTCACCCTGGAGATTGCCGGTCCCTCCGGAGTGACCACTCTGCCCCTCCTGTCGGGGGCCACCGCCAGCGAGATCCGCGAAGCCGTTAACCAGGTCAGCGATTCCACCGGCGTCAGCGCCGTGTTCATCAATCCGTCCAACACCAACAGCGGCATCAGATTGTCGACCATGGCCTACGGGTCGGTCGCCTTCGTGCAGGTCGCCGAACTGGGCGGTACCTCCGGAGTTTTCAACACCTGGAACGCCGACAACGAGGACGTGGATCGGGATACGGGACGCGATGCCGCCGCCACCGTCAATGGGGCCAGCTCACTCGGAAAAGGCCTGGACCTGTCGCTCAACACCACCGGCCTGAACATCGAACTCCGTATCCAGGAGGCCTTCAACACCACGGGCTCGACCTCCTTCTCCATCACCGGCGGAGGGGCCACTTTCCAGCTCGGACCAGGAGTGGACTCCAACCAGCAAGTCAACATCGGTGTGCCCAGCACCACCGCATCACGCCTGGGATCTGCCGGCTTGGGGTATCTCACCGAGGTTATCAGCGGCGGGCAGTTTGCCCTGACCAATGGCGGGGCCTTCCGGGCCGGAGGGATCATCGACGAGGCTATCCGCCAGGTCTCCGTCTTGAGAGGCCGCCTGGGGGCCTTCGAGAAGAACACCCTGGACACCAACGTTCAGCAACTGCGCATCACCATGGAGAATCTCATCGCCGCCGAGTCCAGCATCCGCGATCTGGACTTCGCCCAGGAGACCAGCAATCTGACCCGCAACCAGATCCTGGTCAGCGCCGGAACCAGCATCCTGGCCATCGCCAATCAGACCCCCCAATCGGTCCTGGCGCTACTGCAATAGGCCGGCCCACTCTCCGGGCTGGACCGGATGGGGACGCGCCGGGCTGGTTCTGGATGCTGAATTGGACCCGGCGCCCGGGGTTCGGTCGAGCGCTTCCCCGGCCGTCACCCACCTCCACAAAAAAATCAGCTCATTCGCGGCAGACCGGAAGTTCATCTGACTATGATCTCCAAAGATCGTAATGCGCGGGCCCCAAAACTTGACATCGCGTCGTCGGCGAGATACGCTAAAGAGTCTCCGGCCGGAATGTCCCGTTTCGTTACTGTCACCGGGCGATGGACTTGTGGATAGATGGATGGCTCTCCAGGGCGATGGGCCCGGAAGCCTTCGGGCCTACTCTCGCGAAGATGAGCCGGGAATCAGCCCCAATGCCTGACCCTGCATTGCTCCGCTTGCCGGCGGCGATGAGGTGAACGGCGACAGGCCCCGGCTGGTCCAGGCAACTGACCATAGTTTCGAGGAGGAACATGAAGACCTTACTGAATCCCAGAACGCCCTTGCCGAATCCGAAATCCTCACCTGTGCCGGGGTCTAGTCTGGGCCCCCATCGCCACCACGGCGGACTGGCCAAGTCCCGGGGATGGACCGCTCGCCTCCTGTTGGTTGCCGCGTTGCTTACCATGGTCAGTGCAACGGCCTTCGGGGTCGTGCCCCTGGCCACCCTGCGAGTCGCCTCCGGACTCTCTCGCCCGGTCTTCGTCACCGCCCCGCCTGGCGATGTCGACCGCCTGTTCATCGTCGAGAAGCGCGGGATCGTCAGGATCCTCAACCTGCCGACCGGAGTCGTGAACCCTATCTCGTTCCTGAACATTGACGCCCTCGTCGGCGGCGGCACCTCCGACAACAGCGAGCGAGGCCTGCTCGGCTTCGAGTTTCACCCGGATTACGGAAACAACGGTTTCTTCTACGTGAACTACACCAACAACTCCAGCGATACCGTCATCGCCCGTTACACCGTATCTGGCGACCCGGACGTCGCCAATACCGCCAGCGCTTTCGTTCTCCTGACCATCGACCAGCCTCAAACCAATCACAACGGCGGCTGGATCGGTTTCGGACCCAACGACGATTACCTCTACATCGGCATGGGAGACGGCGGCAACTTCTGTGACACCGGCACCGGCCACACCTCCGGCACCGGCAATGCCCAGGACATCACCGACAACCTGCTGGGCAAGATCCTCAGAATCGATGTTGATGGCGACGACTTCCCCGCCGACCCCAACCGCAACTACGCCATCCCGCCGGACAACCCCTTCGTGGGTATTACCGGCGACGATGAGATCTGGTCCCACGGGCTGCGCAACCCCTGGCGCTGCGGCTTCGACCGCCAAACCGGAGACCTCTACATCGGCGACGTGGGCCAAGACGCCCGCGAGGAGATCGACTTCCAGCCCGCCGCCAGCACCGGCCGAGAGAACTACGGCTGGCGCTGCATGGAGGGCGACGTCTGCAGCTCCGCCAGCGGCTGCAGCACCACCGGCTGCACCTGTGGATCACTGCGGCTGACCATGCCCATCCTCGCCTACAACCACAGTCCCCCTCCGCCGCCCGCCACCTTCGTCTGCTCCGTCGTCGGCGGATATCCCTACCGGGGATGCGCCATACCCAGCCTGGACGGCACCTACTTCTTCGCCGATTATTGCGCCGGCACCGTCTGGAGCTTCGTCGTCGTCGGGGGGATCCTGACCGACTACACCGATCGCACCAGTGAACTCTCTCCCTCCCTCGGCGGATTCACCGTCAATCAGATATCCTCCTTCGGCGAGGATGCCCGCGGGGAACAATACATCGTCGATCAGGGTAGCGGTAACAACGGACAGGTCTTCAAGATCGTCCCCCTAAGCGACAGGCCGCCCGATATCAACGGCGACGGCCTCATCGACCTCGTCGACGTCGATATCCTCGTCCAGGTCCTCCTCGGCCTCGACCCCGGCAACGACTGCCTGATCCTCCGGGCCGACGTGAACGACGACGGTGCCCACAACGGCCACGACATCACCGCCTGGCTCGCCGGCGCCCTCTAGTGCTCCGTCATTGTCGGTCTTGAAGGCTCGAGCGAGCCGGGCCGTCCCCGGCCCGATCTCTCCCAAACCCCCCAACGCGTGCCACTGCCCGCTCGTCCACCAGGGCCTGCACCACGAACCGACCAACGGGCAGCCAAGCTGCTCCAGCTCCTCCGTCTCGATGCCGGATCAGTTGCCATCGGGCTCTCAGTTCTCCAGAATACCCCCTGATCGTCAGGATCTTCCTCTCCACCCATGGCAGGACCGGGTGGAGCCCGGTGCGGTTGGAATGACCACAGTAACGGTTCAATCACTCAGCACGATCGAGAAGACCCGCCGGCTCGGGCAGGTCTTCACCCCGCGGCCGGTGGCCGACTGGATGGCCCGCTGGGTATGTGGGCCTCGCCCCCGGCGGCTGCTCGATCCCGCCGTCGGCCATGGTGTCTTCGTTGACGCCGTCGATGACCTTTCACGCGATCTTGACCGGTCGGCGGCCCCTCGGATCGACGCCTTCGAGATCGACGCCGACATCCTCCGGCAGTTCGCCGCCACTCCACGCCGGGCGACCGTTCGTTGCCATCAAACAGATTTCATCACTGCCCTACTCTCCACCAAGTACGATGCGGTGATCGCCAATCCTCCCTACGTCCGCCACCACGCCCTGCAATACGACGACGACCTGCTCACCGGATTCGACCGCATCTGCGGCCGGCGGCTCAGCCGAATGACCAACCTCTACGGACTCTTCCTGATCAAGATCTGGACCCTGCTTGCCAAGGGCGGCCGGGCCGCGGTCATCACCCCCGCCGAATGGCTCAACGCCGACTTCGGACGGCCCATCAAGGCCTACTTCCTCGAACAAAACGCCATCGAGGCCATCATCCATTTCGATCACACCGCCAACGTCTTCGACGGCGCCCTGACCACCGCGGCCATCATCCTCCTCCGCCGGGGCCGCCAAACCCACGATCCGATCCGACTGCAAAGCGTCGCCAGCATCGAGGCCTTGTCCGCCACGGCCGTCGATGCCGGCAAGCCGGTCGCGGCTGCAAGCCTGGATCCCCAGGCCAAATGGACCCCGCTCTTCGACAACGGCAAACTCATCCCCGCCCCCGCCAATCCGCAATCCACAATCCGCGATCCGCAATCTGCCCCTCCATCGACGCTCGCCGACGTCGCCCGCTGCACCCGCGGCATCGCCACCGGGGCCAACACCTACTTCACCCTCCGTGAATCCGACCGCCTACGCTGGAAGATCGACCTCCGCGACCTGGTCCCCTGCATCACCAAGGCCCGGCAGATCAGCGGAGATACCCTCACCCGCGCCGACCTCCAACGCCTGATCGATACCGACCAGCGCATCTACCTCCTCCGCCCTCGCCCCCGCCTGACCGCCGCCGTCAAGCGCTATCTCGAAGAGGGCCGACGCCAGGGCATCGACCAGCGTTACTTACCCTCCCACCGACCCGTCTGGTACATGCCCGAACACCGCCGGCCCGGCCCCCTCCTCGTCTCCGTCTTCACCCGCGGCCCCTTTCGCTTCGCCCTCAACCAGGCCGCGGCCCTGAATCTCACCGCCTACCACGCCATCTACCTGCACCAACCTGCTCCGCGCCGCATCCGTGCCCTGTTCGCCTACCTGAGCAGCCCCCAGGCCCAGCGCCTGCTCCGCCAGCACCGCCGCATCTACGCCGACGGCCTGTCCAAACTAGAACCCCGCGACGTCGAAGCCCTGCCCATCCCCAACGCACTTCGCCGCACCTGCGACCCAGCCGCAGCGAAGGGCCGCCGTTGAGCGGCCCCGTCGATCCCCGCACGCCGCCTCTCGAACCCGACTCCAAGCTCATCCAGCCTGGTTCCTGTCCCGATATGGGGTGACAGGAGTCTAGACTTACTGCTCGGAGCAGAGAATGTTGAACATCGCTATTCCTGGCGGGTGCCACTGGCGGCTTGTCCGCCAGTGTCTTGCTGGACAGAATCACTGGCAGCAAGATGCCAGTGCACTCGAAGTGTCCACAATTTGTCGCTCTGATTAGTGTCACCGGAAGATCACCCATGGCGACCACAGCTTGGAAGACGACCGAGGACCAACCGCGTTCCTTGGCGGCCCTGCGCCGTTCCCGCGCCGGCCATCGCCAGACCGACGGCCCGCCGCTGTCCTCCTCGACTGCCGACCGCTGCGCCCTTCGCGAAACCCGCCTGGACAAGATCGCGGCCGGCAAGCGCAAGCTCTGGATCAACAGCCTGCGCCTGACCCAACTGGTCAATCTCGTGCTCATCACCGCATCGGTTCTTTTCATCATGTGGCAGAGCTGGTCCTACCAGGCCGCGGCCCTGGCCGCCCTCGTTGCCAGCGGCGGAATGTGGCTCTTCGCCCGACGCATGGTCCCACAGGAAGAACGCCTCCGCCGTTTGATGGTCTCCCTGGCTCGCCGACGCAGGGCCTGCGTCATCTGCGGATACCTCCTCCGCGACCTGACCGGAAACAAATGTCCCGAATGCGGCACCGACTTCGACCCCCGCGATGATCGCCACGTCCTGGCCGCGGAAACACTGCACTTGGTCTCCTCGCGGGCCCGGTCGGTCTCCGCATTGGTCATCGTCTTCGCGATGTTCTGGATGTCCGCCTTGGTCCAGGGCAGCCCGTGGCCGGTGCACGTCGCCATCGCCCTGACCCTCCTGGCCGCGTTTCACATTCTCCACGCCTTCTGGATCTGGCAGGCCCAACGAATGCAGCCGCCAGTCGCCCACCGGCATGCCCCCACTTGTCCCGGCTGCCAGGCGGCCTTGCCCCCGGACGACTGCAGCGAACGATCAGAGCCGCGACCGTCAGGGAGCGGTGCCCGCGTCAAATCGGGAGGCGAACTCCCGACAGCCTGCCCCGCGTGCGCCCGGCCGCTAACTTACGCCGACGTATTCGTTCGGCCGGACGCCCGCCGCCTGGCCGACCGCCGGGCCCGCCGCCTCCAGTATCAAACCCTCATGCTCCGCTGGGCCTTTCTCATCCTCATGTTCGCCGGGCTGGTCTGCCTCGTCGCCTTCGGCGGAACCCTGCTCCGAATCCCGACTTTCGGCCTCGGCCGGGCCGGCTTCATCCTCCGCCTCACCGTACCGGTAGTGATCTGGGTCACCCTGGTGGCCGTGCCCTTTCGCTACCTGGGCAAACGCCTCCAACGCCGCTTCAAGCTCCTGTCCGCCCAGATCGGCCCCGAATGTCCCCGTTGCCGCACCGCTCTCGGTGCCCAGACCGTAGGCCACCCGTGCCCCGGCTGCCGCCGAAACATCCACCCCATCCACATCTGCGGCTGACGGCGGGCAGCCACCGGCCGGCATTCCCCGGAACGACCGCGGACGATCAGAGCCGCGACTGTCAGGGAGCGGTGCCGTGTGGAAAAGTCAAAAAGTCAAAAAGTCGAAACCCGCTGATCGGAGCGGTTTCCGCATCAGCTTCCGGGTGTCTCGAACGTGCCAGAGACGGTGTGGAGCCTGCGACCTGGACATGATTGCCTCGCGCCGGTGAGGCCCACGTGCCCCGGGGTGAGCAACAAAGTTGGGCAACCTCGGGCCTATCGCTTATCTTGGGCTTGCTTCCCCACCCCCCGCGCTCGTCGCGGCGCGAGGGTGACGGCAGCATGTGTCAAGCTGTCGCCACGAGCCGTCCAGGGAACCTCGACACCCGCTCACCAGATAGGAATCGCCCATGATCGTCACCATCAAGGAGCTTCACCAACACGTCGGCCAGACCGTGACCCTCCAGGGCTGGCTGTACAACCGCCGCGATTCGGGCAAGATCGCCTTTCTCGTCCTCCGCGACGGCACCGGCCTCTGCCAGTGCGTGGTCACCAAGTCGCCCCAGACCGAGGGCTTCTTCGACCAAGCCCGGCGCCTGGGACAGGAGACATCCTTGCGGGTGACCGGCGCCGTCCGGGTCGACCAGCGCCAAGCCGGCGGACACGAGCTGGACGTCCAGGCCCTGGAGGTCGTCGGCGAGAGCACCGACTACCCCATCACCCCCAAGGCCCACGGCATCGACTTCTTGATGAAGAACCGCCACCTGCACTTTCGCTCCCGCCGCCAGTGGGCCATCCTGCGGATCCGCCACACCCTGGTCGACGAGATCCGAGGCTACTTCAACCGCAACGGGTACACCCTGATCGACACCCCGATCTTCGCCCCCGCCGCCGGCGAGGGTGCCCAGACCCTCTTCGAGGTGGACTACTTCGGCGAGCCGGTCTATCTGGCCCAGACCGGCCAGCTCTACGTCGAGTCGGCGTGTATGTCGTTGGGCAAAGTCTATTGCTTCGGCCCGACCTTCCGGGCGGAGAAGTCCAAGACCCGCCGGCACCTGACCGAGTTCTGGATGGTCGAGCCGGAGATCGCCTACGCCGACCTGGACGCGGTGGTCGACATGGCCGAGGACTTCGTCCACAGCATCGTCCGGCGGGTGCTGGGCGATCATCGCGAGGACCTCGAGCTGCTCGGGCGCGACCTGGCCGGGCTGGAGAGCATCGACAAGCCCTTCGAGCGGCTGACCTACTCCCAGGCCGCCGACCTGCTGCGCAGCGACCGGGCCAAGGCCCTTCTGGAAAGCGATCTGGCGGAGAAGAGCGCCCGAATCACCGAACTGAAGAAGGAACTGCAGCAGAAAGAGGCCGAGGCCCAGGCGTCGGGCGTAAAGCAATGGAAGAAGGACAAGCTCGCCGCCGAGATAATGGCCGGCCGCGAGGAGCTTGACGACCTGGAAACCGAAGTCAAGAATATACCCCATCATCTCGAGCTGGCCGCGGGCTTCGAGTGGGGCAAGGACCTGGGCGGCTCGGACGAGACCATCATCAGCCGGCTGCACCAGCAGCCGACCTTCGTCACCCACTACCCCGCGGCGGTCAAGGCCTTCTACATGAAGCGCAACGCCCAGGACCGGCGGCTGGTGAACAACTTCGACCTCTTGGCCCCCCAGGGCTACGGCGAGATCATCGGCGGCTCCCAACGGGAAGACCTCCTCGACGACCTGCTGGAGCGGATCGACGCCCAGGGCCTGGACCGCAAGGACTACGAGTGGTACCTGGACCTCCGCCGCTACGGCACCGTCCCCCACGGCGGCTTCGGCCTGGGCGTCGAACGCACCCTGGCCTGGCTCTGCGGCCTAAAACACATCCGCGAGACCATCCCCTTCCCCCGAATGATGGGCAAGTTCTATCCGTAGGCTGTGCCGAGTGGCCCCTTGCATATCACAACGGCCGAGGATACCTGTTTTGTGCCCGGGTGCCGGCCCCTGGTTATCAGTTTCTCACGTCCCTCATGGCGTAATACAGAAACAGTTCGGATCGTCGAACGCTTGAACTGCGCAGAAGCTATCCCACATAACCTCGCAGCAAAACGGATCATACGAACATACCGACTGACAACACGGCTCATGTGCGCAGCCCGGCCAATTGTGGGTCCCGCAGCACGCGCCGGGGGCAGGACATCCGCTGCCCAGACAATCGATATTCTCACAAAGCTGGTCGTAGTGCCAGATTCCATATTGCCAGATGCAAGGCACCTCTGTCGCGCCGTCCGTGCAGGTCCCGTCCCCCCGGCAGCACGCCCCGAGCATGGGCGGGTGGCAGTCGCAGTTCGGATCGGCCGCCGCGGTATAGGCACATCGGCTGTCCCATCCGGTCTCGCAACAGTGGGGATACAGCAAACAGACCGAGGCGCAGCAGGACCCGTCGTCGCAGCCCGGGTTTCCGTGCGACTCGCAGCAGTTGCCCTGACCGGGGCAGCCGCATGTCGTGCCGAGGCCGCCGTCGGCCAGGACCAGCTCGACCATGGGACGGATATCTTGCCCGTTGATCGAGCCGTCGGCGTTGCCATCGGCACAGGGGTCGGAGCTTCCTTCGACCAGGGCGATAGCGAACGGGGCCAGGTCGAGGAAATCGGCGTCTCCGTCGCGATCCATGTCGCCCGAACAAGGGCACAGGTCTGAGGCGACAGCCATGAAGATTTCTGAGTCGTTTCCGTTGGAGCCTCTCCACACCACGGTTGCATCGGAAACCTGTGGATCGCCATCGGATCGGCTGTTTATAGAGAGCTGCGTGATGCCAGTGCCATCGTAGAAGAAAATCTCAGATTCTGTGCCACTGCCGATGCCCGACCAGACGACGTTCGAGCCGGAAACGTGGGGGTTCTGGTTGTAGGAATAATAGTCGCCTCCTGTGAGCGAGATAGTCGTGCTGCCATCGAATAGGAGAACATCGGAGTCGGGGGCGGCAATGTAGACCATCCACACCACGTTCGAGTCGGAGACCTGGGGGTAAAGATCTCCGTAGCTATCGTTCGTGAGTTGCGTGGTGCTGGCGCCGTCATATAGGAAGATCTCGTCGTCGCCCGACCACACGATGTTGGAGCCGGAGACGTCAGGATCAAAGTCACGGTAGCTGTTGTTGGTGATCTGCACAGTGGCGTTGCCGTCGTACAGGAAAATCTCGTAGTCGTTGCCGCTATCGCCCATCCACACTATGTTGGAGCCGGAGATCGCGACATAGCCGTCGTGGTAGCCATTGTCCGTGAGTTGAGTGGTGGCAACGCCGTCGTATAGGAAGATCTCCAAGTCGCTGCCATCGTAACCGGTCCACACCACGTTCGAGCCGGAGACATCGGGTCCGTAGTCATCGTATTCGTTGTTCGTAAGCTGGGTAATGGCGCCGTCGTATAGGAAGACCTCGTCGTCGTTGCCATCATGGCCTAACCACACGATGTTGGAGCCGGAGACCTCGGGAGCATAGTCCTGGTAGCTGTTGTTGGTGATCTGCACAGTGGCGTTGCCGTCGTACAGGAAGATCTCGCTGTCGGTACCGTCGTAGCCTTCCCAGACCACGTTCGGGCCGGAGACCTTCGGGGACCACTCTTCATAGTCATTGTCCGTCAGTTGGGTGATGGTCCAGAACGGCTCGCCCCGGGCGGAGGCGGCGGGTAGCAGGAGCAGAGCGGCCGCGAACGCGCGGAACAGCCCGCTCCGGAAAGATGATCCAGGGTCTGGCGTGCCAATTACTGGAGACATGGCCGGCTTCCTCCCGAGGGTAATTATACCATATCGAGCCCGCCTGTGGAAGCGGCGTGGGGCGGCCTGGGTGGTCGATTGGGGAGGGGGTTGGCGTCTCACGCGACGGTGCTGAATGAAAGAGGGCGCAATCACTTGGGGGTCATACGTTCGTGGTGACGATCAGGCCTTGGCGGTGGTAGGCCTGCCAGTCGCGTTGGCCCAGGCGCTTGGTGCCGGCGGCGATTTGTTCGGCGATCTTCTCGTGGGCCAGCTCCAAATAGGCCAGGCGGGCCGGGTCGCGGCCTAGTAGATGTCGGTAGCACCAGGCGTCCGAGGCTACCGGGTCGACCGAGGCGACAATCGTGGGCCGGCCTACCTCTCCACCGGGCTTGATGTCGGTGATGCGGCCGCCGGTCGGGCCGTTGCGCATCATCACCTGGGTCCCGTCGGCGATGACCAGGGTGGGGCTCATCATCAGGCCCAGGTCGCTGACGATGTTGTGGATGGCCTGGTGGAACTGGTTGCGGCGCCCGCCCAAGAGGCCGTACCAGTTCTTGAGGTTCATCGAAGCGCTGCACAGATTGTGGTCCTTGATGGGGGCCACCCCGATGACCTTGGTCGCCTCGGCCAACGGGCGGTAGAAGACCGGCCAGCGGCCCAACGCCTGGTTGCGGCGGGAATCGGGCGGGGCGTCGCGGATGATCACGGTTTCAAAGCCGGCCCGCGATGGGAGCACGACCCGGGCCCCTTCTTCCTCGGCGACCCGGCGGATTCTGGTCTTGGCGAAGCACGCCTCGGGTGATTCGATGGGATTGTCGGCGACGATAATCTTGTCGGCCCCCGCCTCGCGGCAGAGGCGGATGACTCCGCGCAGGACCTCGGGGTTGGTCGTGGCCCCCAGGTGCGGTCCCCGGTCGAATCCCACGTTCGGCTTGATGAGGACCACGTCGTTCTTGGTGATGAAGCGTTTGATACCCAGCGAGGCATCCAGCCCGCCGACGGCAGCGCGGACCATCTTCTCTATCGTTTCTGCGCCTCCGGTGGCCACGCTGATCCGCGGATTCGAGGCCGGAAAGTCAATGGTCCCGAAGTAGTTATCCAGCCGAAGATTGGTGTCGTTCGGCTTGGGCAGCCCGGCGTCGCCGACCGAGTCATACAGCAAGTATCCGCCGACCGCCGCCGCCCCGGCCGCGGCCACCGCCCCACCGCCTCGGGCGAGCAATTCTCGTCTGGTCAGAGTCTTGTCACTCATGCTCATGCAGCCTGCGGGCCGACCGCTTCCGGACGACCGAATCTCCTGAGTTCCGGGGTGGCATGGGTCAACTCGTTTGACCCGTGGCGGAGGCTGTTCAGCACTCGGCCGCTCGACCGCCAACAAATCGGCCCATTGCACATTGTAGCGTCAGGCCGTCGTTCACCGGCCGCCTCAGGGTGCGGCCAGACCTTCGTAGAATGCCACCGCCGTCTTCCTGGCCGGCTCCAGGTCTTCGGCCCCGGCCACGCCGCCGAGGTATATGCCCTTGACGAAGACCACGTCGATCACCCCGAACGCCCGGCCGGCCACGATCCGGGGTGCGTCTTCAGAGTCCGTCCAGACGGTTTCCCCGTATTCCTCGAAGTAGCCCCGGTATTCCTCGAGTAGGGCCCGGGCCGAGGCCTGGTCCGCGGCTCGGTGGATAAACAGCTTGACCCGGCCGCCATCCACATCATACGCCGCGGCATAGACGTCGCTCAAGAAGTCCAGGCCGAAGGAATCCTTGGCCAGATACTCGAAGGTGTCTGCCACGCGCCCGTTTTCGGGCAGCACCGCCAAGGCCCACATCTCGTCACCCTGGTCCTCGATTTGCTCACCGATCCGCTCGGCGATCTTCAGGGCCACTTGTCCGTCGGCCGCATCAAAACTGGCCGGCAATACCTGCACGTAGCTCGAGCCCTTCAGGAAGAACACGGCGCCTCCGACCTGGTATCCGGCCTGTCCGATCGAGACCGGCGGGGCATCCGGCGGGGCCTCGGCCCGGTAGATGCCGAAGGCGTTCTCCGGCTGGGCCAGGTCATACCAATAGACGTCGATGGTTCGATCGCCGTCGGTCTGGTGGCCGTAGGTGCCGAAGACCAGGCTGGATACGTGATACTGCAAGTACAGCCCCGCCCGCCCGTTGATCTTCTCGTACAGATTGTCCGGGTTGAAGCGCGACACCTTCTTGGGCGATTGCCACAGCTCGACACCGGGATCCGGGAATGGGCTGGCCGCCTCGCTCCGGGCCGCACCCAGGCCCACCTGCCCGGCGGCGTTCTCCGTCGTCGGCGACGTTCGCCCGTCCGCGGCAGTCTCGCGGGACGCTGCCTGACCATCTTCGCCGGCCTGGTCAACGATGAACAAGTAGTCCTGGTTGGTGGTGGACTGCACGACGTAGGCCGCCACGATCCCGCCCATCAGGATCAGCACGCCGATCCCCACGACCATCTCGGTCTTTCCCACCAACTCCAGCTTTCGCAGGTAGCGTCTCGATAGGAACTTTGCCATGAGGCCTTCCGCTTCAGGGTTGCGCCGTCGGGCAGGGCGGTCACTGGCCCTGGAGTCGTACTGCATCGACGGCATGAGGATGATAGGATGCCAGATTCTGCCTGCCGCTGCAAAGATGAGGGAGTACGCGCTCCAGGGCCGCCGGTCGGGCAGCGGGTGCCCTGGGTCCCTCCTTGACCACCGCGCCGGCGGACGGACAATCGGCGGGTGGAGGTATCTTGATGCCGAGATCAGTGGCCATGCGGGCGGCCCTCGTAGGCTTGGGCGCCAACCTGTTCCTCTTGTCGCTCAAGGCCGGGGCGACGGGGCTTTCCGACAGCCTGACCATCTTCTCCGAGACCCTGAACTCGCTGGCCGATTTCGTGGCCGCGATCGTGATCCTGGTCTGCGTCCGTTGGGCGTGGATGCACGCTGATCATAACCACCCCTTCGGCCACCGCCGGGCCGAGCCGATCGCCGGCCTCTTGGTGGCCATCTTCACCGCCATCTTGGGCTTCGAGGTCTGCCGGACGGCCGTTCTGGACCTCTGGCGGGGCCGGGTGCCCCAAGAAATCGGACTCTACCCGTTCGCGGCCTTGTGCTTGACGGTGGGCATCAAGGCCTGGCTGGCGGTCTACTTCGCCCGTCGCAGCCGGCGGCTGAACAGCCCCGCTCTGCGGGCCACCTCGGTCGACTGCCGGAACGACGTGCTCATCGCCACCCAGGGTTGTCTGGCCGTGCTGGTCGCTGAATACCGAGAGCTGGGGATGTTGGACACCATCGCCGCCCTCGTCGTGGGGGCGTACATTCTCTACAGTGCCTATCACATTGGCATGGAGAATATCGACTATCTAATGGGCAAGGCTCCCGAAGGTGAGTTATTGCAGCGGATCGGGGACGCCGCCCAGCGGGTCTCCGGGGTTCAGGAGGTGGACAACGTCAAGGGCCATTACGTTGGCACCTTCGTCCATGTGGAGTTGACCGCTCGAGTCGACGGCCTGCTGTCTACCGCCGATTCCCACGAGGTGGCCGAGGCCACCCGCCTGGCCGTCGAGTCCATCGCCAACGTCGATCGGGCGTTCGTCCACATCGAGCCGGTCTCCGGCAAACCGGTCAGTTACTAACGCTCTGTCAATGTTGATCTGTAGGTCCGAGCGAGCCGGGCCGTCCTCGGCCCGGTCTGAGCCGAACACGTCTGACGCCCGCGGCTCAACGCAGCAGCTTGCCCATCGCCTCGTAGGCCGACCTGTCCGGCGGGGCGAAGCCCTGCAACCCGAGCTGCCGACAGACCATTTGATCATCCTTGACCTTGGTGAGCAGGTACTCTTTGAGCTTGGCGGTCAAGTCCGGGTCGGCCGCGGGGCCGGCGACGACCACCATCTCCGGAATAGGCAGTGTCTGGCCGACGATCTTGAATTGATCCTGCGACGGGCCGGTGATGAAGTTGCCGCCGGACCGGGGCATCTTGTCAAAGGTGGTTTCGTCGATCACGCCGGCGTTGACGGTAATGTCGTTGACGATCGTCTTGGCGGTGTCGTTCTTCACGTATAGCCGGCCCTCGAAGGCCAGCGGAGGGGGCAGGAGTTCCCGCAGTATGTCCTTGATGGGCAGGCCGGCCTCCTCCAGGGCTCGCCGGGCGGCGATGTCGGTCAGCAGATCACCATGGGTGCCGAAGGCGAATCGCTTGCCCCGACAGTCAGCCACCGTCTTGACGTGTGAGCCGGCCTTGAGCACCAGGTACGCTCTCCGCGAGGTCTTGCCCGATCCGTTGACGCCGGATGCCAAGAGGGTGAGCTTGGAAGGGTCTTCGATCGAGGCGAATTCGGCCGCAGACATGATCGCGAAATTGATGTGGTCCTGTTCCAGCTGCTGGGCCAGCCCGGCACCGTCCGGCTGAGCCCTGAAACGCACCGGCCGGTCCAGGCAGGCCTCCAGACGAGGGTGCAGGGCCCGGTATTCAGCGGGCAGGCCGAACAGGTCGGCCTTGGTAGAGCCGATCTGCACTACTTGGGCGTCGGTTGGGGAGCCGGCCCCTGGTTGGCAGCCGGCGGTGGCCACCACGACCAGTGAGAGAATCCCGAGCACGGTACAGGATAAGCGCGCCATCATGGTACCTCCAATAAAACGGGTGTTTCACAACGGGCCTATCAGTCCATCTTGGAGTATATCGACCGGCCCGGTGGGCGGACAAGAGACGCCCGGCGGCAAGCGATGCCCTCCGGAGCCTGGGGGGCCCTGCTGCCGCCCCGCCACTTGCTGCCCTCGACCGTACGCCGGCCACTAATGGACCGGACCGTCCATCTGCAGCGTGGAGTGCAATTGGCGGAGCAGCGGTCGATAGGAGGTGGTCAGGCATTCTGGCCAGCGCTGCACGACCTGGAGATCGTGCAACCCCGGGGCCAGGTCCGAAGTCTGTCCGGAGGTGATCTCGAATCTGACGATATCTCCCCCGTGCAACTCGACCTGCCGATTGGTGCCCCGGAACTTGATCGCCTCCCCCGATTCCGTGACGATGGTTCCATCCCCGGTGGCGGGCCGGAACGCGAGCACATAGCCCTGCATGAGTGCGCCTCCAGCTTGTATTACTCGGCGCTGGAGTCCGTTCCGTACGACCGGGCGGTGACCGGGATCACTCCCCCTGCAATCCATTCCGTTCGGAGCCGAGGAATCACAGTCTAGCCGGAGCATGGGGCGAAAGCACCAGCAAATTTCACAGCTTTGTGATATTTATTGGTCAGGCGCACAACCTATTGTGGCCATGGGAGTTGTCGTCGCGATGGGGGGATAAAGTACCCCAAGAACCGCACAACCGATCCAGTTTCGGCCTCACCGAGGATCCGTGGCCGGGTTTGGGCTTGGGCGGGCTGTTGGCCGCGCCGGGAGGACTGAGGCGGGTTCCCCAGGGGTCGACCCTGGTACTGGCGAAGCAACCGGCCCCCCGGGGGGCCAGGCAAGGCACCGAGTCGCCGTTTCGCCGCGCACTGGTCAGGATCAGGGATCCTGCACGTGGATGGTGTTGCCATCACCGTCGGTGACCAGCCAGACGGCCTGATTACGCTCGTCGGCGATGTCGTCATCCTCGCGGTCGAGAATGGTCAGCTGGATGGTCCCGCCGGCGGCGTACTCGAATGGTAGCACCGAGTTATCAGTAACCGACTTGTCGAGTTGCCACTCGGGGGCGGTGCCGAATCGTTCGCTGCACAGGGTGCCCTGGATGCGCAACGCCTCAATGGGCTTGCCGATCGGCAACCCACTGGCGCTGGAATAGACGAAACCTCGCTGACTGCAGATGTCGTCCCCGCAGATGAAGTCCGGGTCCTCATTGCCGAACACGATGATTTCGGGCAGGGGAATGAACAGGGTGTCGCTGTCGGCAACCAAGGAAACGGGAACACCCTCACCGCTGGGATTCTCCGGAAGCGATACAAAGTTACCGAAGGCATCCAGGCCGAACGTCATGGTGAGCATCCGGTTCCCGCTGAGCAATCGAAGCTGCTGGCAGCCAACGTTGGACACGGGCACCGGCGCATCGCGGTAGCCGGCACT
>CAZFMS010000007.1:0-38901 GCA_964520125.1 uncultured Planctomycetaceae bacterium
GGCCCCGTGGCTGGTGCCGATGGCCACCGCCAGGGCGTCGACGCCGGTACGGGCGACGAACTCCTCCGCCTGGGCCGGGTCGGTCAGGTGTTTCAGGGCCTCTGCACTGCTCAGGCCGGCACCGTGGCCGTCCTCGACGCCGCCGAGGCAGCCCAGCTCGCCTTCGACGGTGACGCCCCGAGCGTGGGCCGCCTCCACGACCTGCCGGGTGACCTGGACGTTGTACTCGAAGCCGGCCGGGGTCTTGCCGTCGGCCTCCAGGGAGCCGTCCATCATCACCGAGGTGAAACCCTGTTCGATGGCGCTGAGGCAGGTCTCCGGCGAGTTGCCGTGGTCCTGGTGCATGGCGATGGGGATCTGCGGGTGCAGTTCGGCGGCGGCCAACATCAGATGGCGGAGATAGGCGTCGTTGGTATAGTCCCGGGCCCCGCGGGAGGCCTGGATGATGACCGGAGATTCGGTCTCCTCGGCGGCGGCCATGATGGCCTGGATTTGCTCCATGTTATTGACGTTGAAGGCCGCCAGTCCGTAGTCGTTCTCGGCGGCGTGATCCAACAGTACGCGCATGGGTACGAGTGACATGTTCGGTGCTCCTTGCTAGGCGAAAGTTTCCATCGGGCCTTTGGGCGTCGGCCGGCGGGTCCGGGTGTTCTTAGTTACTGTCATTCGTGCAGGCCGCGGCTCTTCTGGGCCTCGAGCAGGCGCTGGCCGTCCAACACGCTGACGAAAGGGAGCAAATCCTCCATCTCGTCGATGACGTAATCGGTCAGATACTTGCGGACCACGGCGTGCAGGTTGTCCCGGGTCCAGGGCTTGGCGATGTAGTGATCCAAGTCGGCGTTGTTCACGGCCTTGACCGTGTCCTCCAGGCCGGCCTGTCCGGTGACCAGGACCTTGCGGGCCGGGGCCGATTCCGGTCGGCCCTTCAGCTCGACCAACAGGTCGGCCCCCAGCATGCCGGGCAGCAGATGATCGCAGAGGACCAGGCCGAGGGGGTCACCATCGTCGAGGCACTCCTGCACCACCTGGCGGGCGTCTTTGGCGTCCTCGGCCGCTTCGATGCGGAAGACAGTCGCAAAGGTGTCCAGGTCGCGGACCAAGGCGTCGCGGACCGCGGGCTCGTCTTCGACACAGAGTATGGTTACGCGGTTCATGGTTCTCCATTCCCTCCCGAGCCGGCGAGGGGGCGCACCGGCAGCACGACGGTCAGGCATGTCCGGCCGGGCTGCGACTCCATCTCGATAGTGCCGTCGTGCCGGGTCACGATCTGGCGGCAGATAGCCAGGCCCAGGCCCAGCCCGAAGCCGGTCGGCCCCTGCTTGGTGGTGAAGTTGAGGTCGAACACGCGGCCCAGGTTCTCGGGGGGGACGCCGGGGCCGTTGTCGATGATGCAGACCCGCACGTGATCGGTATCGGGTGTGGACGTCTCGATTCGCAGCAGGCCTTTGTTGTTCAGGGCCTGCAGGGCGTTGGCGATGATGTTGGCCCACACCTGATTGATCTCGCCGACGTGGCACTCGATGGCCGGCAGCTCCCCGTAGGTCTTAATCACCTCAACCTCGCCCAGGTCGTGGCTGAACATCAGCAGGGTGCCTTCGATCCCCTCGTGCAGATTCACGTTGGCGACCGGGGCCTGATCCGCCCGGGTGTAGTCGCGGAGGCCCTGCACGATGGCGCTTACTCGCCGGCTGCAGGTCGAGATGCTGCGGAGCGACATACCGAGCTGATGGTATCGTTCCAGCTTGTCGAGCAGGCGGTCTCGCTCGGCGCTGGACAGCCGGCCGAGGGATGAACTGTACTGGTCGAAGGTAGTGATGCCGGCCTTCAGCAGCCGCTGGGCCAGACCCTCGCTGTCCACGGCCCGAGCCAGAGCCGCCCGGCGGCTACGCTGCTCGCGGGTGGAGAGTGGTTCGCTGGTCAGAGCCGAGAGCATGGCGGCCTTGATCGTCTCCCCGTGGGGTACGTCGGCGAGCAGTGCGGTCAGGTCTTCGCCCAGAAAATCCGCCGCCCGCTGGATTGCGGCGATAGGGTTGTTCAGTTCGTGGGCCACCCCGGCGGACAGCTGGCCCAGGGTGGCCATCTTCTGGGACTCGACCAGCCGGGTCTGGGATGCCTCCAGTTGTTGCAGGGTCCCGGCGAGTTGGTCCCGCTCGCCCTGCAGCTTGCCGTTGAGGTCTTCGACCTCCAGGAGGAGCTGGGCGGTCCGCTTGCTGCGCAGCCCCATCGTTCTGACCAGGGAGGTAACCAGATAGCCGCCGAGCCAGGGATTGGCTTGCAGGGCGGTCTCGAGTTGCTCCAGGCTCAAGGGTATGACGTCGACATCGGTGGTCGCCCGCCAGGTGTAGAAGGCCCGCTGTCCGTGGGCCAGGGAGAGCAGGCCGATGATCCGTCCTCCGGCCTGCTGGTGGAGGATGACTTCCCGGTCGTTGGTGGTGCGCGACAACTGGACATTTCCGGAGACCAGCACATAGATAGCACTGACCGGCTCGCCTTGGCTCAAGAGCACCGCTCCGGCCGGAAAGTGCTGCCGGGGCGGAGCCTTCAGGGCCTCGTCGATGCCTACGCTCAGGGCATGGTCCACCGCCTGGTCGCTCATTCCCATGTTCGCCAGGAAGCTCCGCTTGAGGGTCTTGATCTGCACGTCGAGGGCCCGCCGCTCTTGCTGCGCCGCCCAGTAGGCCCGGGGAAACTGTACGCTGTGGAGAACATCCTTGAATCGGTCGCACTCCTGCGGCGCATGATGGACGAAGAAGCTGGTCAGCAGGGAGCGCACACAATCCCGCAGCACTTCGGGCTTCCAGGGTTTTACGATGTTGCGGTGGAGGGCTCCCTGGTTCAGGGCCCGGGAGAGGTCCAGGACGTTGGCCCCCGAGGAGGCCAGCATCTTTCGGGTTGCCCGGTAGTCGGCCATTCGGTTAAGGGCCAGCAGCAGGTTGATCCCCGACATGGCCGGCAGGACGTGCTCGGTGATGATCAGGGGCACGCGAACACTGGAAGGGTCGAACCCCTCGATCAGGGCCAGGGCCTGGGCGGCATCCGAACAGGCCTGTACTTCGATCTCCGGGCCACAGCAATCGCGGACCTGGCGCTGCAGGGCGGCGAGGTCATCCGGCTCGGCGTCCACGCAAAGGACCACGTACTTGGTGGTTGTTTCGTTGGTCTCACTCATGGAGACAGGACTCCCAAGGCCGTCCAGAACCACGGGGCGCAGAGTAGGAACAGACCCCAGCCGAACCCACCGACCAGAATGCCGACGATGGCCAGGTCCTTGGTGCGGACGGCTCCGGTGCTGATGGCCACCGCGTTGGGCGGGGTGCTGATGGGCAAGGCCATGGCCAGTGAGGAGCCGATGGCCACGAACACCCCCGCCACCAGGGGACTGATTGTAACCCCATCGGACATGCAGAGGGTCATGGCCAGCGGGACGATGAGGTTGGAGGTGGCGCTGTTGGAGATCACCGTGCTGAGCACCAGGGCCACCAGGGAGAGGGTAGCCAGAATCAGGATTGACGACATCCCGTTCCAGTCAATGAGCCCCAGCAGCCAGCCGTCCAGCCCGGTTTGACCGACCCCGACGCCGAGGGCGATCCCCCCGGCGACCAGCCAGAGGACGTGCCACTGGATGGACTGCAGGTCTTTGGAGGAGAACACCCTGGTGGACAACAACACCACCACCGGAAAGAAGCCCACCACGCTGGAACTCATTCCGTGGAGGCTCTCGGTCAGCCAGAGCAGGATGGTTCCGGCGAAGGTGACGTAGAAGATCTTGGCGGGGCGGGTCATGTTGAAGGTCGAGTTGATTTTCAGCGTGATGGTCCGGCCGGCAAAACGGTAGAACCGCCCGATCAGCAGCCAGACGACCACCAGGATGACCACCACGAACGGGCAGGCCATGAGCATCCATTGAAGGAAACCTATACTGAAGCCCGCTTCGGACAGGGCCCCGAGGGCGATGGCGTTGGGGGGGGTGCCGATCGGCGTGCCCATGCCGCCCACGTTGGCGGCGATGGGTATGCACAGGGCCAGTCCGGTGCGCATCCGATCGCCGGGGGGCAGTTGGGCCATGATCGGAAGGACCACGGCCATCATGGTGGCGGTGGTCGCGGTGTTGCTCATGAACATCGAGAAGATGGCGGTGATGGCGATCAGGCCGAGCAAGATGGTCTTCGCCGATGTCCCCAGGGGAAGCAGCAGCACCCGGGAGAGATTGCGATCCAGGGCGAACTTGGCCGCCCCGTGGGCGAGGAAGAAGCCCCCCAGAAAGAGCATCAGCACCGGTGCGGCCAGGGTGCCGAAGAACAGGCGATAGGACGGTGGGGTGAATCCCTCCGGAACGGATAACACCCCCTGGTCGCTGATCAGCAGGATCTCGAGCAGGATGATGATGGTGGCGGTGGCGTGCAGGGGAACGGCCTCGGTGATCCAGAGCACCACCGCGGCGAGGAAGATGCTGAAGACGCGATGCCCCTCGACGGACAAGCCGGGGAAATGCACCACCCAGGGCGCCGCAAACAGGGCGACGGCTGCGGCCAACCCCATCCACTTTCCCCGGGTCATCTCCGATCCCGCCGCGGTCCTGGGCCGTCCCGGGTTGCCCTCCATGGGTCAGGCCTCCACGCCGGCCGGGGCAGGTGATTGCCGGGCAGCGGCCTGGTCCGCGTCGAAGCGCAGTGATTCTTCGATGTCGTCGGGGCTGCCTCCGCGGTTGGTCATGGCGGCTGGCTGGCCGGTGCACTCGATCACACTCTGCCAGAAGTTGCTGGCCGGATCGATGGTCTTGCGTCCGGCGACGGCCGCCTCGATGGGGACATGGGTGAAATGCCCGTGCCAGTTACCCACCAACATGCCGGTCTTGCCGGCCATGGCCGCATGGACGGCCATCTGGCCGTAGATGCCGGCCAGCAGGGAGTCGCTGGGGGTGGCGGCGGAGGAGCGAATCAGGTAGCTGGGATCGATGTACTTGAGATTCAGCGGCGTGTCCATCAATCTGAAGTACTCTCCGATCCGATCGCGGAGCAGGGCTCCGATATCATCCAGCCGGAGATTCCCCGAGGGATCCCTTTCGCGCTGCTGGGGGTCCTGGTCGAAGAGATGCTGGCCGGCACCTTCGGCGACTACTACCACGGCGTGGCCGCGGGCCCGGAGGCGGCGCAGGAGATGGGGAAGTAAGCCGTTGGCCCCGCCCAGCTCGAAGTCGACCTCCGGCACCAGGACCAGATTGGCATCGTGACTGGCCAGGGCGGCGTGGGCGGCGATGAATCCGGAGTGACGTCCCATCAGTTTCAGCAGGCCGACCCCATTGGGGGCCCCGGTGGCCTCGACGTGGGCCCCGCGGATGGCCTGGGCGGCGATGGAGTAGGCGGTCTCGAAACCGAAGGTCTGGTCGGTAAACAGGATGTCGTTGTCGATGGTCTTGGGGACCCCGACGATGGCGATCTTCAGCCCGCGCCGCTCGATCTCCTTGCCGAGGTCGGTGGCCCCGCGCAAGGTCCCGTCGCCTCCGATACAGAAGAGGATCTGAATGTTGAGCCGTTCCAGGGCATCGACCATCACGGTAGAATCCTGGGGTCCGCGTGATGATGACAGGATGGACCCGCCTTGCTGGTGAACATGGCTGACGGATTCGGGGGCCAGCATGATGGCCTGGTGCCGGTAGTGGGGCACCAGACCCTCGAATCCGAAGCGGAAGCCGTAGATGACCCGGACGCCGTAGTAGTAATGGAGTTGAAGGACGATCGCCCGGATCACATCGTTGATCCCGGGGGACAGCCCGCCACAGGTGACGATCCCGCAGCGGGTCTTGCTGGAGTCGAAGTAGATCTTGTCCCGGGGCCCGGCGAGTTGGAACGCCACGGCCGAGTTCCGAGAGTCCGGTGGTTGGTCGTCGGAGCCGATTCGCCGACTGGTGTCATACAGGACCGTCTCATCATCCGATACGTAACGACTGGCCTTGTAGGGCGAGGCGACTTTCCTGGGCCCCAGAGATTTGATCGAAAAATCGTGTGGACCGTCATGATCGGCGGCAGACATCAGGGGTACTCACTCTCATGACTTCAAGAAGCTTGACTGCAGCGACATTCCTCGCGGACTATAGTTGTTGCGTCAAAGGCCCGGCCGGCCGAGGCGGCATTTGCCGGCCTGGCGGATGGTCCTTTCCCAGTGCGGCCGAGGCGGAAACAACCGTGGACCGCGCCTGGCGACGACATGAGATTATCGGATTGACTGTGGGGCTGATGAACGTATTTATGAAACTCGCTCATCTGGAGGATGGGGAGAACGATCAGCGGGGATGGGTGAAGTTCTCTCGGAGAATCGCCGGAGTACCTGTCGGACGCGCCGGAAACTGTCGATCTGAATAGGCCGTCGAGGGGGCGGGCCCGGCTGGCCGGCCCGGAGTTTCGACGGTAAGCTGGGCGTCATCTGCGGCGCCGACCCTTGCAGCACATGTACACTAAACTGCCGCACTTGCACACTGAGGAGAAAGCCATGGAGATGTCAGACCTGAGCTGTGATTACGGGCTCGAGCACGTCGGCCTGGATCGTCTGGAAGGTGTTTATTGGAACCTGTCGACCCCGGCGTTGTACGAATACGCCGTCCGGCGGCACGAAGGGCGGGTAGCCCACCTGGGCCCGCTGGTGGTCAGCATGGGACAACACACCGGCCGGGCCGCCAAGGACAAGGTGGTAGTCGACGAACCCCAGACCAGCGGAGACATCTGGTGGAGCAAGGTTAACGTCCGGTATCCGGTGGAGCGCTTCGACGCCCTGCATCGGCGGATGTGCGCCTACCTGCGCGGCAAGGAGGTATTCGTGCAGGACTGCTTTGCCGGCGCCGACCAACGCTACCGCCTTCCGGTCCGCATCATTAACGAATTCGCCTGGCACAACCTCTTCGCCCGCAACATGTTCATTCGACAGGAGCGCGAGCGGGAGACGCTCAAGGCCTTCAAGCCGGAGTTCACCGTCCTGCATTGTCCGGACTTTCACGCCGACCCGGACGTGGACCAGACCCGTAGCGGAACCTTCGTGGCCCTGAATCTGTCGCGCCGGTTGATCCTCATCGGGGGGACGGCCTACGCCGGCGAGATCAAGAAGTCCATCTTCACCGCCTTGAACTTCATTCTGCCCGGACGCGGGGTGCTGTCGATGCACTGCTCGGCCAACGTCAGCGAGAAGGACCCGGACGACGTGGCCATCTTCTTCGGCCTGTCCGGGACCGGCAAGACCACCCTGTCGGCCGATCCCAACCGGCCGCTGATCGGCGACGATGAACACGGCTGGTCGGACGACGGCGTCTTCAACTTCGAGGGCGGCTGCTACGCGAAGGTCATCAACCTATCGCAGGAGTCGGAGCCGGAGATATACGATTGCACCCGGCGATTCGGAACCATCCTCGAAAACGTGGCCATGGATCCGGCCCGGCGCTCGATTGACCTGACCGACGCCAGCGCTACCGAAAACACCCGGGCCTCCTACCCGCTGACCCACATCCCCAATATCGTGCCATCCGGCATGGCCGGCCATCCGCGCAACGTCATCATGCTGACCGCCGATGCCTTCGGCGTCCTTCCGCCGATCGCCAAGCTGACCCCCGAACAGGCCATGTATCACTTCATCAGTGGATACACGGCCAAAGTTGCCGGCACCGAGGCGGGCGTCACCGAGCCGACCGCGACTTTCAGTGCCTGCTTCGGGGCCCCGTTCATGGCCCGCCATCCGTCGGCCTACGCGGAGTTGCTGGCCGAGAAGCTCACCAAGCACCGGGCTCATTGCTGGCTGGTCAACACCGGCTGGACCGGTGGTCCGTACGGCGTGGGGTCCCGCATGAGCATCAAGGTCACCCGGGCCCTGCTGGATGCCGCCCTGGGCGGCTCCCTGGCCGACGTGAAGATGTACACCGACCCCACGTTCGGTTTCCTGGTGCCCGCCACGGCGCCCGGAGTGCCTACCAAGGTGCTCAATCCCCGCAGCACGTGGGCCGATCCGAAGTCCTATGACCAACAGGCCGCGAAACTGGCCGAGATGTTTCGGAAGAACTTCGAGCAGTTCAAGGAAGGTACCCCGGCCGAGGTCATCGACGCCGGTCCGAAGGTGAATCAGAAAAAGGCTGAGGCGTTCTCGCCCGTTGGTTGAACGCGGTGCCGCGGGGCGGCCGAGCGGCCGAGCGGCCGCCCCGCCCCGGATACCAATCAATATCTCGCCTGAGAGGCAGACCGAACCCGGTCCGGATCAGGCGGCCCGTCCGGTCTATTCTGTTCCTTACTCTCCCGGAGATTTTGTTCCGAGTGCCGATCCCATCGGTGTCGGCCGGCCTTCCTCGAGGAAGACTCAGCCAATCGGGCGACCAGGTTGTTTCTCGCTCGGCCGAGTCGGTTGGCGGCTGATTCAATGGTGGTATCCAAAATGACCGCGAGTTCGCCATAGGCCAGGCCTTCCGTGCTCCACAGGAACAACAGCACGCGATGCTCTTGCGGCATTCTCGGGATCGTGCGATCGATCAGCTCGTCAAGCCGATTCCAGTCCAGGGTCTCGAGATCTGCGGCGAACGGGGGCTGGTCGGTGCGTTCTGGCCCGGCATATTGATCACCCCCATTCCCGTGCGCAGTTGTTCTGCCGCCGGACCTTACCACGTTCCTACGAACCAGGCGGTACAGGATCTTGAACAGCCGGAGGCGGACCCTCCGTTCATCAGCATGGTCGAATCGATCCGCCTGCAGGGCGTGCAGATAGGTATCCTCGGCCAGGTGGGCGGCGCCGTGGGGACGACTATCAAGCTGGACGGCCATCCGATAGACGGCGTCCAGGTGAGGCATGGTGAGTGATTCGAATTCTCGACGATCCATTGGTTGCCTCCCAATGCCCGCCTCCCTGCGTGCTGTCTTTGGCGGCCGTCTTCATGGAAGCCGCTGGTGGAGTGATTAGCCGGCGCCGTTGGACCGGCGCCGTCATCATCGAAGGCAAGTACGCTGGTCCCTTGATGGTGTCCCGGTAGGTGCGGTCAAGGGCACTCCAGGCCTCTTCCCGAATTCTCCGCGCTGGGTGGTTCAACTCGTCCCGGGCTCCGCGGTGGAACCTGCGCAGTTCTACAGCGATGGCCGCGAGCAACGGTACTCTGTCCTGTGCCTCGCCTTCTGCGCAGTATGGCCACGGTTTCGGATACATGGGTCTGGGTCGCTGGGCCACCAACGTGAAGTGCGCCCTCTTGCCACTGTCATGAAGCTCAGGCGTAGTATGCCCATAAGTCTACGGCACTGCAATAGGTGGTTGCCAGGTTTGAGTGGTCGGGCGAAACCAGGATTGACTCATCGGGGAATCACCTATGCCCTCATCCGAGGGTCCCCGGGTGGGGCGGAGAGCGGTTTGCCGGCCCGCCAGGGAACGGGGGAGAGACTTTGCGGCGGCCTGGGGAGGAACTCTCGACCCTGCGATCCCGGCCCATCGACGCCCAACGGGGTCCCTCGATCGGGGCCGGGGTAAGAAGCTGATCGGCCTAAGCGGATTGAGGACTATGAAGATCTGCACACTGGGCGGCGATCCGCCGGCTCAGCCCGAGCGCTCGACTTCCACCCATTGAACGGCGTGCCGCACGAGTTCGGTGGAATTGGTGAGCTGTAGTTTGCTCTTGATGTGTTCTCGATGGGATTCGATGGTCTTGATGCTGAGATGCAGCTGTTGGGCTATCTGGCGGCTGCCCAGGCCCTGACCGATCAACTCGAAGACCTGCAATTCGCGATCGCTCAGGCTTTCCACCGTTGAGCCCGGGTAGTCCGACGGGCCGTCGACGAACTTGGACAACAAGCGGGCGGCCATTTTCTGACTGAGATAGATCTGGCCGCTCAAGACCATGCGAATGGCGGCCAGCACGTTTTCGGTAGCCTCTTCCTTCATGACATAGCCCCTGGCCCCGGCGCGGAGGGCGCGCTCGGCATACAGGGTCTCGTCGTGCATGGTCAGGACCAGGGCCGGCAAGCCGGGATGGCGGGCCTTGAGGTCCTTGATCAGCTCGATGCCGCTGGTGTCGTGCAGGGAAATATCGACAATCACCAAATCGGGCCGCCGGGCGTCAATCACCTGTAGCGCTTCGGCGGAGTCGCGGGCTTCACCACAAACCGAAAGATCGGGTTCTTCCTCGATCAGTTCGCCCAGTCCCTGCCGCACGATCGGGTGGTCATCCACCAGGAGGATCTTGGTCGAACGGCCGGGAAGCGTGCAGTTCCGCTTATCGTTCATGATAGATTCTCGCCTTTGGCCTGCAGGTCGCTCTTGAACGAGCATTCCACGATCGTTCCGCCATCAGGATGCCGGCGGATGTCGAGATCCGCTCCGATCATCCCCGCGCGATACCTCATGATGCGCATGCCCATCCCGGGGCTGCCGCCGGCGTCAGCGGGTAGCCCCACGCCATCATCTTTGACCGTCAGGACGGGACGGCCCTCATTCGCGGCCATGCCGATTTCAATACCCCGGGCCCGGCCGTGCTTGACCGCATTGCTGACCGCCTCTTGGGCAACACGATACAGGTGGGTGGCCACCGCCTCGTTGTGCACCAAGACCGGTTCGTCGCACTTGAAATCACAGGCGATGTCGAACAGCGACTCGACATTGGCCGCGTATTCGCGCAATGCGGTCATCAGGCCGTCGGCCGCCAGGTCTACCGGGCAGAGTCCTCTGGACAGGGCCCGCGCCTGGGCGATGGTCTCGCTGACCATCTCGGCGATTCGCGAGGCCTTGGCCGCTTCGGGTACCCCCCGCTCGGTCAGTCTCCTCTCCAAGACCTTGGCCAGGAAGGCGATGCCGGTGAGGTGTTGTCCCACGGTGTCGTGGAGATCCCGGCCGATGCGTTGTTGCTCCCGTTGGCCGGTTTCCAGGATTTCACTCTCCAGCCGCTTTCGCTCGGCGATTCCGCGTTTGAGCCGTTCGTTGGCCTCGGTGAGTTCGGCGGTTCGCTCGGCCACCCGCCTTTCCAGCCCGGCGCGGGCCCTCTGCAGTTCTTCTTCCACCCGCTTACGCTCGGTGATGTCCCGCACCACGACGACGAAGATCCTCCGGCCGACCAGACGGACTTCGCTGACCGCGAGTTCGGCCTGAAAGAGGGTGCCGTCTCTGCGCCGACCGTTGGCTTCGCGCACCAGGTCATCAGTAACCTTATCGCCGCTGATCCCGTAATCGAAGTGGGGCGGCCACATGAGTTGCTTGATGTTCCGCCCGACGGCCTGGTCCGCGGCGTAGTCGAAGATCCGTTCGGCGGCTTTGTTGAAGGTGTCGATGACCCCTTGGTCATCGATGGTGATTATGCCGTCGGCCGCTGAATCCACGATGGCCCGCATCCGGGCCTCGCTCTCTCCAAGTCGGCGAACCAGCGGGGTGCCCACCCGGACAAAGCATACCGCCCCGATCAGCACGACTATCAGGGCCGCGCCGCCGGTGATCATCCCGGCCCGCCCGAATGGCGCCCGAATCTCCGCCAGGTCGATCTTGGCCACGATGCCCCAGTCCAGTTCCGCCACCGGCTCGTGGGCGGCCAGCACCTGTACGCCCCGATAGTCGGGCCCGATTACCGTCCCCGACTCGCCGGACAACGATCGGCGCATCGGCTCGGCCAAGACCGAATCAAACGGGACCGGCTCGGGGCTCTCGCGGTCGCCGTGCCGGTGACTCATCAGGAAGACCATGTTCCGCCCATCGCGCCGAGCCAGGGTGAATTCGCCGGTCTGACCGAAGCCCTCGTAGTGTCGGTGGGCATCGGTGATCTGGCTCAAGGTCGCGCCTCGGGCGCCTGCGGGATGGTCATAAACGCTGTGGGCCATATCAAAGCGGGCCACCGCTTCAATCAGACGCGCCTGGCTCTGGGCCGTCTCCACCAGCCGGGCCCGTTCTTCCGCGATAGCGGTCCGATACAGGACGCTGATGGCGATGGTGGCGACCACCAGCGAGACGATGGTCATGATCAGGATCAGAAAGAGGATTGCCTTGCGATCACGCATGCCGGGCCTCCTTGGTATCCAACGCCGTGGATCTCGAACGCCGCCCGGCAGAACGGCACCGGGTGGATTGAACCCGGATCACGTCGCCGGCGGCTTCAGGTCTGCAGATCCTCCCCAAATCAGACCGGCCATCCCCGCGAGTCTCGCTCCCCGCGATCGTCGGCCTTCGATGTGATTGCAGCGGGACTCCCTGTTCTCAGAACGCACAGTCGGAAAAGCCGGCCATGATCTATTATCCCAGATCAGCCCGATGGAGACAAGTCTCCTCCGGCAGAGCCCGGCTCGGGCCCCCAAAGCGGGCTACACCCCCTGAGTGGCTTGGCTCTCCTTGATCGGCTCGAGGGCCACCATGCTGCGGAAGGGCCGTTTCCGCCCGACTGGATGATCCGGGCCTCGCCGGTCCCCCCCTCGGTGCCTCGAGGTTCCGCGCCCGAAAGGTGTGCAGTGCAGGCCCCAGGGCCGGAAGCAGGCCGCTTCGGCCTTCTCGATCAGTTGATAGAAGGTGTATTTGCGGAAGGTGTCCGTTCCAGGCCGGGGTCTGGTGCGGTTGGAGTCCGTTCGCCAGGCCCGCAGCCCGGGCCTGGCGGCTGGCGCCGGGCCGTCCGACGGCACCGCATCGCTTGGGGCCTAAGGGTTCTTTCGCTTGATCCGTATGCTGCCGTTGTGGGTGGTGGCGGTGAGGCTGGGGCCCCCTTGGCCCAGTCGGCCGACCACCTTGCGGCGCGACACCTCGTGAACTTGCCAGGACGCGTCGCTACGAATGGTGCCGTTGTGGGTGGTGCAGGTCAGGTCGGCGGACAGCTCCTCCCCGACGGACAGGGTGATGCCGCCGTTGTGAGTCACGATGCTGCCCCCGACGGGTCGGCCGTTGCCCAGGTCGGCATGGACCCAACCGTTGTGGGTCAACAGGGTGAGATCTTCGCCGCCGTAGTCGGCGTTGATGCGACCGTTGTGGGTCTCGGCGTAGAGGCTCCCGCCGGAGGACTCGACCTCCACCCCCCCGTTGTGGGTGACAATGTGCAGATTCCCTTTGCAGGCCAGGGCGCTGGCCGATCCGTTGTGGGTGACCACCGTCGCGTCAGCCTCCATCCCCGAGAGGTCGACGCCTCCGTTGTGGGTCTGGGCATCCAGAGCGAGATTGGCCGGAGCGTCGATCTTGTAGCTTACCCGGGCACCCCAGGTGCTCTTGCGGGGCTTGCTCCATCTCCAGGTGAGCCGTTTGGCCTTTGAGCCCCTCTTCTCCACGTACACGTCGATGGCCTGGAGGGCGTCTTGGGCGTCTTGACCGGTCAAGCCGCCACCCTTTTTGGTCACCACCACGGTCGCCGCCGGCTCGTGGTCCGGGTGACCGACGTAGCTGATGGCCCCGTTGTGGGTGCGGGCCTCCAGGCGGGTCAGGTCGGCGGTCTCGATCCGCAGCTCGTCGGTGACTTCTTCGGTCCAAACCGCGGGGTTGGAGACCCACAGGCAACCTGCCAACGGGAGGAATCCGAGGGTGCCGCAGGTCGCTAGGAGGCAAGCACGTTTGGTCATGGTCTGCTCCTTGGTGATTGGCCGGGCCGATCCAGAACGGTTGCCGGATACCCCGGTATTAACCAGGCGGCGGCGGATATTTCAAGGGTGAAAGCTCAAAAAAGTGGGCCGAGCCGTCGGAAGGCCGGGCTGTGTGGGCCTTATCGTGGGTCGGCCTATCCGGCGAGCAGCTCCGCGCCATGCTCGCCCAGGTTGGTGCGGAGCTTGCCCAGGGCCCGCTGCTCGATCTGGCGGACGCGCTCCTTGCTGATGCCGAACTCACGGCCGATCTCATCGAGGGTCTGCGGCTCACCGCCGTTCAGCAGGCCGAAGTGGCGCTCGACGATCGAGCGTTCGCGGGCCTCGAGGAAGCTCATGGAATCGGCCAGGGCGGTGCGGACGGTCTGGTCGGCGGCCGGCTCATCGACATCTTCTGCGGCCCGATGGTCGCGGACCCCGGCCAGCAGCTCGTCGCGACCGGTTTGGAAGCGGACCGGGTGGACCAGCTCCTGAGGGATGGACCGGGCAAAGCTGCGGCGGATGGCCCAGGAGGCGTAGGTGCTGAATCTGAAACCCCGGGCATAGTCGAACTTCTCGACGGCCCGCATCAAGGCGATGTTCCCGTCGCTGATCAGCTCGAAGAGGCTGATCGAGCCGGCCCCGGGCAGGTGCCGCTTGGCGATGCTGACCACCAGTCGCAGGTTGGCCTGGATGATGCGGTTCTTGATCTCCGCGGCCCGGCCGAGGGTCTTGTCGATCGCCCCGATGGCCGAGGCCTTGACCGCGGTGACCTCGGAGGGCAACTGCTGGCGCAGGAGTTCCGCCTGATGGAGCAGGAAGTTCATCTGCCGAAACAGCCGGACCTCCTCCTCCCGGCTCAGCAGCGGCGTGCGATAGAGATCTCGCAGGTAGGGCGGCAGCTTGTCGGGTATCCGTACCAGGATGGCGTCGGGTTCAGCTTCATCGGATGAGGGGACGGACGGTGGGTGGTCCTCGAGTATCTGCCGCGGGGCGTCGGGGGCCTCGAAGGACGGGTTGTACATATAGGCGACTGGGGCGGCCAGCAGCTCGGCCGCGCGGACGCCCTTCAAGATGCGGCGGATCACCCCGGCACTACGGCCGAATCGGGCCGCCAGGGCCTTGACCGAGTCGCCGGTGACGTAGGCCTGATGGATGAGCGTGTTCTCGTCGATTTCCTGGGCCTGCTCGGCCCGGTCGAACAGGGCTTCGTCGGGATGCAGGCGGTCGAAACGCCGCAAGGTGTAGCGGATGGTCTCGACGGCGCGGCCGGTCTCCTCGGCCAGTCGGACGGTGACGGCGTGCAGGCAGCATTTCTCGGCGGCCACCACTTCACGGGCCCGGTCGATGAGCCGCTCCTTTTCGCTACGGGTCATCAACTGGAAGGTTGAGCCCCGGCGAACCAGATCCTGATGGCGGGCGATGAACCGGGCAATGTCCTGGCCGGAAAACGCCAGCCGCGGCGGGCCGCCGTCGCCGGCATACCAGCGTCCCCCCAGGCCTCGCTTTCGCCAACGGGAGATCGTCTTGGTGGATACGTTGAACCGCGCGGCCAGGGCCTCGACGTCGTACAAGCCACCGGCGGCCGCGGCGACCGGCAGAGGATGGGCCGCGGTCAGGGAATCCGCCAACTCGACCAGATCGGCGGTCAAGTCCCGGCCGGAGAGGAGCGTTCCCTCCATGCGGCGGGGTCGATAGCCGGTGATGTGATAGCAGGCGAAGGAGTAGGGGTATTCACGGTCGGGTTCGAGCAGGTGGATGAGTCGAGCAATGCCCGCCAATTGGCGCAGACGATGCCGCAACGGCGAAAGGGTCAACTCATGGGCGAGTTGAGCAATCTCGGCATAGCGGTAAGAACTCATCGTCCTCTCCACGAGTGGGCGGGCCTGGCTGGTCGCGGAGTCATCCGGGCGGGTCTGGCAGGCATCTCAGCAGCCGCATTCTCGCTACGGCGGGCCGGTTCGTCCGGCATGCGGTTGACCGCACCCGGGCGATCCGGGCACGCAGTCGTCCCGCAGGCGAACCTACATCACCCTATTATCGTCCGGGAAACACCTAAAGTCAATCCGCAGCCGATCTTCCATGCCGGCAACACGCTCCGGGTGGGCTCAGAGGGGCGTTGCGGGGTCTGAACGGCCGGACCGGGGCCGGAGGGAAGAGACGTCGAGTGCCGGCCTGCCGGCCCGGGTGCTCGGCCAGGGCGAAGTAGGTCACCGTGGGAGGACTAATCCGCTGATCCGTCGCCGGCTGCGGCCTTATGGGGCGGGGCCTTGGACTCCGGCGCCGGGAGGGCGGAAGGCTCGATTCCGGGGGTCGGCAAGCCGGGAGCGGGTGTCGGGGCGGTCTTCTCCGCGGGAGTCGGGAGGTCGGGCCGGGATGGGGCCGCGGCCTCGGCGACCTTTGGCTTCTTGGGGGCCTTCGGCGTCTTCGCCTTCTGGGGACTATCGGCCTTCGACGGCACCAGGACCATGGTCATGCGGCGGCCCAGGGCCCGGGCGGGGCGTTCGATCTTGGCGATATCCTCCAAGGAGGCGACGATCCCGTTGAAGATCTTGAGCCCCACTTCCTTATGGAACCGTTCGCGCCCGCGAAAGAGCATGGTGAACTGCACTCGATCCCCGTGCGCGAGAAAGCTCCTGGCCCGGCCCAGCTTGATGTCTTTGTCATGGGGATCGGTCTTGGGGCGGATGCGGACTTCCTTGAGCCTCTGTTCGTGGTGCTTCTGCTTCAGTTTCTTGGACTGCAGGTACTTGTGCTTCCCATAGTCCATGATCTTGCAGACCGGGGGTCGCTCGTTGGGCGAGACCTCGACCAGATCCATGCCGACCTCGCGGGCCAGGTCCTGGGCCTCGGCGGTGGAGATAATGCCGCGCTGTTCGCCCGTATTGTCGATCAATCGAACCGGTGACAGACGGATCTGTTCATTGCATCTCAGGTTTGAAATAGGTGATTACCTTCCTTTCCGAAACAGAGAAACTCTACCCGACAGGGGACGGGTCACGCCCCCGCCCCGGGGTTTCGTCCGCCGGGCTGATTCTCCTGTAGTAACAGCTCCAGGAATGCCGCCAGGGTCATGTTGTCCACCTGACGCCCTTGCTGATCGTTCACGTTCACCGTCCGGGCCTGGGCCTCCTGCTCCCCCACGACGGCGATGTAGGGGATCTTCAGCTTGCGGGCCCGGTGCTTCTTGGGCCCGATCTTTTCCGGCGAATCGTCCAGCTCGACCCGTAGCCGGGCGGCGCAGAGCCCCTCGGTGACTTCCCGGGCATAGGCCAGGCTCTTGTCGCTGATGGTGGCCACCAACACCTGGGTGGGGGCCAGCCACACGGGAAAAGCCCCCTCGAAGTGCTCGATCAGGATCCCCACGAAACGCTCCATGCTGCCGAACAGGGTGCGATGCACCATGATCGGGCGGTGCGGCCGATTGTCCCGCCCGACAAAGGACAGGTCGAATCTCTCGGGGAGGTTGTAATCCACCTGCACGGTGCCCAACTGCCATTCTCGACCGATGCAGTCCTTCACCAGGTAGTCGATCTTCGGCCCGTAGAAGGCCGCTTCGCCGACCTCTTCGGTGAAGGACAGCCCGCTGGCGGTCACCGCCTGGCGGATCGCCGCTTCGGATTGTTGCCAGGCCTCGGGTCGCTGGATGAACTTCTTGTCGTCGGGATCGTGCAGCCCGATGCGCACCCGATACTCCTTCAGGCCGAGTATCTCCAGGACGTATCGGGTCAGCTCCATGCACGCGGTAATCTCGGCTTGCAGGTCTTCCGGAGTGCAGAATACATGGGCGTCGTCCTGAGTGAAACCGCGGACCCGGGTCATGCCGGACAGCTCGCCGGACTTCTCGTAGCGATAGACCGTTCCGAACTCCGCGTACCTGACCGGCAGATCCCGGTAGCTGCGCGGCTCGCTCTTGTAGATGGCGATGTGCCCCGGGCAATTCATCGGCTTGAGCAGGAAACCGTCGGACTCCTGGAGCAGTTCCCGGATCAGCTTCAGGTTATGTTCGATCTGGCCCGGGGCCATGCGGAGCCCTCGGGCCTGAGGCGGCGTCGAATCGCCCACCAGCCGCCGGTGGGCGGCTTCGTCTTCGCGCTTCAGTTCGCCCAGCAGCCGTTCAGCATCCGCCGGGGGGGGCTTCTCGGGCTCGCTCTCGGCGATCGCCACCCACAGTTCATTCAACAGCATCGCCGTGTGAGAGTCGTATAAGGGTGGAAACTGGGAGTCACGGTAGTAGGGAAAATGTCCGCTCTTGCGGAACAGCTCCAGCCGGCCGATGTGCGGCGTGCAGACCATCTCGTAGCCGTACCCGATGAGCTTGGTCCGCAGGTGCTCTTCCAGGAGGTACCTGACCATGGCCCCCTTGGGTTTCCACAGGATCAGGCCGCTACCCACCAGGGGATCGATGGTGAACAGCCCCAACTCCTGACCTATCCGCCGGTGGTCGCGCTTCTTGGCCTCCTCGAGCTGGGTGAGGTAGGCCTTCAGGTCCTTCCGCGAATGAAAGGCCGTCCCGTTGACCCGCTGCAATTGCTGCTTGGCGGCGTCCCCGTGCAAGAAGGCCCCGGAGACGCTCAGCACCTTGTAGGCCCCGATCCGGCCGGTGCTCGGCAGGTGGGTGCCCATGCACAGGTCTTCCCATTGCTCGCCCGGCTTCGTCCCGGTCACGTAGAAACTCAGCCGGTGGCCCTCGGCCCGCTCGGCGTTTTCGACCTTGTAGGAGTTGTCCTCGGCTCGGACCTTGGCCAGGCCTTCCTCGCGGCTCATCTCGTAGCGGGTGAAGGGGCGATTCTCTTTGATGATCCCGGCCATCCGGGCCTCGATCTCGGTGAAGTCCTCCGGCGTCAGGCGATGGGGCAGGTCGATGTCGTAGTAGAAACCGTTGTCCACCGGTGGGCCGTAGACCAGCTTGGTCTGGGGCCACAGGCTGAAGATAGCCTCGGCCATGACGTGGGCCGTGCTGTGCCGCAGGATGGTCAGCGATTCCTGATCCTTGGCGGTCAGGAGCCGCAGGTTGCAATCGGCGGAGAGCGGAGTGGCCATGTCCAACAGCACGGCGCCGTTGCCGAAGTTGGCCTGGGCTCCCAGGGCCGCCTTGGCCAGCCCCGGGCCGATGCGGGCCACGGCGTCTGCCGCGGAGGAGCCGTCGGGCAGCTCCAGGATCGTTCCGTCAGGAAGTGTGATTCGTATCATCTAGTTTCTGGCACCCGTTAAGAAAATGGAAACGATACTACCCAATCGAGTTGCGGCTGCGCTTGAAGGTGCCGCGACGTCGCTTTGTTGCTCGAGTCGGTTGTGCAACAATGGGCTAGTCACGTTGTCTGACGTGTGTCGAACAAAGGCAGTTGCCTCGAAAGGTGCGGGGCGAAACCAGCACTCCCCCACAAACCCGATTAGAGTATACCGCCTCCCCGCGATCGGTCAAGGCGGACTCCGAGGCCGGCTACAATCCGCCGGGTGGCGAGTACCACAGCAGGCCCCCGCCAGCTCAGGTCTCCTTACCGGGGTCGGATCGACACCCGCCGGGCCGGCCCGTCCCTCGGTCGGTGGACGCCGCCTGGGGCCTCCTGGGGACCTCACCCACCCGGTCGGGGTGGCCGCGGGAGCCGGCCCCAGCAGGCCTAACCGCCGATCCGTATGTCGCCGGTGAGGCCGAAATGGTCCCGAGCATCTTGCCAAACACTGCCGGCGACGTCGGTCAGGAGCGAACCCTTGGGCAGCCAGATATGCGGGTTGGAGGCCTCCAGGTCGCCCATCGTTTCCACGTGGCCGTCATAGAAGGCCAGATTCAGCTTGTACGCGTTCCCCGGGGCCCCGACGGGGGGCTCGACCATGGAGTGTCGGAAGGCATACATCCGGGCGTCCACGCTACCGGTATCACCGTTGCCCGGTGCCCGGCTCCGATCCCACGATCTGGACCAGAGCGAGTACACCCCGGTATCCGAGAAGGCTCCGCCGAATGCGCCGGCCACGCTCAGATCGTAGTCCGGCACCTGGGTAACCGTTGAATACCTGGCACCATCGGCACAGAACACCTTGTCGGAGGGCACGCCGATTCGGTCCACCGAGGGCCGCCAATTGTTGGGCATCTTCTCACCGTGGCCGCCGGGAACCTCGAAATCACGCCACAACTGGTACCTGGCCGTGTTGTAGCTCACCATCCAGCCGGCCCCGGCATCCGGCCCGCCAAACCGGAACGCCAGAAACTTATTGGATTGACATAGGAAGGCCTTGGTGCTGCGCAGAGCGTTGAACCGGCCGATCACGCCCTCCACGGTGCCGGACGCCGTGGGCAGGCCCATGCCCCACATCCAGGCCATGGGCCCCAGAAAATCCCAACGCTGCACCGACGGACCATAGGCGACGGCCGCCTCTTCCAGGTAGGCCCCCGATCCCGACGGCGCACCGACGATCCAGGCCTCGTTCTCCATGGCGTACTCACCCGAGCCCTTGGCCAGCTCGCGCAGGTTACCCATGCAGGCCACCCGCTGACCGGTCCGCCGGGCTCCGGCCAGGCTGGGCAGCAAGATCGAGATCAGCAGGGCGATGATCGAAATCACTACCAGCAGCTCGATCAGCGTAAACCCCGCACGACCTGGACGATGCCCCTCGGAAACCAGATTCAGATTGTGGCCCAGGGGTCTGGCCTGGGGTTCCACCGCCGAGACGGCGGTGCCACATAGGGGTTGCTCCATCGCCGAAACGGCGGTGCCCCCAGGGGATCGGGAAATCCTGCCGGCGATTCTTGGTGGTCTTTCCGTGCTCGGCCGTGAATACATTGCATCTACCCTCATCGGCCCGCCTTCGCCCGGGCAGCGTCCATCAGCTCCTTGGGCGGCCGCGGATTGTGCCCCTTGACTTCTCGACCACAGTCCGGGCAAAAGGTCTTTTCGTCGGAATCGGGATCCAAGCGCGTCTTCAAAAGGATGAAGGTCGGTTCGAGCTTGGCCCCCCATTGTCCGTTCTCGTCTTTGGTCCAGTAGCACTTCTCGGTGGACCAGCCGGCCATTTGGTCGCAGGCGGGACACTTGAACGGCTCCTTATCCCCGTGCTGTAGAACGTGCTCAAACACTTTCTCGCACTCGGCGCACTTGAAGGCCCGCTCGGCGGAGATGCTGTATCGCGGGCCGCTGTCCAGGGCCCGCCAGGCCAGCACCGCCGCAACAATCAGAACCAGCCCCGCAGCGGCCAACATAATCCGCTGACGCCGCACGCCGCTATTCTCGGATGGATCCATAAGCACGCCTCTGACGCAAACAACGTCTAATGCAAGAAGCCTGTGGCCCGGCCGGCACTGGTGGAGCGAACGGCTCTCATTGCGGTCCCATCCCCGGCAAACGCCTTCTCCGCATGGACGGCCGCATGCCGGCATGAGGAGTCGATCCGGGCCCTCCTTGGAATCCGGTATCCCGGGCCGGTCCGGACTCGGCCTGTGTGCCGCTCGGGAACCGAGTGCTGGTTCCCGCACACCAGAGTGCACGTTATTTTAACCTCAATCTGCCTTAGAGCCAAGCCGTCAGGTGCCGGCCCCGGCGGCCTCCAGCAGAACAAGGGGGGCAAACATGCTCCAGGGCGGGCAACGCAGCCGGCCCATCGGGCAGATTGCCGGGCTCTCGGGCTCTCCCGGGGGTCCAGAGTGGGCCTGGTGATCTCTCCGGGCCGGAGGCGGAGCGGCCCGGTCGGCTCCGACCGGCGGATCAATGTTGACGGAATACTGAGCCAAGGAGAGGTATGCCGGGTAACCCGTCGGGGCCGACCTGCTGAGCGGACCAATGATCTTCGGCGGTGGAGAGGTGATGTCGCGTGCGGCCGCCCCACACTCGGGGCTGGTGGGGAGCGCGGTTCGGGCTTCCCGCCGAGCACCGCCTGGTAGGAAGGGTCAGGCGGCCATCATCAGCCAGGTGGCGATGATGATCGCGTATCCCCCCACCATTTGGGCGTTGATTTTCAGGTTTCGCGTCATGTCATTTCGACGAAGCAGAAACCGCCCGCGCGGACATTCGTCGCAGGACGGGCCCGAGCGAGAAATATCGGCCCGGGCAGGCGGTCTTGTTCGTCACCCCCCCATGGGTCAGGATACGAGACCTCGAAATGCCGCACCTGTCGCACAAGAAGGACGCCAGTCGGGCCAGGGCTTCGACCTGCCGGGGCGTCGCGGCGTGTGATTCGAGGTTGCCGATCAAACAAATACCGATGCCGTGGTTGTTGTATCGATTGCCCGGCGTCTTGCAGTGTGCTCCGTGCATCTGCTTCTGCCAGCGTTTGCCCACGTATATCTTCCCATCCTGGTAGCCGACTCCGTTGCCGATTACGAAGTGATACCCGAGTTCGTCCCACCCGCGGCCGTTGATGTGCCAGTCGCGCATGCCTTGCGGCGTGGACTGGTCGCTCGCCGAATGGTGAATCACGATGTACTTCCAGCGGTTGGAGAAGCCGCGGGGGGGGGTCCAGTCTCGCTGCGGCCGGGTCCTGGCGACGCGGGGCTGCCGAGGACGGGGCGGAGGCAGCCGCCGGATCCGGCCCGGCCTCGATCCGGTGTAAGGATCGAGTTGTGCGATGCCAGTTGCTGGAGGCGTACAGCCTGAGCCGGCGATCAGACCGCCCACTAGCACCACCAGCACACTTCCCACCTTGCGAGTCACGGCACGGTGCTCCTGCTTCCGAATCCCCGTTATCAGTGTTGGCTGGGGCCAACCCACCGCCCTAGCATCGGGCCGGGTCGGTCGGCAAGTGAGTACAAACCCCGCTCGCCGGCCGCTTACGGCTCCACCGACCAATTCCGCAGGAATTCTCGGCTATCAGGCCTGGCCGCGGCCTCGATGAAGACCGCCAGGGCCTCCGACAGGTTACCGGCGGTCCGGTCCAGGACCGCCTGATAATCTGAAAGCGAGCCTTGATATCTGATCGCAGCCAACAGCCGGGCGTTGTCCAGCTCGATCTCGCCGACGTGCTGCCAGTGCTCGAGGTCCATCAGCCGGGGCCGATAGTCCGTCTCGAATCGGTCCGCGGCCGCCTGAAACCGCGCCTCGCGTCCGGCAATGATCTCCTCGCTGGCTACCCCGTCGGCGGCGGCCTGCTCATAATACTGCGTCATTTCGGCAAAGACAGCATTAACGTATTCATCTATCACTGCCTTGTCGGCGAATCGGGTCCGGGCCGCCTCGGCCTCGGTTGAATCGACGCCGAAACTCGCGTCGAACCAGGCCTGGGCCGCGGCCCGGCCGACGAAGGTCGCCAGGCTCTCGCTGAAATTCGAGTCCGAAGGTTTGTAGGCGGTGGAATGAGTCATCTCGTGCAGGATCAGGTCCGCCAGGTCGATCTCGTCCAGCAGGAGATTGGACTGCCGGACCGGGTCGGGCAGCCAGCCGAGGGTCGAGAAGCCGTCCGCCTGGGAGTAGAGCACGTCATAGCCCGCCTCCGCCAGGGCCTCGGCCTCCCGTTGCCCCATCTCCCGGTCGAAGAAGCCCTTGGCCCCGGAGAGGCCGATGAAGGGGAAGTCCCACAGAAAGGGAGTCAGGCTGTCCTTGTCGCTGGCTGATATCACGTACGCCGCCGGCTCTGTGCCGTTCATCTCGAAGACGGTATAGGCCTGGCCGGCGAATAGACCGATCTGCTCGATGCCGAACTGCCGCACCTCCTGGGTCAAGGCCAGCTTGGCCCGTTCCTCGTCGGTCAGGCGCGGATCTTCCAGGGCCTCGGCCACCGGGACCGTCCGGCACAAGCTGGCCAACTCTCCCGCGACCAGATGACCGAAATAATCAACCTGGCAGCCCAGCGGCAGGAGGAACAGGCCCAGTCCGGCGAGGATGAAGCAAGTTCTAATTGGACGCATCACGTAGGACCCCCACACGAGGATTGACATTCTATTCTAGGCGATCCCCTGCGATCGTGCGACCCCGACGACTGGCGGGCGTCTCGCTGCAGGTCCGACCCGTTTAGCCCCGTCGCGTGCGACAAGGCATTGTTTAGCCCCGTCGCGTGCGACGGGTCACGGTGCCGCACGCGGCACCGCTAAACGGGGATTGGCGCTTGTATCCACCTGCTTTGAAAAGCGCCGAACTTCCCCAAGCAGCGGCGTCAAGCACGATGTCGAAACAATCACTCGAGGCCGGGCTGGGCGGAGCGCGGGGACGCCCGGCTCATTGAGCCCGGCGCCGAGGCTGGATATAGTCCGCCTCCATGGCCCCGGATTCTCGGTATCTCGGCTCGGCCCGCATTGTGGCGGTCTGTACCCTGGCCTCGCGGGTCACCGGGCTGGCGCGGGACGTGATCCTCAATTACGTCTACGGCCAGAACTGGGTCCAGGACGCCTTCAACTACGGGTTCCTGATCCCCAACCTGTTTCGCCGGCTCTTCGGCGAGGGGGCCCTCTCCGCGGTCTTCGTGCCGGTCTTCACCGAGGTGTTGGACAAACGCGGGCGACCGGCGGCTTGGCTGCTGCTGGGCCGGGTCGCCGGGTTGATGGTCCTGGCCCTAATAGTGCTGACCATCCTGCTGGAACTCGGGGTCCTGGCCGTCTGGCACTTCGCCCCCGGCGGGCCGATGCGGACCCTGCAACTGGGCCTCAGCGCCGTGATGATCCCCTTCATGATCGGGGTCTGCACGCTGGCCCTGTTCGCCAGCATCCTCAACTGCCTGCGACAGTTCACCGTCCCGGCCCTGCTGCCCATCGTGCTCAACGTCATGATCATGACCGGCATCCTGGCGGTCGGCCCCGCCCTCGGTGACGCCCTGGAGCGGCAGATCTACGGCGTAGCAATCTGCGTACTGGCGGCCAGCGGCATCCAACTGGCGATCATCATGCCGGTCCTGCGGCGCCACGGCGTGCGCTTCGGGGTGTCCCTGGACAGGTCAGACCCCGAGCTGCGGCGGATGGTGCGGAGCTTCCTGCCCGTTCTCTTGGGCCAGGGCGTGCTGCTGTTCAACGTCTTCTTCGACGCCCAGATCTGCACCTTCCTGACCCGCGGCCCCGAGGACCCGGTGACCCGCTCGATCTTCGGCTTCGAGTTTGCCTACCCGCTGGTCGAGGGCGCCCTCTCGGCGGTGAACAACGCCCAGCGCTTGTACCAGTTCCCGCTCGGCGTGCTGGCCATCTCGTTGGCTACCGCGGCCTTCCCCTTGTTCAGTCTGTACGCCAGCCGCGGCGACCTGACCGGGCTGCGCTCGGCGGTGGCCCAGTCCTTGCGGCTGGCCATCTTCGTCGGGCTTCCCTCCGGGGTGATCATGATCATCCTGGCCGAGCCGATCGTCTCTCTGCTCTTCGAGCATGGCCGATTCGGCCCGGAGGCGACCACCCGCGCGGCCCGAGTCCTGCAATGCTACGGCGTAGGCATGGTCGCCTTCTGCTGCCAACACATCCTGCTCCGCGGGTTCTACAGCCTGAAGGACACCCTGACCCCGATGTGGATCGGCTGCTACCTGGTAGTGCTCAATCTGGTGATGAACCTGGCCCTGGTCTGGCACCCGGCCATCCGCGAGGCGGCCTTCGGGATCAGCACCAGCATCACCTCGATCCTGCACGTCTGCGTCTCCGTGTTCCTGCTGCGCCGGCGAATGGAAGGCCGGATCGGAGCCCGGGAGGTGGCCGCGGCGGCCTTGCGGACGGCAATGGCCAGCGCCGTGGCCGGGGTAACGGCTTGGGCGCTGTTGGACTGGACCCGGGGACTGGGCCTGGCCGGCCTGGGCACCACGGGTGGCCGGGCAGTACAAGTCTTCGCCCCCTTGCTCGGGGCCCTGGCGATGTACCTGATAATGGCCCGGTTGGCCGGCATGCAGGAGATTGCGTGGCTGCTGTCCCGCGGTCGAAAAGGCGGCAACAGCGACACGCGGACCGGGGCGGACTGACGGCGGCATCGAACCTCCTGAGCCCCGGGCGGTTATAATGCCGTGCATGGCAGACGTGGATGAGCAACCGCGGTTGAGTATCGACAGCATCGCCGTCCCGCTGGAGTCGCTGGGCCGGCCGGCGGACCTGCCCGCGCTCTTCGGCAACGATCATCCCATCGAGTTGGAGATCGGTTGCGGCAAGGGCGGCTTCATCCTGCGCCAGGCCCGGGCCCACCCGCAGCGGAACTACCTGGGCATCGAATGGGCCAACAAGTATTACAAGTTCGCCGCCGATCGCATGGCCCGCTGGGGCCTGGCCAACGTCCGCATCCTCCGCACCGACGCCCAGAACTTCGTGATGCACCGGCTGGGGTCCGGCGGCCTGGCCGCGCTTCACGTGTACCATCCGGACCCCTGGCCGAAGAAGCGCCACCACAAGCGGAGACTCTTCTCCCGGCAGTTTACCGAGGCGGCCGTGCGGGCTCTGGCCCCGGGCGGGCGCCTGGCCATTCAGACCGACCACGCCGAGTACTTCGAGCACATCCAGACGGTGACCTCGGCCCGGCCCGAACTGGAGGAGATACCCTTCGACGATCCCGAGTTCGGCACCATCGACGAACAAACCGAAACCAACTTCGAGGTCAAGTACCTGCGCGAGGGTCGCCCGATCTACCGTCTGGCGTTCCGGCGGGTGTGAGGTGGAAGAAGTCGAAAAGCCGAAACGTCAAAACGTCAAAAAGTCGAAGCGTTTAGCCGCGACCCGTAGGGGAGCGCGTTTGCATTGCTGCAGCCGGATATGACCATCAGGGGCCCCGTAACATCTGTCATGGTATTGTTGATTCAGGCATATCGGTTCGCCCTGCGGCCCTTGCTGCTGGGCAGTTGCCGGTTCCTTCCGAGTTGCAGCGATTACGCCATCGAGGCCATCACCAGGCACGGGCCGCTGCGGGGGGGTTGGCTGGGCCTGCGACGAGTCTGCCGCTGTCATCCCTGGGGCCGCGGGGGCATCGACCCGGTGCCCTAGCAGTACAGCGCAAAGTCACGCCAAGATCCCCCGAACGCCAATCACGCCCCAAGAGCCCCCGACCTTGGTCGGGGGGTGGCCCTGCAACACGTGGGAACCTACCCCCCGAGCAAGCTCGGGGGCTCCTGGGTGGAGCAGCCCCTCACTTTGCAGAGCACCGCCGCGGTGGTTCCTCCGCATCCCAGGAGGCGACCTCGGCCCGTCTGGCGGTCAACCAGCCCGCCTAATAAGTCCTCACGGTCTTCCGCTTGAGCGGCCGGCCGTAGCGCGTGCCTTCGCTGGTGATGCGTTGTTCGTAGGGCATGGCCCCTTCCTCGGCGCCGCTGGGGTGCCGCAGCTCGCTCAAGGAGCTGTCCACCCGGCTCCGCAAGTGCTCGACGGCCTGATCGACGTCGTCGGTGACCAAAAACCGCTCCAGGTCGTCGGGGGAGATGGCCCCGTATTTCTCCAGCAGGGTGTTGCGCATGAAGTCCACCAGCGGCGACCAGAACTTGGAGTCGAAGAGCACCACCGGGTAGCCGGCGCACTTGCCGGTCTGGATCAGGGTCATGGCCTCGAAGAACTCGTCCATGGTGCCGAAGCCCCCCGGAAAGCAGACCATGCCCAGGCAGTACTTCACGAAGATGACCTTGCGGACGAAGAAGTAGTGAAACTCCAGGCTGATGTTGCTGTAGGCGTTGGACTCCTGCTCTTCGGGCAGGGTGATGTTCAGGCCGACCGACGTCCCCCCGGCCTCGAAGGCCCCTTTGTTGGCCGCCTCCATGATGCCCGGGCCGCCTCCGGTGATGACCCCGAAGCCCCGGCCGACCAGTTTGCCGGCCAGCTCTTCGGCCCTCTTGTAGTGCGGCTGGTCAGGGGGCGTCCGGGCCGAGCCGAAGACGCAGATGGCTTGGCCGACCTGGCTCATGGTCTCGAAGCCGTCCACGAACTCGGCCATGATCCGGAAGAGTCGCCAGGTTTCCTGCGCCGGATCTCGATACAGAGGTTTGTTCTCGCTCATGAAAGGCCTTTCGATTCTGCAACTAACACCTTCAATAGCAACATCCTATGTAGCCCGGCGTCCTAGAGCAACCAACCGCGGCCCTCTATCGTGCCGAGAGGGAGTTGCCGGCACAGCTTCAATCAGAGCCGCGACCGTCAGGGAGCGGTGAAGCGCGACGAGATCGCCGCGGGTGATCCTCCACTCCCTGATCCTGACGTACGTCAGGACGGCTCTGAACATACTCGCCACCCCGATGCCGGGCCCCACACCCTTCACTCCACGCCTTATCGCTTGACGCATCACCGCCGCTGCGCGAAGCTGTTCGACGCCGCCGGCGATGGGCTCGAGGGCTGGCCTGCCCCGTTGACCGGCCGAGGAAAGGCCCTGCATGTCCCGCGCTTCCCGCAAGACGGCCGCCGCCGCATCTAACGAGACCATCACCGTAGATGTGCAGTGCATCAGGTGCGGCTACAACCTCCGGGGGCTGACGCCGGAAAAAGTCTGCCCGGAGTGCGGCACCCCCGTGGGCCGATCGGTCCACGGCAATCTCCTGCGCTACGCCGATCCACACTGGCTGGGCAAACTCCGCCTCGGCGCCGCCCTGATGCTGTGGAACATCCTCGTCGGTATCTTGCTGTTCTTCGGCGCAGGCGCTCTGATGACATGGGGTTTTCCGCCGATTATCGATACTGTCGCTTCCTCGATCGCGGCCGCCCTGGCCTGGTGGGCCATCTTCCTGGTCACCGCCCAGGAACCGAGAATCTCGCGCACCGAAGACACCGTCACCCTGCGGAGATTCGTCCGCTTCTTCGCGACCGCCAACTTCATGGGGTTCCTCGTTGCTGGGTTCGGGCCATATCTCGGCGGTGGTGTCGTAGTGTTGATTGCCGGCGTCATCCTGCAACTTGCGAACATCATTGCCTCTTTCGGCCAATTCGTTTACTTCCGACGCTTCGCCCGGCGCATGCCAAACAAGAAACTAGCCGGGTCAACAACTGCGGTGATGTGGGGCTTCGTCGTTTCCTTGGCGGCGGTCTCAATTGCCGGCACGATCGGGGTATTGACCGGTTCCTTCACTTTGGGCGGTGGCGTGGTAACGACCGCGCCAGTATCTACGCAACCGAGCGCCTTTTCCTCCGTAGCCGACGATGTCGTGCAATTGCTCGTTGTCTTCGGCGGTGTTGGCGTGGTGGTGTTTGGAATCGCCTACTTGATCCTCCTCATCTGGTACTACCGGGCCTTCAAGAAGGTGTCGGAACAAGCTCATCGGCTGGTCAGGACGGGAGCGCCCGCGGAGGGCCGCGCTGCGGCCGCGGCACCTGTCATCCGCCTCGAGGACGACCCCCAGATTGCCGAGTACAAAGAGGCTCTCCAGCAGGATCCGGCTGCGCCGGCGGCCCATTACAACCTGGCCGTCGTCCTGGCCGCCAAGGGCTTTGGGGCCGAGGCCGCCAAGCACTATACCGAGGCCCTCCGGCTCGATCCCGGCTATCTCCAGGCCCGCCACAACCTGGCCAACGTCCTCTTCAAGCAGGGCATCGTTGACCAGGCGGTCATGCACTACACCGAACTCCTGCGGCTCGAGCCCGACTTCCCCACCGCCCATTACAACCTGGCCAACATCCTGCTCACCCAAGGTCAGACGGATGAGGCGATCACCCACTTCACCGAGGCCGTCCGCCTCCGGCCCGATTACGCCGAGGCCCGTTACTACCTGGGCACCACCATCGAGGCCCGGGGCGATGCCGCCCAGGCCGTCCAGGAATACCGGGCCGTCTTGCAGATCGATCCCCACCACGCCAAGGCCCGGGCCAAGCTGGACGCCGCCGAAGATGCCCGCCCCGGCAGCCCGCCGTAGCCCGGGTTGGCAGATGTAGTGAAACCCTAACAGCACAGCCCAAAGTGAGGGGCCACTCCGCTCAAGAGCCCCCGAGCTACAGAGCCGGCTTGTGTCAAGCCGGTGCCTCCGCAGCGCGGTGCGCTCCCACGTGTTGCCGGGCCACCCCCCGACCAAGATCGGGGGCTCTTAGGGCGTAATTGGCTACGGGGCAAAAGCTGAAAACTGATAGCTGACCGCTGAACGGCTACTTCACCGCGTACAGGCCGATGCGCTTGGCCCCGATGGTGTTGGTCACGAAGACGAAGTAGCTGGCCGCAAAGCCCGCCGGCACCAAGGAGGCCACCTCCTCCGGCAGCGAACGGGCCACCGCCACCCCCACCGGCATCGGCGTCCCCCCCGGCCGATCCTCGGCCCCGCCGAACAACATCAACAACCGGCCCTCTTTGTCGAACAGGTGCACGTGGCAGAACTCCATGTCGGCGATGAAGATCGTCTGGTCCGGGCCGACCGCCAAGTGCCGCGGCTTGCCCAGGTCGCCGTAGCGGTTGCCCGGCCGGCCCATGCTGAGCACCGGCTGGCCCTGGCCGTCGAAGACCTGCACCCGGGCGTTCATCATGTCCGACACCAGGATCCGCCCCCCGCCATCGACCGCCACCCCCGTCGGAAAGTACATCCGCCCGGGCTCACTGCCGATCCGGCCGAACACGTTCAAATGGTGCCCGCTGGCCGTGGAGAAGGTGTCGATGCAATGCCCGGCGATGTCGGCCACGTACAACTCGCCGTTCCGCACGGCCACCGCCGCCGGCCTGTAGGTCTTACGATCAGGCGGCTTGATCCCCCTGACCGATCGGTGGTCGGCGTCGAAGGCCAGCACCCGGGCCAGCTCCGTATCGGCGACGTACACAGTTCCCTGGTGATCCACCGCTACGGCGACCGGCTTGCCCAGCGATTCTTGGCCGTGAGCACCGATCCGCCGACCCTGGCCCGTGGCCAGGTCCCAGTCATGGACCACACGATTCTGGGTGTCACAGATGTATAGGTGTCCGCTACGATAGGCGATGCCCGCCGGAGTCCCGACATGGGGGCTCACCACCCCCCCGCGCAGTACGTCCAGCAGGCTGGGGCGGGCCGACACCAATTCATGCAGGCTATTGAACGACTTGAGGTGCACCACGTGCGCTTCGGCCGGCGGCGGCGGGGCATAGACCAAGTCGGCCGTGATCCGCGGCGCCGCACCCCCCCCCCCCAACGCCAACACGCCAATCAAAACCACCAGTGCCGAAATACGCGCCCAGATAAGACCAACCCCTGTCCCAGAGCCCCCAATCGTCAATCGTCAACCGTCAATCCCCTGCGGGCTCACTTCTTATGGCAAGTGCGGCACAGGGCGCTGCGGGCGTTGCTGGTCACCAGCATGTACCGCTCGCCGGAGAGGTTATGAGGGTCGTGGCAGGAGTTACACTCCACCCGGCCGGCCGGCAAGGCCACCGTCCCCTCGGCCACCACCGAAGTCAGCGGCCGGAAGCCCTGGTCGAATTGTGGGTAGGCCACCCCTACCGGGTGGTCGGTCCGTTGCGGCCCGGCGGTGAAGAGGCCCAGGCCGCGCTTGTTGGCGAAACGGTCCCGCCCGGCCCGCATGCCGCCCACCGCGTCGCTGGCGATGGTCCCGTCGTGACACCGCAGGCAGGCCGAGGTCCCCAGGCCCGGGGTGGGCTTGTCGGCCCCCAGGGTCGCGCCGAACCGCCGTCGCAGGTCGGCGTTCGGGTCCCACAGCGGCCCGTCAGTCGGCACCTCCGCCTGATCCGGCGAGTGACAGGCCGTACACTTGTCCCCCCCCGACCAATCCCGGTTGCTAAAATCGTGCTTGGAGCCTTCCAAGTCCGCCAGCACCCACCCCCCGACCGGCACCACGGTCAACAACAGCGACAGCCCTAAAATGTGCATCCGTTTCATCACTCAACCCCACGACTCAGCGCGTTTCGACTTTTTGACTTTTTGACTTTTCGACGTTTCGACTTTTCCTACGGATAGGTCGAGCCCACATGGTTCGCCCCGTGGCAGGACAGGGTGCAGTTGCCCGATCGCCGGCCGGTGTCCACGTATTCCAATCGCGGCCCGCCGGCCGTGGTCGCCGGCGAGACTATCGACAGATCGAAGTTGATCAAGTTGGTGTGGTTCCGCACACTGCCCTGCGCCCGGTAGACCCCGTGGGGGTCGTGGCAGGCGCTGCAGGGGATTCGGGCATTAACCACGTGCAGCCGATGCCGGTTGAAGCTGGCGTCGCCCAGGATGCTGGACCGGTCGTGACACCCGTAGCACAAGGCGTAGGCCTGGGCGCTCTCCGTGGTGAAGTCCGCCGTCTGGTAATTCCGAACCAGCAGCGGGGCGAACCTCGAACCGTGCGGGCCGTTGGCCCCCGTGCCCCCGGCAAACCGAGAGTTGTCGCTGTTGTGGCAGTCCACACAGGTGATGATGCTCCCGGTGCGCAACGGCGGGAGCAGGCTCACTACGTCCGGGTTCCGCCGCGGACCGGCCAGCGGATGGAATGACGGGTTGGAGGGCTGGAACTCCAGCCGGGTATTGGTCTGACCGACCTGCCGCCGGGTCTGCAGGCGGGGTCTGCGAATGCCATCGGCGTGACACTTGAAGCAGACCTCGTAGGCGAAGCGGGACTGCTCCACCTCCCGCCCGCTGATGGTCACCCCGCTGACCCCCAGCAGCGGCCCCTTGACCGTTGGTCCGAAGGTCCCCGAGACCGCGCCGATGGGGCTGTGCTCCGCGGCGTGCGGATTGTGGCAATCCACGCATTCCGAATGGCGGGCCATGCTGAAGGCCACCTCCGTCGGGTCATGAACGCCCCGCCGCCGACGCGGGTCGTGGGCCGAGCGCTTGCCCAGCTCCGCGGCGATGTTGAAGTCGGCCACCGCCCCGGAGTGGCAATTCAGGCAGTTGTCCTCCTCCCGGCGAAAACGCAGCAGCCGCTCACGCTGCGTCGCCCCGTGGACCTTATGGCAGTTCAGGCAGCCGTTGTCCGCCACCGAGGCATACTTCAGCCGCTCGCGCGGATCGACCACCCGCCCCGACGTCCGCTTGCCGCTGTTGGCGTGCGAACCGTGGGCCCAGCCGGTCAGGTTGTGGCAAGACACGCAGATCGCCGACATCTGGTCGGTCACCCGGAGGAAATCGCCCAATTCGTTGTTGTGCGGATCGTGGCAGGTGGTGCAGTGCATCTCCCCGTGGGCCCCCAAGGGCAGCTCCACGCTGACCACCTCCGGCGGACGGATCTGCCGATCACGGTTGGACAACTGCCGGTCATACCGAAAACCGATCGGATGGTCGTCCGACAGGTCGCCGGTCAGGTCCGTCCGGCCCGGAGGGATGGTCCGGGCGGTCAGTACGATGGGCTCCGACTCGGACCGCGAGAGCACATTGCCCAGGGCCATAGACCCGTCATGACAACTCAGACACATCTTCGAGGGGCCCGACGGCTGGTCGATCCGGGCGTCGGTCGTCGAACTCCGGTAGATGCGGTAGTGCAGCCGGGGGTCCTCCCGATTCCACAGCGGCGTCTGCGGGGCGGCATTGTGCGGCGTGTGGCAGAAGATGCAGATCTCCTGCTCGCTGACCGCCCGAATCGGCCCCGGCCCCAGGGCCGACAGGTCGTGCTTCGAGTTCACCACCGACTCGTCCGCCAGAACGCGAGGGCCCAGACCACCGATCAGTAGAACTACTGCGACAGTTACCGCAGCGGTGGCAGTAGTCGGGGAAGTGGCGGTGGCCGCGCCGGTGTCAATGGCAGTAGACGCAGAGGCAAAGACCCTGCCTCGCCGACCCCCTTGTTTCTTACCTTCCGCCATTATGATTCTCTGACCTCTTGACTTATTGCCGATTCGACTCTCAGCTTTCGACTCGTGGCTCTCGCTTCTCCACCTGCGTCTGGCGGCTCAAGTAGTCCAGCACACACACCCGCTTGTTCCCCGAGTCCGCCACCCAGATTCGGTCTTGCTGGTCGATAGCCAGACCCGCCGGCAGCGAAAACCGCCCCACTCCGCCGCCTTCCTCCCCGAAGGCCAACAGCAGCCGGCCCGAATGGTCGAATATCTGAACGTTCTCGAAGCGTGCGTCAACCACGTAGATGTGTCCCGCGCTGTCGAAGGCCACACCCTTGGGCAAGGACAAATCCCCCGCCCCGTCGCCCTGCTGACCGATGATCCCCAGGCACCGGCCATCCGAGTCCAGCAACTGCACCCGGAAGTTGCCGCTGTCCGCCACCGCCAACCGCCCGTCGCGCACGCAGATATGCGACGGAAAGTTGAACTCCCCCGCACCCGGGCCCCGCCGGCCGATGGTCTCCACCAAGGAGCCGGAGGAATCGAACACCCGCACGCAATGGGCACCCCCGTCCACCACGTACAACCGGCCGCGCTCCGCCTCCCAGGCCAGCCCCACCGGCCTGACCAGCTCCGCCCCGCCGAAACGCCGTCGATATTCGCCGTCCGCGTCAAACTCGATTACCTCACCACGCTCCGCGTCGGTCACCAGCAGACGCCCGCCGGCCCAGGCCACCCCCATCGGGCTGCCCAGACGCTGAATCTGAGCCTGGTCCGCGGGCTGATCGGCCCAACCCCGAATCACTACATGGGTGCGCTGCTCCAGATCGAGCACGTGCACCGCACCTCCCCCGGAATCCGCCACCGCCAGCCAACGACCGCCGCGAACCGCCACCCCGTGCGGGCCTTCAAAACGAATCGGCGGACGCTTACCACGCAGCGCCGACTTGAACGCCTCCGCCCCGGAGCGGGCCGCATGCAGGTCGGCGCTGCTGGCCAGGGCTCCCACCCAGCGAATCCGGGCCGCCTCCGGACCTGCCGGCCACACCACTGCTGGTTCGGGCGCCACCAATAGTCGCCCCGCCGGTCGACCACAGCCCCCGGCCATCACCCCGACGGCCGAAACGCCCATCCAGCCAGCCAGCACGATGAGTCGTCCCGTATTCTCAACCCGCCAACGCATGCGAACCAATCCTGACCCGCCGGCCCTGCGGCCTTCCTTCTCGCCGCCATCCCGCATTCTAGTTCTTCGCCTTCAGGCTCGCGATTCCGGCCTTTGGGCGGTCTGTTGTTCAGTTCAACAGATTCGGCAAGTTCCGCCGAATCCGCAGCCACACGCCGACGTCGTCTTCCTTCGAGTCCGGCAGGTCCAGTCGGTCGTATTCGATACTCACCTGGGCGGTCAGGTCGCCCACCGTAGCCTCCAGGCCGGCGGTCGCATCCCACGCATGGGTCATCCCGTCCACCGAGTCGTCCTCCCACCGATAGGTCAGTCGCTCGAAGGTGGAGACCGACTCCCCCAAGTTCCAGCGGTGGTCCAGCTCCAGGTCCAGCATGTTCACATTCCGCTCGTCCAGACCGCCCTCGAAGAAGAACCGGGAGTACCGCGACGAGGCGTCCACCGTGTGGGTCGTCGTCGTCACGATGTGCCACAGTGCGTCCGCATGAAAGGCGTGGTACGGCTCGATGGTGTCGTCGAACACCTCGAACTCCCCACCCAGGGTGTACTTCTCCCGCTCGTAACGCAGGCCGATCCGATGGTGATCCGTCCGGTCCGCGGTCCACGACACGGAGCGCGAGGAATAATCATCCTCCTGGTTGCGGTAGGCCAACCGGTAATAAGGGGTCAACCCGTTCGCCCACGCCCCGGCCCCCTCCAAGCCCGAGAACCGCTGCTCGATCCCCAGATCCACCCGCATGGTATCCAGCTGGCCCCGTCCCGGTACCTGATACCGATAGTCGATCAGCACCGTGTCCCCGTCCGCGATTCGACCGGTCAACACCCGCGTCAACCGGGTCACGTCTCTGGTCTGCAGCAACAGGTAGTCCACCCCCACCAAGTAGATCCGTCGGCCGGTCGCGTCGGTCACCCGGATGCTGGTGATCTCCACGTTGCGATTCCGCAGGATGATGGGCAGCGGATCGACCAGACGAGCCGACTCGTTCAACACCACCCGCGGTCCGTCGCGGCCCTGGAGGTGCTCGGTGTCGTAGGCCAGGGCCAGGTTGGCATACAGCCGACCATAGGGGTTCTTGCGGTTGTACTGCCAGTCCACCGACGCCCCGTACTGGGTGGTGTCCACGTCCTGATCCACGTCTTCGTACAAGCCGAACACGTCCACCGTGGTGGTCAGGTTGCGGTACATCTGATGCACCAACTGCCAGTCCGCCCGGTGGGTCTCCACGTCCAGCCCCTCGTAACGCTCCCGGTTGAACTGGTACTTGTACAGAGTCTGCAGGTCATCGGTGTGCTGCAGGGTGAGCTGCGGGCCGATCTCGAAGAAGTCCCGGGCAAAATCCCCGCTCTCCTCCTGCCAGTGAACCAAAGTGCGAAACGAGTGCTGACCCTGACTGCCAAAGGCCAACTCGTGCTCGATGGTGAACAAATCACGCGTCGTCTCGAACGGAACGCCCAACCCCTGGTATTTCTGCTTCGTCTGGGCGTGCTCGTAGTCGAACTTCAAGTGGTGATCATCCGAGATGATCCACTGGGCTCCGTAGTGCAGGGTGCTCTCCGTGAAATGCTCGTCGTCAAACTGGTCCCGGTTCCCGGTCCGGTCGGTCTCCAGATAGTCGTAGGTCAGTTCCATCGGAAACCGGTCGTGGGCGAAGTACCAACTGGTCCCGTACCCGGTCCGCTCCTCGTCCAGGGTAGGCTGGAAACGCCGGCTGACCCGGTCCTGCTGGCGGAGGCCGTACACCGACCCCGAGATGATCTGCCCGGTGAGGAGGTTCGCCCGCAGGTCGTACTCCAGGAGATAACCGTCATCGCTATCGGTACGGCTGGTGAACCGGTCTCGCTCCTTGAACCGGTTCTGGGTCAAGGCGAAGCTCGCGTCCCCTATATATTGAATAATGCCCGGATCGATCGCGCTGCCCTCGAATTGCAGCCCGACCCGCTCCCTCAGCCCCAGATCCTGGTTGGTCTGCGTCACCCGCTGGTCTTGCGGCCTGCCCCATCCCCGCCAGGTTCCCCCCCAGCGTCCCCCCTTTACCCGAGACCGATCAAATATCGACTCCAGCTCCACGTACCCATCGAGCCGATCCAGGCGGAAGTAGTTCTGCCCTCCGCCGCCCTCCTCCGACCCAGAACCCAGGTCCTCGACCGCACCCCCACCCGAATCATCCTCCAGACCCTCTTCGACCCTTACCTGGTCCTGCCCCTGGGCCACGCCTGCCGGCCCGAACGCCACCCCGCAGGCCAAGAGCAGCCCCAGCGCCCCAGGCACCGCCCGGGAACCGCCCCGGATCGAGTTCCTCCAGCCCGACCTCCTGCCGTCGCCCCTCCACGGCAGGAAGACACCATCGACCGCGCCGCCCATCGCACACCTCTGCACACGTTCCACTCGTCTGCCATCTTCCACTCACCCTCCCCTGACTGGAGCCGCTTACCCCTTAGATCGGCAAACACGCGCCCTATAGCCGATAGGTCCTCAGGTGGCAATAGGAAACTCGACCCCGCCCAATCCCGCCGCGGCGCCGAGAGGGTGTCGGGGCCCAGACCGACCGCAGGACCAGCAAGCGTTCCGGCATTCGAGGGGGGGCGATCAGCCGGCGATCGGCATTGATCTTCCGGGGACAGGGTGTATGGTAGGCGGCCGCGAGTGGATGGCCCAATCTTGATGGACTCCCGTGCGAGAGGTTCCCATGTTCAGGTTTCTTGACTATCTAGGGCCCAGGTTCCTGGTGGTCGTGGCGGGGGCTGCACTGGTCGGCCTGGGTGTCGTGCTGGGTTGCTCTCCCGAGTCGCGTGAGCGAGCCAAGCACTTCTTCTTCGAGGTCCCTGACGAAACACAGGCCAAGGCTGCCTCGCCCGAGGGGGATCCGCAACGGCCGGATCGGCCGACCTTGGCCCCTCCGGCGGCAAAGTTCGCCTCTGTCCATCCGCCCTACGCCCAGCACAAATGTACCAGTTGCCATGATTCGACTCAGCAGATGCAGGTGCGGTCAGACCTGCCGGAGGCCTGCCGTGGCTGTCATCGACGTTACTTCAGCGAGGAGGTGGGTCATTCGCCGGTCGCCGACGGCGACTGCCTGATTTGCCACCAGCTGCACCGCAGCACTCTGGCCAGCCTCTTGCTACAGCCGATTCCGGATACCTGTATCGACTGCCATGACGAGCCCGAGGACCTCAGCGAAGAGGCCCACGGCGTCGACAACGCCGCCGATTGCATCGGGTGTCACGATCCCCACTTCGGCACCGGCGTGCTGCTGAGAGGGGTGAGCTAAGATATCGATCCAGCAGGCCTCAGGCCTCAGGCCTCAGGCAGCAGGCCGCAGGGCCAGCCTTGAAAGGTCCACGCCGCTGGGCTGGTGGGATTCCCGGCGGCCGGCAGACAATAGGACACCATCCACCGCGCCGTTGCATTCTGACGGAGGACCGAGACCATGCGTAGGAAACCGGGGTTGTCGATAGGCGGAAGATCATCAAGCGACAGGGGGGCGGCTTCGAGAGGATCGGCCCCGCGCGGCGGCTCCTCCCTTTGGCGATTGCCGGCCCGGTTGCTGGCCGTGCTGGCGGTCGCCGGCCTTGCTGGCTGTGATGGGCAGGCCGGCAATGTGCTCTACCAGACGATGGGCGCGGCCAGCCGGACCGTTACCGATCTGGTGCTGACCAGCTACGCCAACGTCGTGGCCGGCCTTTTGACCCTCCTCGGCTTGTAGTACGGCGGCGGCCAGGGCTTCACCTCGCTCGCCGTCCCTCCAGACCCTCGCCGCAACCCACCGGCCGCCGGGCTGCTCCTGCGAGACCTTATCTGTGAACAGCGGCCGGCCGGCTGGCGAAATGCACGACCCGTGAATAATGAGGGTCGTCGCGATGGCCCGCCAAGCTTTCCCTGGCCTGCCCCGCAACACCGAGAGAATGACCGGACTCACCGTCGACTGAACGGCGCGGCATCCGAGATCCAAGCCGAGCCAGATGGCCGGGCCGCAAGTGCTGTCGGTTTGATCAGCCGGTCGCGAAAGTCCTCCGTTAGTTACCGGGCGAACACTAGGTGGCAAACGTTAGACGCCAACCTGGGGCGCTATCCACTGCACGCGACGTAGTGTGTGTTCGGCAACACGTCTCATAACGCGGCGCTCGTCGCCCGACCTCGAGCCGTTACCGATAACCAATCACCAGCGAACAATTCCCGCGCAAAGGAAATGAGTCTGTGCCGTAGCCACGGTTGCCAGTGGAACGGACGGTGAGCGACTTTCTTCCAATGTCGTTACAGGTGTTGCAGTTGATACGTGTCGCAACAATGGTGCTGCCGGCCCCGCGGTCCGAAGGGACAATGGCTTGTCACGAATGGAAATAGTATCGCCCCGGCTACGTTCTCGGCCCCTATCTGGTGTGAACACTCCGTGCCCGGAATCCTGATCAGGGCCCCTGGGGGGTATAATTAAGGTAGTGAAGCACGCGTTGCCGCTGAACGCCACCGTGGCTCGTTCCGGCTGCGCACTACATCCGCAGGGGGGTCTGCGCGACCACCGGGGGAAGGGGCCGCGTCCATCCTGCTAGAGAGGTTGCGCTAATGCCAAATACAAAACTCGGGAGCAGGGGAAGAAACGCCCCCATTGCGCGCGCATTGCACTGGGCTTGCGCGCTGGCCTTGGCTATGGGGGCCGTTCAGGTGTCGGCCTCCACCGTCGACTTGACCTCCGGCCTCGGCAGTTCGGGC